>CAYXDS010000042.1:0-14810 GCA_964463805.1 uncultured Elusimicrobia bacterium | reverse complement strand
AGTTCTATAGACATTTGGATTTGGTCGATCTCACGAAACCGTGGGTTGGAGAAAACGAAAAAGACGAAGCGTTCGCGTTGGCCAAAGACGTCAGAGAAATGCTGCAGATGCTGCGGCAGTTGCGAAACATGAGCGGCGATGATCGAGAGAAGAATCGCCGGGATGCGATAGCCGCTGAGAACTTTAAAATGCGCGACCGGATCTTCAAGTTGGCGCAAGACATCGTCGCTCGAGACAAACGCGCGCCGTTCTTAAATCCGAAATCGTTGTTTTATATTTTGCCGACAAAGCTCGTCAGAGGGTGGGCCGCCATCTTCATCGACTTCCGGAAATTCGGCGAGATGTTAAGTTCTCAGAAAATATATTCATTATTAAGATTGCATGCGGCGGCGACACGACCAACCGCGCCGATGAATTTCACCGACACCTATAGAAACATCGCTTTGACGTTTGGCGATCCGATTCTTACTCCTTTTGCCGACTCGCTACGCGAGATCAACTCATACATCCAAGCTCATCAACACTCGCGAGGAGAATTAACCACCGTCGAAGACGGCAAAACTTATATGTTAAATCGCACGCAATTCGGCGGAGATGACGTCACTGTTACAGTGAAGGAATCAACAATTTACGATCCAAAAACCGGACGACCTTCAACGGCGTTCGTAAGAGGAATTTTCAAACGCGTTCCGCCCGGCATGCAGATTCGTATTTCTATCGGCGCGGCGAAACATCGCGGCGATCGCGAAAGCGAAGTGGCGTTGACGCTTCAGGACGCCAATGATTTAGCGGAATTGGCGAAACCGATCGAGGAAGAAAAAGGATTTCAAGACCAGGTCTATACCTATTCGGACAAGCAAGGCCGCTGGTGGAGCGTTCGCGTCGATGACAAATTGAGCTTTTCAAAACCCGAGTTGCTCCAAGATGCCGAAGAAGTCGACTTCGCGTTAAAAACGTTGATGCGGATTTATCGTTTCTTTACCGGAGCGGACTTAGGAACCGCTTATAAATGGGCGAAAGAAAAATCCTTTGAATCGTTGCTGATTTGGAGTTTGTTAATCGCGGTCGGCGAATTCCCGTTACTGCCGGGAATCAGCCTCCAATTATCGATCTTTTTCTCTCCGTTCTGGGCCGCGATTTTCGGCAGCATCGTCGTGCTCGGCATGCATGAGCTTCTTCGGTACTGGGTTAAAAACAGGAAACGACTTATCGAACGTTGGACAGGGAAAAAATACAACGGACCGACAAAGCCGGAAGAAGAGATCACTACCCCCTGGTACGATCGTTACGAAGTGCGCATCCCCGCGCGACTACTAGGATTTTTAATCGTCAATTTCTTGGCGCTGTCGCCATTAATGGCCGGGGGCCACTCTGGCACCGCCCGATTAATGACGGCGTTGGTTTTAGCCGCGGTCCAAAGCGCCATTTTCCATGTGATGTGGAATTCATTCATGCCGCGCGAACTACAAATGTCGTTGCCGGACGAATGGTTGCGCGGCAACACCGAATCACCATCTGCGATATTAAATCGCGTAATGATAGCCGAACCTCTCAACGTGAATTCACTGGTGGACTATGCGAGATCCCGCCACGCGCAACTCACCAAAGGAATCGAACCGACCGGCAATGCAGCGGCGATCAGCGAACGCGGCCTCTACAAATTAGAAAAGACGAAAAACATTTCTCAAGGAACGGTCGTTTACCGCGTATTCGACGGATTGGATGACGCCTCATTCGCCCAAGCGCTCGATAACGTAAGAGAACGAGCCACGGACCCTTCATTCTCGTTCGTATTGATCGTGAACGCGCGACAAAGATCGTTGGTGGAAAACGTAAAGTTAGGTAGTCGCGTCGCCATCGTCGATCAATCACAGGGCATGATTTTTACGCAAATGCAGAATTCGGCCGAGCAAACACTCGGCAATCAAATCCGCAATGCACGTCGACAGGTAATTCTGCCGAAAAACTATGCGATTCCGGAAAACTTCATGGAAGGCGAACAACTTTCGGACAATCTACGGGTGTACCTTGAGATATCGCTATTAAACGGCCCGTTCCTGGTCGAGATGACGACTCTCGTCACGCCAGAAAACAAAGCGAAGATTTACGACCTCGTGATGAAGAACGCCTAACGCGTCTACCCCGAAACCTCCATCGACTTCAAAAAGTCTTTATTCGACTTCGTCGCGCTCAGCTTCTCGAGCAGCAACTCCATCGCCTCAATCGGATTCAGCGACGAAAGAACCTTCCTCAAGATCCAGATCTTGTTCAGTTCATCCGGCGTCAGCAGCAATTCTTCTTTTCGCGTGCCTGATCGCGTGATATCGATGGCCGGGAAGATGCGGCGATCGGCAAGCTTGCGGTCCAGATAAACTTCCATGTTACCGGTACCTTTGAACTCTTCGAAGATGACATCGTCCATGCGCGAACCGGTTTCGACAAGCGCGGTGGCGAGAATCGTGAGACTTCCCCCTTCTTCGATGTTGCGCGCGGCGCCGAAGAAACGTTTCGGCCGCTGAAGCGCATTCGAATCGAGACCGCCCGACAGCACGCGGCCGGAGGACGGTGTGACCGTGTTGTACGCGCGCGCGAGACGCGTGATCGAATCGAGCAAAATCACCACATCCTTTTTCATTTCAACGAGACGTTTCGCTTTCTCAATGACCATCTCGGCCACTTGCACATGGCGATCCGCCGGTTCGTCGAACGTCGATGAAATCACTTCGCCTTTGACTGAGCGCTGCATGTCCGTGACTTCTTCAGGACGTTCGTCGATCAACAGAACGATCAGCACCGCTTCCGGAAAGTTCGTCGTAATCGCGTTCGCCATCTTCTGCAAGAAGATCGTTTTTCCGGTGCGCGGCGGAGCGACGATCACGCCGCGTTGGCCCATACCGATCGGCGCGATCAGATCAAGCACGCGCGTGTTCAGATCTTCTTTTTTCGTTTCAAGTCGTAACCGTTTCTGCGCGTACAACGGCGTCAGGTTGTCGAACAGCTGCCGCGAACGAAGTTTTTCGACAGATTCCTGGTTCACATGGCGAACTTGGAGCAACGCGAAGAAACGTTCCTGGTCTTTCGGCGGACGAACTTGGCCGGCCACCGTATCGCCTTTGCGCAATGCAAACTTTTTGATCTGTGACGGAGAGACGTAGATGTCGTCGGGTCCCGGTAGATAATTGTATTCAGGCGATCGTAAGAATCCGAAGCCATCCGGCAGGATTTCGAGAACGCCCTCACCAAGAATAACACCGGTATCTTTCGCGCGCGCCTCGAGAATACGGGCGATCAACGCCTGTTTCCTAAGGCCGGCGACGTTTTCGACCTTCGCTTCTTGAGCGATCTTGATCAATTCGCCCAGATGCATTTTCGCGAGCACGGCCGCGTCCAAATGGTTCTTTGCGTCTTGGATCGACGTGTTCTGTTGAGCGGCCGGCGCCGTAGGCGTCGTCGTAACCGCCGGGATCGCCGCGGCGATCGCGTTGTCGTTTTTCTTCGTTTCCGCTTGATGCGGCTCAGCCTTCGGGTTGTCGGCTGTGGTTTTTTGTTCGTGCTGCGATTCCATTAATGTCCTCCGTGCGTCATGTTTGGAATTTGTTTCCAAATTTCATCGACCTGTTTCCGGGTCTGTTGAATACTTCCATTATTATTTACGACAAAATCTGCGAGACGAACCTTGCGGGCCAGACTCATCTGCGCGGCGATACGCTTTTTTGAATCGCTCGGTGAAAACCCACGCCGTTTTAATCTTCGTAACCGGCTGGCGAGCGTCGCATCAACAACGATCACCGCATCCAGCTTCCGCTGCCACTTCGATTCATACAGCAATGGAATATCGATCACCCATACGCCGCGGTTTTTCTTTTCTATCGAACGCCAAATCGTTTCGCGAACGCGGGGATGAAGCAATCTCTCCAACCGTTTCCGTTTACGAACCGATGCGAACACAACCGTGGCCAAAGCTTTACGGTCCAAATGTCCGGACGAATCAAACACGCCGGAACCGAAGGCGACCCGAATCTGCTTCAAAATCTTTTTGTCTCTAAGCAAGTCCCGCACAATTGCATCCGCGTCGAGCGTAAACGCGCCCTTTTGCGCGAACATCGCCAGTACCGTGGACTTTCCGCTGCCCATGCCGCCGGTCAGCCCCACGAGAACCGCGCGCTTATTTCTTGCGCTCGCCATACTTGCGCATGGTCTCGTGTTCTTGCTTGGTCAAACTATCGATGCCTTTCGATGAAATTTTCTCGAGAATCCGATCCACTTCAGCCGTCATGTCGTCGGTCGGCGCGTACACTTCGAATTCCGTGATTGGCTGCCGGCGCGCCGATTTGGGGCCCAATGGATTTCGAAAACGGCGGTTGGCCTGCCACAATCGCAATCGGTTCCACCATTCGGGTGATTTCAAATAAAGAAAACCGGTCAACATTCCCCCCAAATGCGCGAAATGCGCGATGCGCTCTCCGCCGGTAGCGAGCGCCGACACCAGCGTCAGCAGCGCGATGAAGAACACCGCTTGAATCGCGCGCAACGGGAACACAAAAAACAAATAAATGACCGAATCGGGATACATGAGGCCGAACGCGATCAACAAACCGTATATGGCGCCCGACGCGCCAAGCACCAGCGACGACGGCGCCAACAAGAATTGACTGAACGCGGCGCCGAGCGCGCACGCGAAGTAATACTTGAGAAATGGTTTCGTACCCCAGTTCGACTCCATATGCGGACCAAACATCCATAAAGCAAACATGTTAAAAAACAGGTGCCAGCCACTCCCGTGGAGAAATGCATACGTGAACACTTGCCAAACCCAGTATTTGCTGATCACGAGCATCGGCGTGAGGCCCAAATAAATTTCCATCCGGTCGCGTAAAATCATCTGCAACAGAAACACGCTGACGTTCGAAATTACGAGAAATTTCACGCCTTTCGTCAGCTGATCGAACGGGTTTGCCCCGCGAAATACGCTCATCGCACCGCCTCCGTTCTGATCTTTTCCATGTCGTTCCAGTTCGCTCCGGCTTTAATGTCGACGGCCAATGGCACCTGCAATTTAAAAGCGTTTTCCATACCGTCGCGAATCAACGCAATCGCGTCCGAATATTCTTCCTTCGGACAATCGAACAAAAGCTCGTCGTGCACTTGCAGCATCATGCGCGTTTTTAATTTTTTCTTATTCAACGCTTCGAACACACGGATCATCGCGAACTTGATGATGTCGGCCGACGTGCCTTGGATCGGCGTATTGACCGCCACACGTTCGGCGAAACCGCGCGTAAATGCATTCGGCGCCGCGATATCAATCACGCGCCGCCGACGCCCGGCCAACGTCGTCACAAATTGATTTTTCCGCGCCTGTTCAAGCGTGGTCTCGATCCACGCGCGCACGCCCGCGTAGCGCTCGAAATATTTACTGATGAACTCACGCGCAGTCTCAAGCGGAATACCGAGACTCTGCGACAACGCATATGCCTGCTGACCATAAACAATGCCGAAATTGATCGCTTTCGCGCTGCGGCGTTGATCGGCGGTCACTTCATTCAACGGCACATGAAACATTTCGGCCGCCGTGGCCGCGTGCACGTCACCGCCCGCTTGGAACGTGCGTATCAGCGCCGGATCTCCCGACATGTGCGCGAGCGAACGAAGGTCGATTTGACTGTAATCGGCCGACAAAAGCACGCAGCCTTTCGAAGCGATGAACGCGCGCCGGATCATGCGGCCGTTCTCGGTGCGGATCGGAATATTCTGCAAATTCGGATCGGTGGAACTGAAGCGGCCTGTGATCGCGCCGGTTTGATTGAACGAGGTATGCACGCGAGAAGTGGCAGGGTTGACTCTTTCCAGAATCGCTTCGACATACGTTGAATTCAATTTCGAAAGCTCGCGGACCGCGATGATTTTTTCACAAATCGGATTTTCGGCGCTTAATTTTGTGAGCACGTCTTCATCGGTCGAATAACCGGTCTTCGTTTTTTTGACGACCGGCAGCTTTAATTTCTCAAATAAAATCCGCGCCAATTGCTTCGGAGAGTTCAAAACAAATTCTTCGCCGGCCAACTTGTAGATTTCGGCCTCGACTTCCCTTCGCTGCGCCTCAAACGCCTGCCCTGTTTTCCTCAAATATTCGGTATCGACGGTAATGCCGGCCGACTCCATGTCTTGAATGATCTCAACGAGCGGCATTTCAAGCTTTTCGAACAGCGGCTTCACGCCTTCTTGTTCCAGTTTCTTTTGGAAAATGTCGACAAGCCGGAAAACGACCTCGGCATCGGCCGCCGCATAAGGAGCCGCTTGCTCGATATCCACATGCGCGAAATTTGCGTCGGCTTTCTTCCCGATCAACTCATCGATGCGCGTCATGCGCTCCTGCAAATAGTCGGCGGCCAAATCTTTAAGGCCGAAACTGGGGCGGCCCGGATCGATGCAATAAGCGGCGATCATCGTGTCAAAAGCGGGACCTTTGACCGAGATGCCGTGACGGGCCAGAATGGGATTGTCGAATTTTAGGTTTTGTCCACATTTAAAAAGGGTCGGGTCTTCGAGGCTCGGCGCGATCACCGCGCGAATTTTTTCCCAGCGAAGTTGCTCCGGCACTCCAATGTACGAATGAGCGACCGGAATGTACCACGATTCGTTTTCTTCTACGCACAGCGCCACGCCCACGATGCCACATCGAAGTTTGTTCAGACCATCGGTTTCCAAGTCGTAAGAGAGGCGGCGCGCGTCTTTTAGTTTCTTACCCAATAAATTTAGCCGTTCTTCGCTCAAAACGGTATGGACAATTCTTTTTTTATTGACCGACAACGTCGGATCGGCGATATCGTCGGACACGCCGTGCAACCCGCCGCGAAATTCGAGCCTCGCCAACAACGGCGACAACACGGCCGGATCGGCCGCGCGGACTTTCATCTTTTCAAGCGGTTCATCCAAAGGCACGTCGTCTTTCAAGCGAATCAACTCGCGGTTTCCAAACACGCGTTCGCGCCCGGCCAATAGTTTTTCTTTCAAAGCCCCTTTTTGATCGTCCAGATGAGAGTAAATTCCCTCCAACGCCCCATAATCGATGATCAACTTGGACGCGGTCTTTTCTCCGACACCGGCAATACCGGGGACATTATCCACTTTATCGCCGAGCAAACATAAATAATCGACGAGTTGTATGGGTTTAAAACCGTAACGTTCGAACACCTTCGCTTCGTCGTACTCCACTTTCTTTATCTCATCGCGCACATGAATGCGCTCATCGACGAGCTGCAAAATGTCCTTGTCTCCGCTGAGAATCAGTACGTCCATGCCTTCATTTCGCGCTTGAACGGCAAGCGTCGCGATAACGTCATCCGCTTCATAACCGTCCTTCTTCACGCACGGAAGTCCCCAGGCACGGGCCAATTGTTCGGACAAAGGCAACTGTGAAACCAAAGCGGCGTCGATCTCGGTTCGAGTGGCTTTGTATTCAGTAAATTTCTCATGACGGAACGTCGGGGACGGCGTATCGAAACATACACCGACGTAGGTGGGTTTTTCCTCTTTCAAAACTTTGGAGATCATGCGTGAGAACCCAAACACCGCATTGACGGGCTCCCCCTTCGAATTACTTAAAGGAGGAATCGCGTGGAACGCGCGGTGAATATAACCGCTGGCATCAAACAGACACAACTTGGGCATAAATTGGATTTATTTTGGGATTTTGAGGCTGAACAACGGGTGGCTTACGAGAGGCGAATCAAACGGCAAACAACATTACTTTTTTGCTAACAGTCGATCGATCTCCTTTCTCCA
Source organism: uncultured Elusimicrobia bacterium (assembly GCA_964463805.1). Classification (GTDB taxonomy): domain Bacteria; phylum Elusimicrobiota; class Elusimicrobia; order F11; family F11; genus JAJVIP01. The sequence continues at coordinate 7,025 of CAYXDS010000042.1, read as the reverse complement.
CAACACCGTCATCGCCGGGTTGTAACCACCCCAGGCTTTTGCGATGTTTCCCTGCTGGTCAACAATGAAATATGCCGGAATACCTTCGATATTGTATTGCGCATCAACGCCGGATCGCCCAGCCAACGCCACGCGGTTTTTCATCTGATGCGTCTGACGGAATTTAATAACCGCATCCTGCGTCGAGTCGAGGCTGATGCTCAACACGGTAACGTTCTTAGCTTTGTATTCCTCTCCGAGTTTTTCAACTTCCGGTAACGACATCACGCACGGCGGGCACCAGGTGGCCCAAAAGTCAAGGAATACGACTTTCCCGCGCATCGAAGCCAAAGAAACTTTCTTTCCCTGAAGATCCGTGACTTCAAAATCCGGCGCCTTATAAACTTTGGCGTTCTCGGCGTGGGATTTGCAGCCGACCGCGGCCAATAACATCACCACAAACGGCAACTGCTTGAAGAATCGACGGAGAAGGATCAAACGGCTAATAATCGTAGCCTAGAAAAGTTTTTCCAATACGGATTTAATTTCAGGTTTCGGACGGACGCCGGTCAACTGATCGGCGAGCTTGCCGTTTTTGAAGAACAACAAGGCCGGAATCGCTGAAATTTGGAATTGGGTGGCGACATTCGGGTTTTCGTCGGTGTTCATCTTGCAGATTTTCGCGCGGCCCGCATATTCTCCGGCGAGTTCGGCGATCATCGGCGAAAGCATGCGGCATGGACCGCACCACGGCGCCCAGAAATCGACGAGAACAGGCTGGGTGGACTGCAGAACTTCTTTATCGAAATTTTGATCGGTAACTTGGATTTCACTCATAGTTGGATACCACTCGGTTAATAATTTTAGGAAGATTTTCCTTCGAAGGCCTGAAGATCTTAATATACACACCTAGGCCTGTCAACCGGTCAAACGCCGTCGGAAAGGCGAAGTTCCCAGGTTAGCGGCGCTTATCCCATGCTTCGCGGCCGCGGTCCCACAACTCACGCCATTCCGCCCGTTCGCGCTCCCATCCGGCGTGCAATGCGTCTCTTTCACGCGTCAAAATCTCATAGCGGGTTTTCTGATTTTGGATTTCGGTGTCGCGGTCGCACAACGTCCGCTGCAATTCAGATACATATTGAACCAAAGCGGCCTTGTCTTTTTCGAACCCGGCAACCGACAACTCAAACTGCTTGATAAGTTGGTCGCGCCGATCGATTTCGCCTCGCAACAGCTCTACTTTTGTTTCGAGAGACTGCAGCTTGTCATCTTTCTGCTTAATCTCTTCACCCCATTTGCAGTGAATATCCCGTTCCCGGTCGGCATGGGTCGCCGCATCGGCTTTCAGCATTTGGATCATTTCGATCAAACGCGCTTCGCGTTCGGCGAAGGTGACTTTGCGGGCTTCCAAATCTTTCTTTTGCTGCGCGACGCGCAACTCATACTGATCGATGCGGCGCTGAAGCACCTCGCGCTCGGCATCCCATCGCATGCGCAAATTCTCACTCTTCCGGGCAAAGCCGGTGAAATCTTCAGTGCGCGCTTTTTTGATCGTCGCATCGAGCGAACGCAACATGCGGGTTTCTTCTTCCAATTCGAGCCGCATCTTTCGCTCCGATTGCAACTCTTGCGACGTCGCGTTCAACTGCGCCGCTTTGGCATCGAGCATATGCCGCCATTGATCTTCGATCGCGCGTACGCGATTGCGAAAATAATCCCAGCTTTTTTTCAACAGGAAATGGTCGGCGGCCAACGGACCGGAGCCATACGGCCCCGACACGGGTGGCACGTTTTGACGCGCGCGCTCGAGCGCGTCGTCGAACTGCCGATCAATCTCCGTATATTTCATGCGTTCAGACACCTTTGGCAATCCTCTGAATTTCCTCTTTCAATTTGCGAACTTCAAAAGGTTTAGCCATGTATCCGGTTGCGCCCGCCGCTTTGATCTTCTCTTCGTTTTGAAGCGTATCGTAGCCGGTCAGAGCGAGGATCGGAACTTTGGCGGTTGCTGCGAAACCGCGCAAATGTTCGCACACTTCGAAACCGGTCATGCCGGGCATCATCAAATCAAGAATAACGAGGCTCCATCCGGGCTTCCGCCACAATCCTTTTTTAAATTCGGGGCCGTCGCTAATATGCAGATATTCGACGTCTTGAAAGAAATTCTGCAACACCGAAACAATCGTCTCCGAAACGTCCGGATCGTCTTCGATCAATAGCACCCGCATCATGCGGCTAACCCGGGTTGAGAATCGGAAGCGGCGCGCGAACCGTTCGCTTTTTTGACGGGCAACGCCAATGTAAATGTCGAACCGCGATTGATGCCGGCGCTCTCGACGCGCAAATCCCCATTGTGTTTTTGAATGATGCCCATCGACACGGCAAGTCCCAAACCGGTCCCCTTGCCGATTTCTTTCGTAGTAAAAAAAGGTTCGAATACACGCGCGAGATGCTCTTTCGCAATACCGATGCCCGTATCTTTAACGATGATTTCAAGCCACGGTCCGTTCGCTTTTCGCGGTGGAACGCCTTTGCGGCGCTCCGGCAACGTTAAGGCGTTGCTGATCACTCTCGATTCGATCGTCAATGTCCCCCCCTTTGGCATCGCCTGAATCGCGTTGTTAATAAGGTTCAACAAAATTTGCTGAAGTTCCGAGGGATTGCCTTCGATCATTGGCAAATCTTTCGCCATCTTGCGGTCGACATTGACGCGTCCGCGCTTAAGATCCGCTTCGCACAATTCCAGCGTCGCCACCACGACCGATTGCATATCGATCTCTTCGAACGCCGATTGAATCGGACGAGAGAAATCCAACAATCCCCGGACGATTTTCTTGCAGCGCAACGCCGCTTGTTCGATTTTCACGATTTGAGCGTACGCCGGATCCGTTTCAGCGAGACGCGCCATGAGAATCTGCGCTTGTCCGAGAACGGCGGTCAATGGGTTATTTATTTCGTGCGCGACACCGCCGGCAAGCTGACCGACCGCGCTCATACGATCCATGTGGACCGCTTGCATTTGCAGTTGCTTCACGTTTTCAGCCATCGCATTGAACGAATCGGCCAATGTGCCGAGCTCATTCTTCGCGACCAAGTCGATGCGGTAATCCCACCGGCCTTTTCCGAACTCGATCGCGCCGCGGCGGAGCACTTCGATCGGCATCATCACCGCGCGATACAACGACCGGAACAAAACGATGCCGATGATGAAAGCGAGCACCAATGAAATCAGCACCATCGATTCAACATGCTGCGTGAGCAACTTGCTGCGCTCGAACATGCGCTGCGCTTCGAGCGCTTTTTCTTTTTCGAGTTCGTTCACGCGCGTGATCAGCTTCTCAAAAATGCTGGTCGCCTCTTCGTACGCTTTGCCCTTGTTTCCCTTTTTGTAATGAGAAATGACGAGTTCGGCGGATTGTTCGGTCGAATTGTAAAGATCGAGCAATTCCGAATACCAACCCGGAACTCTCTTGCCCACGTGGTTTTTTAAGGAGTCGACGCTTTTCCTGGCTTGTCGAGAAGCTTCTTCGAAGGTCATCCATTCTTGGCTGTCGTCGAGCAACAAATAACGGTTCAACGACGTTCGTTGGCGAACCACGTTGGATCGCAACTCGCGAATCGCGTCGAGCGAATCCATCGAGTCGATTGACTGCCGGAACGCGCCCAAAATAACAGGCCCGCCGACGAGCACAAGCCCGCCGACGAGCACAAGCAATCCGGTCATGAAAAATATAAACGAAGCGAGACGCTTACGAATACTCATCACCGCCAAGCGTAAAGGAAACGCCGCTATATTTCCAGGTGCTTTTACTTAAACGGTGGCGCCGGCAAGCGTCCCGAAAACATCGGGATGTGCATTTGAGGTTGGATTTTTAGCGAAGTTCGATCCATTTTTTTACCATATCGGACTTTAAAATAGGCCGAAGAACCGATCATGGCCGCATTATCGGTGCAAAAGACGGGCGGCGCGATTAGTATCTTGAACTTACCGCCTTCGTTTCTCTCTGAAAAAACAGTCCGCAATCGCGAATTTGCCGCCACGCCGCCGCCGACGACGATGGTAGAGATTTTCAACGCTGATGCGGCCGCCATTGTTTTGCGGACCAAAACGTCGACAACAGCCTCCTGAAACCCCGCGCAAACATGCTTCTTCTGCTCAATCGACCAGCGTTTGCGTTGTTGTAATCGATAAAGCATGGCCGTTTTTAGGCCGCTGAAAGAAAAATCCCAAGTACCGGGCAGCCAAGGGCGCGGGAAGGGTTGCTTGGACGCATCGCCACCGCGCGCCATTCGATCGATTTCTGGCCCGCCCGGATATCCCAGATTCATCATGCGAGCCACTTTATCGAACGCTTCGCCGGCCGCATCGTCGCGCGTACGGCCCAGCAACGCGTAATTTCCCCACGATCGCGCGTAAATCAATTCCGTATGCCCGCCTGAAACCACCAACCCAAGGAAAGGCGGCTTCAAGGACGGATGGCTCAACAGCGGAGAAAGCAAATGACCTTCGATATGGTTGACGCCGACGACTGGAATCCGATGAACCCATCCAAGCGTTTCGGCGCTCATACGTCCAACCAACAGCGCGCCCACCAATCCGGGGCCCACTGTGACGGCAATCGTATCGATGCCTTTAAGATTTTTCTTAATCTGCGCTTTTTTAAGCGCCGCTTCAACGACCGCATTGATCGTGATCAAATGAGACCGACTGGCCAATTCGGGCACGACGCCGAAATAAGGCCGATGCAGCGGAATCTGTGTGGAGACGACACTCGACAGAAGGGTGCGCCCATTCTCAACGACGGCCGCAGCGGTCTCGTCACAAGAGGTTTCTAACGCAAGGATCTTCAATGGACGAACTGGATTTCTTGGTAGACGCGGGAACCGCGTTTGACGATATAAGTCGGCACGCCGGCCTCGACTTTCTCTTCCACCTTCGCGCCCGCGTCGGCGAACTCACGGACCATGTCTTTTTGCTTATCGGCGGCGACCATCTTCATTGAGATGCGATGGGCGACCCACTCGCCGTGAGCGTCGTTACGAATTTCATGAATACTGGAAAGGACGTCTTGGTCGGTGAGACCAATCGTGGTGAGATTGTGACGCAACACCGTTTCAAATTTAGCGTCCCATTTCTTGACCGAAAACCGGGCGGTTCGCGCAATCACCCACCACGCGCCGGCGCCCAACACAATCAACGTTACGCTGATGAAAAGCTTCTTCACCCGTCTTTTTGTCCGGTTAAGATCGGACGAATCCGGAGAATTTCTATTGCGCGCTCCAACGTAACGTCTTTCACGCGGTCTTTCTCAGCGACGGCGGAATGACTCTCCTGTCCTTTCGCAAAGATCTCTTCGGATTGCGCTTGAAGTTTGACTTCGGTATCGCGATCCACCGGCACTTCGATGTCGGGCTGAATGCCACCTTTACCGGTTTTCGGATCACGATGGATGGAGCGTCCGGACGGCGTATAATATTTGGCCGTGGTCAAACGCAAACCGGAGCCGTCTTCAAGACTGATCACCGATTGCACGCTGCCTTTTCCGAACGACTCGGTGCCGATCAAGACCGCGCGTCCCAAATCTTGCATGGCTCCGGCCACGATTTCGGAACCGGAAGCGGAACCGCGATTGATCAAAACAACCATCGGCAGTTTCTTGTAAGGAGCGGTGACGCCGGCGCGAAACTCTTGGCGCGGCTGAGAACGCCCTTCGGTATAAACGATCAATTTTTGATCGCCGATAAATTCTTTACAGGTATCAACGGCGGCGGTCAACAACCCTCCCGGGTCGTTGCGCAAATCAAGAATAAGGCTCTTCATACCTTGTTTTTCCATGTTCTTGAGCGCGGCTTCGAGATCCCGAACGGTCGGTTCGATGAATTCGGTCAAACGAATCTGAGCGACGCCATCCTTCAACATTCTCGCGCGAATACTTGTAATCATTATATTTTCACGCGTCAGCGTGATCGGAATCGGTTCCTTCGCGCCTTCGCGCGCCAACGTTACTTTCACTTGCGTTTTCGGCGCACCGCGTAACTTTTTAACGGCGTCCTGCAGGTTCATCCCTTGCGTCGGCTGATCGTCAATCATTACGATCCGATCTTCAGGAAGTACGCCGGCCCGATAGGCGGGCGTGTCCGGTAGCGGCGTAATAACGGTCAACCACGAATCCTTCATCATGATGCGGATGCCGAGGCCACCGAACTGACCTTCGGTAACGGTCTGCATCTCTTCGCGCGCTTCAGGAACCATGAATTGGCTGAACGGATCGAGCGTGTTGATCATGCCGGAGGCCGCTCCGTAAATGAGGTTTTGCGGATCAACATCGTCCACATAGTTCTGAACCACCTGCTGATAAACATCGAGCAACAATTTCATTTGCTCGAACGTGCGGTCCGCTTGTTGTTTTTGGTCGGGAGCGGCCGGCTTTTTCGCGGCGAGTGCGGGATGCGAGACAAATCCGAGTAGGCAACCCATAACGGTCGCTGTCTTAAACCAGGTGCGGTGGCTTTTGCTAATCATTTCTTTGAGCTCCTTAAAGGGTAGTTTCCACTACTTATCATCCGCAATTAAAAACGGCAAGTGTTTTCGATTCATTGTGTCTGCAGCCAAGGCATCGGATCGGTCGACTTACCGTAAAATCTGAGTTCGAAATAACTCTCGGAACCGCCGCCGGTTTTGGGCCGCGCGGTCCCGATTTTATCGCCCTTTTTAACGGCCTGACCTTTCTCCAAATCCCAATGGACGAGATGGCCGTAAACCGTATACCAGTCCCCCGGATGTTCGACCACGGTCATCGGACCGTAACTCATAAACTCCCCTGCATAAAGCACCTTGCCGTCCGCGACCGCACATACCGGCTGGGTGGCTTCGGAACCAATCACGATACCGTTCGATACGAACATCGTGCCGAGCGTCGGATGTTGTTGTCGTCCGAACCGGGTGATGATTTTTCCGGCCATCGGCCAGGGCAACGAACGAGCGGAAATCGGCGATTGGCCGCTTTTCTGTTTAATCTTCCGCGCTTCTTTCTCGACGGCCGCCT
>CAYXDS010000041.1:0-14871 GCA_964463805.1 uncultured Elusimicrobia bacterium | reverse complement strand
GGTCTTTTTAAGGAGCGGGCGGCCGATCTTCGCGAAAGAAAAAAGATGCGCGGTCACAACAATCGCCCGGATGAACGCGCTGATGCGCGGCGAAAACGGATCAATGAAGAAACTGGCGAATATCGCTGCACCGGCACTACCGTGAGCAAACGGTGAGGCGGACTGAGACTCCGATTGTTGCGGGTCGCTCGTGTAACCGAAAAGGAACGGCGCCAATTTCCCAGTCACCCCCAACACCATGCACAGCAAAAAGCCCAGTTGAACCATCTGCCGACCCACCGAAAACAGATAAAAATTTCCGGCACCGAATCGACTCACCAATAAAAAGACCGTTCCAAGGATCGCATGAAGGAACCCGAAAAACATCAATAGGAATGAAACAGGCAGTTGTTTTTTCCGATGTGGGACTCGGCGCGCCGCAAATACGACGAGGTTGACGATCAACGTGAGAAAAATCGCCTGGGCCGGCAACCATGAATGGTTCATTTCAAAAACCAAATATCCGATGAGCAACGCCGACATCAGCGACACTTCGGTTGCGCGGGCCGGCCGAGTGCCGGTGAATCGTGGAAACGCGGTCATAAGAAACCCGATGACGAAACTCGCGAGAAATCCCTGAGTTTGGATTGACGCGTGGACCATCGCGATGGACGGGATCTTCCAACCGACGCTCCACAACACCCAGTGACCGACGCCGATCACGCCGCAAACAATGCCGATCGGAAAAAACAATCGGAATGGATTCAGCGGCAGCGATCGCAGCCACGAAGTGTTTTCGTCAATGTTCATGAGGCACGATCCTTTTTATTAAGACCCAGGCCGAAAACGAAAACCACAAGCGCGATCGCACCGATCGCGAAAATAGTATCTCCGGGCACGCGCAGCCAACGGAATGTCCGGATCGTCGGTGATTGCAGGAATTCAGCGCTGCGCGCGTACCAATATCCATGTTCGACCGACGCCCACGTCTGCATAAGCCCTACCGGCAACAAACTAAACGTGACCATCGCAAAAAGTCCGAGGTTCATGCTCCAGAATGAGAACTTCAGCAACTTTTCATTCCATTGTTTCTCGGGGTTCATCGCCTTCAAAGAGAACAACATGAGCCCAATACCGAGCATTCCGTACACGCCGAACAACGCCGCATGTCCGTGAACCGGCGTCGTATTGAGACCTTGCATGTAATAGAGCGCGATCGGCGGATTGATCATGAATCCGAAAAGGCCGGCGCCGAGCATGTTCCAAAACGCGACCGCGATGAAGAACGAAATTGGCCAGCGATAATTGCTGACCCATGTGGTCGCACGCGACAGTTTCACGTCTTCCCACGCGGCGAATGCGACCAATACGAGCGGCACGACCTCCAACGCGCTGAACACAGATCCCCACGCCACCGCGACGGTCGGCGTTCCGGAGAAATACAAATGATGCAGCGTACCGATGATGCCGCCGGCCAGATAAATGGTAGCCGACAGAAGCGCAGCCTCGGCCGCAAATTCACCATTGATGAGTCCCAGCTTCACGAAAAAGAATGCGATAACCACCGTCGCGAAAACTTCGAAGAAACCTTCAACCCACAAGTGCACCACCCACCAACGCCAATACTCGACAATCGACAAGTGCGTTTGATGTCCCCAGGCGAGGCCCGCCGCATAAAAAGAAGCGATCGCGGTCGCCGAGATTAAGAACAACGTCAGTAAATGTCTGGGCTGCCCGGGTTTCTTGAGCGCCGGCAAAATGCAGCGCGCGACCAAAAACAACCAAATCAAAAGCCCCGCGAACAATCCGATTTGCCACACGCGTCCCAAGTCCACATATTCGTAACCTTGATGGCCGAAATAAAACCACAAATTACCATGCAACTTATTGAAGATGCTGGCCCATTGACCGGCCATTGATCCGACGACGAGCACCAACAACGCGCCGAACAAAACATCGACGCCAAGTTTTTGCCTCACCGGTTCTTCACCGAGAACGATCGGGCCGATGAAAAGACCGGCGGCCAGCCACGCGGTTGCGATCCACAAAATTCCGAGTTGCACGTGCCACGTGCGCGTAACGCTGTACGGCAGCCACTGCGCGATCGGAATTCCATAAAACGCATCGCCTTCGACGCCGAAATGCGCGGTGATAACGCCGGCCAAGATCTGAATCAAAATTAAAAGCGACACCACCCAGAAATATTTAAGCGTGGCGCGCTGAGACGCGGTCACGCTCGAACCGATCAACGGATCTTCGGCCGGAACTTCGGTATCGGATGGACGAACCGGACGTGAGACGTAAAACCACACAAACGCGCAAATGCCCGCCAACAACATAATGATGCTGACGCCGGTCCACACAACCGCATCACCCGTCGGACGATTTCCCAGCACCGGATCGTGCGGCCAATTGCTTGTGTAGGTAATGCGGTCGTCTGGACGATTCGTCGAAGCGGCCCACGACGTCCAAAAGAAAAAGGAAGAAAGCGCTTTGAGCCGCGCCGGAGCCGTCACCGCGCCTTTGTGAATCGCGTACGGTTCGCGTCCGTTACTAAAGATGTCCGTGTAATAAGCGAGGTTCGCATCGAACGCTTCGGCGCGAATAGATGGAATAATGATTCGACCGGTTGAAGCGTCATATGTGTTGGTGCGGTAAATGTCTTGCAGCCGTTGTGTGAACCGCGCCTTGTTTTCGGAGGAGAGGTCTTCGAATTTTTTGCCCGATTCGCTCATCGCCCATTTTTCAAGAACGAATTGAGATTCTTGGTGGAGCCAATCGGCGGTCCAGTCCGGCGCCACGTAGCTTCCGTGGCCCCAAACGGAACCGACTTCCATACCGCCCATCGCCTGCCAAACGTTCTGACCGAATGAGATTTCGCCTTTATCGATAAGAATGCGGCCTTCGGTGGTGACCACTTGAGTTGGGATCGGCGGCATCTGCTGATAAATCTTGGTCCCGACCCATCCCAACACGCCAAATGACACCGCCATCACGCCGACAAACATCAGCCATAGTTTTTTCATTGCAGGGTCCCACCTCCGTTAGGTTATGAGCAAAATTTAATTCATCTGATGTGACGAAAATATGCTCAGGAGCATCTTTTTGGGGATTTATTATTTCGAAAGCAGCGCTTTAAGTTTCTCAGGAGAAGTAACTCGAATCTTCTTCCACCCGGTTTGAATCATTTTTTCCTTGCGGAAAGCAATCAGCGTGCGAACCGCGGTTGTTGAGGTGCAGCCGGCCATTGCAGCAATGTCTTCACGCAATAATTGGAGGTCTGGACCCATGCTATCGACCAGGTGGACTAAAATGTGCGCGATTCGCTTATCGACCGACATCTGCATCAGTAAGCGCAGCGATTGTGAATTTCGCAAATGGTTGCCGACCTGCCGATAAACTTCTTTGCGGAATTCTGTGGAAGACTGAAGAAAATTTTGAAACATCGCTAGCGGAATGCGCATGACGTCCGACTCTCTTAAAGCAACGGCGCTGACCGGATAATTCTTATTGTCCATGGCGGCGATCATGCCGAACATCTGCCCCGGCAAAATAAAATCGATCGTTGAGATCACGTCGTCGGCCATATGTTTAACCGTTTTCACGAGCCCCGACTTCAACAAAAAAACCGCTTCGGGCGCCTCTCCCTCGCTAAACACAACTTCCTCTTTACCGATCTTACGCGCGAAAAGCGCGACCAGCGATTCTTGAGGAATACTTCGAAATTGCGGCAACTGCATCAGATATCGATCCACGCATGGATTTTAATTCATATGGATTCAAAAATTTATAATTTGGGCGCACCATGAATAATGCGACCGCTCCCAAACAAAAAATAGTCCCCCACCTTTGGTTCGACAACAACGCGCAGCAAGCGGGCAAGCTTTATGCCTCGCTTTTTCCGGAGTCGAGCTCAAAACTTTTGACCACCTTGCGGAACACGCCGTCCGGCGACTGCGATGTGGTGTCGTTCGAACTCTGGGGCCACTCGTTTATGGGGATCAACGGAGGGCCGCTGTTCAAATTCAATCCGGCCACGTCGTTCATCGTCAATTTCGACCCGTTGTTTTTCGACTCATCACAAGAAGCGGCACGAAAGGAGCTGGACCGCGTGTGGAACGCGCTGGCCGACGGCGGCAACGTGTTGATGCCGATCGATAAATACTTTTTCAGCGAACGCTACGGCTGGCTTCAAGACAAGTACGGCGTGCCGTGGCAGCTGATTCTGACCGATCCGAAACGCGGCGCGCGACCGCCGCTTCTTACGTCGTTGATGTTCGCCGAAAAAAATGCGGGCCAAGCCGAACAAGCGATCAAGTTTTATTTATCGGTGTTCCGAAACTCGGAGATGGGCGTCGCGCATCGCTACGGAAAAGACATGGCGCCCAACAAAGAAGGAACGCTGATGTTTTCCGATTTCATGCTCGAAGGCGCGTGGTTTGCGGCGATGGACAGCGCGGTCGCGCGCGACACCGCGTTCAATGAAGCGACGTCGCTGATCGTCCATTGCGACACGCAAGACGAAGTGGACTATTACTGGAAAAAACTCTCGGCGGTACCGGAATCCGAACAATGCGGCTGGCTTAAAGACAAATACGGCCTTTCGTGGCAAATCACGCCGCGCGCGATGCACGAAATGATGACGCAGGGAACGCCGAAACAAATCGCGCGACTCGTCGAAACGTTTCTTCCGATGAAAAAACTCGACCTCGATAAACTCACGAAAGCCTACCGTGGCAAATAACCGAAAGGAGATCCAACGATGAAAATTGCGGTGACGATCGGCCGGATTCTGATGGGACTCATGTTTCTGTTCGCCTCAATCACGTTTCTCTTCAAGCTGATCACGCCGCCGCCGATGACGGGTGCGATGAAAACGTTCAACGACGGACTCGAAGCGTCGGTCTATATGATGCCGACCGTAAAAGTGATCGAACTGCTGTGCGGATTAGCGTTCGTCTCCGGCTTCTTTGTGCCGCTGGCGACCGTCGTCATCTTCCCGATTATCGTGAACATCATATGCGTACACGCATTTCTAGCACCGGAAGGGTTAACGATCGCGATACCGCTGTTGCTGATCAATCTTCTGCTCGCGTACTATTATCGAGACCGCTACAAACCGTTCCTTACAGCGAAATAGCGACATTTGAATTAAGCCGGCGTTGGGGGGACCGGCTCTATGATTTTGTTCCGACGATCCTCGCCGTGATAGGTCACTCTTCGCAATCCCATGTCCACACGATAAAACTGGACTCCAGCCGCCGCGATTTCGACAAGAAACTGTTCATACGTGGATTCTTGCTTCTGAGAACGCGTGAGCGCGGTCTTGAACGCAGCCGCGTCGAACTTTCCCAGCGGCAAGAGTTTAAATCCCGACGGCGCCGGATGCACAATGGACGTATTTCCACCGACGTATTTAATCTCGTGCTTAAGCACGTCCACTTCGTACCGTTCGATGCCGATCTGCTTTAATGCATCGAACAATTGCGGATAGATCCATTTATTTTCGATCGCTTGCTGATAAACCTGCTTGATCATTTGATCGTTCATATCATCCCCTCTTTTATCGCCTCGCCACAAGAACCGCTCCGACCAACATCAATGCCACGCCAACCCATTGCATCGAAGAGAGCCGTTCGCCGAGAAACGTGATCGACAACGCGATCGCGACGACCATACTCAATTTGTCGATCGGGCTGATCAACGAAGCGGGACCGAGCTGCAACGCGCGGTAATAACACATCCAAGATAAACCGGTAGCAATACCGGAGAGCGTGAGGAAAAGAATCGTGTGAGCGCTCATCGATCGAACGCCGCCCCATTCGCCGCGAACGCTCACGATGAGAATCAAGAAAGGAAAAATCGCGGCGGTTCGAATCAACGTGGCCAAATTGGAGGGAATATCGCGCACACCGATTTTTCCGAGCAATGCGGTCGTTCCCGCAAAAAAAGCGGAACCTAAAGCGAGTAATCTCCAATCCATTTTAACCTCGAGGTGCGCTTATTCGTCGAGCGGGAGGCCCAACGCGAAACGTCCGGAAAGACGCGTTTGCGGTTTATCTTGAAGCGGGTGGTAGTGCGCGCCTTGGATATCGCGGAACATTCTTTCGAGCCCAAGCGCGCGATAAAAGCCGGGGCCGCCGACCGCACGCATCGCCTTTTCGACGGTTTGCGTGACCGCGTGCGCGACAAGCGTACGGTACGTCATCACTATCGAGGTTGATTCATCTCCGGGCGTCGCCGATGCACCCAGCGTGACCATCGCATTCCACGCCAGCCGCGCCGCCGTTAGTTCGTTTTGCATCTCGCCGATAGCCGCCTGTGTGTCCGGATTTGTTCGTTTCTTCGTACATTCTTTGCGAGCGACGTCGGCCGCCGCTTCCGCCACGCCGAAATAAACGGAATAGATCAACGGGATGGCAATCTTGGCCACGAGTTGCATCGCCGGATGCCATTTTCCTTGCGGACGCTCAAGGGCCACTGCATTATCAGCGATAAAAAGATCCTTGATCTCAAGGTCGTGCGAACCGGTGCCACGCATCCCCATCACGTCCCACGTGTTCAACACTTTAACTTCCGGTGATTTGAATGAAACCGGGAAATGAATAACGGTCGGAGATTGGCCGGGTTTGCTGACGACGCCCATCGTCATGAGCAAATCTCCCATCGGCGACGCGCTCGCGAAAATTTTTCGTCCCGAAAACTTATATCCACCTTCCACCTTTTCGGCCACACCGGAGCCGTTCAACCAATCGGAGCCGCCGCTCGAAACCAGCACCAACTGCTCGGCCACCACGCGCTTGAGCAGCGTGTCCACCGGAGCCTTGAGCACATTCCACCGGTACACGAGCGCGGCCAACAAATGAGAATGCATCGAAAATGACAATGCGGTCGATCCGCATCCATGCGCGAGCACACGCAAAAAATCACACAACTCGGCGTACGACACGCCACCGCCGCCCAATTCGGTGGGCACATGCAGTGAGAACGCTTTCGCCGCTTTCAAATCCTTAAAATTCGATTCGACGAATTGTCCGCTTTCGTCATGAGCGGCTGAGCGGGTCGCGAATTTTTCGGAAAGCTCGTGCGCCAAAGCGGCGGATGTTGAAGAGGCGAGGTTGGTTGTATTCATAGCGGACAAATGCTGCCAAAAAAAGAATTAAGGTGCGATGCCAAGTTGAGTAAACATCGTGGCCTTATCCCAGTATCCGCGCTGATGACGAATTTTCCCGTCAACAATTTGAAAAATCTCGCATCCGCGCATATTGAACGAGCGACCGGTCGGCGAATGACCCGCGAACTCACCGTGCATAGTGCCGCCGAAGCGCCATTCGAGAATTGCCGAGGAACCATCAATGAATAAATTTTCGACGTCGATTCGGATATCGGGAAACGCGTGAAAAACTTTCTCAAACGTCGCCAGCATCGCCGCATGTCCGTCCACGGATTTACCCCAAGGCATCTGAATATTCGTGACATCCTCGCGGTAAAGCGCCGCCGCTTCGGCCGGATTATGGCTGTTGTACGCGGCGATCCATTTCATGACGACCGCTTTCGGCGGATGAATGTCGGTCACGACTTATTTCTTCAACGGATCGGCCAATACCGTCGGCTGAAACTTCCGAAAAGCGACGACGCCGGTCACAATAAAAAAGACGAGTGCCGCGACGTGCACGACGACGTCTTGAAACGATTGAGAGATCAACTCAAATACAATGAAATAAAGTGTGCCAACGATCGCCATCACATAGGCTCCCCGCCATCCCCCTCTCAATCGGTACCGATAGCGCGCGGCAAATGCGATCGCCAAAGACGCTACCGTAAGAAACCTTGCCACGAACACCGGAGTGATACCCTCAAAAGGCAGGACCAAGCCGGTCAGTGTGACCAATACAGCCATACACAGGAATAAAAACGTCCATAGTTGGCGGCCGCGCGACTGCATAAGGCCTTTCAAAACGATCGCCCCTGATAAAACAGCCAGCCCACCGATCGCGGTGTGAATCCAAAAGAAAATATTTAAAACGGACATGCCATCATTCTAATTAAAAAGCCGAAGTCCGGGCCGTTCGAATTCTCTGCTTGTATTTAACCTTTTGGTTAATTACACTTATCGCATGTTAACCGTCACCGACCAACTGGACCTTACGTTCGCCGCTCTTGCGGATCCGACACGACGCGCGATGCTCGCGCAGCTATCGAAAGGCGAATCGAACATCGGCGATTTGGCGAAACCGTTTCTAAAAGACATGAGCCTTCCGGCCGTCACGAAACACGTGAAAGTGTTGGAACGCGCCGGCCTTGTCAATAAAGGCCGCGACGCGCAATGGCGCCCCTGTAAATTAAACGGCGAGCCGCTGAAAGACGCGACCGTTTGGATGGAGCAGTACCGAGCCGCGTGGGAAGAAAGCTTCGACCGACTGGAAACCTATTTGAAAACCGTCACCAAAAAAAAAGCAAAAGGAACGAAAAAATGACGAACGAAACGAAACCAAACGAAATCTCGATCATCCGGTTTTATGACGCGCCGGTAAAAGCCGTGTGGGAGGCTTGGACCGACGACAAACAAGTCGGGCAATGGTGGGGCCCGCGCGGATTCACATTGACGACGCACAGCAAAGACCTTCGAGTCGGAGGCCATTGGCACTACACGATGCACGGTCCAGACGGCGTAGATTACGTAAACAAAACGAAATATCTCGAAGTAGAGAAAATGCGCAAACTCGTTTACGACCACGGCGGCAACGACGAACGCAAACCGCTGTTTCGCGTGACCGCATTGTTCAGTGAAGACAAAGGCGGCACGCGGCTTCAAATGACCATGGCCTGCCCGACGCCGGAAGACGCTGTACAGACGCGCGGCTTCATCAAGAAAGCGGGCGGTAACGCTACCTGGGACCGTCTCGCCGAATACATCGCCGAAACGGAAAAAGGATAAAACACATTCGTGATCTACCGCACGTTCAACGCGCCGTTCGAAAAAATGTTCGACCTGTGGACGAAACCCGAACATTTCTCGCAATGGCTACCGCCGACCGGATTCAACATGAAGTTCATTAAAGCGGAGATCAAACCGGGCGGAAAAACATTTTTCGCAATGACCGCGCAAAATGGCGGCATGACAATGTACGGTCGCGCGAATTACTTAAAAATCGAAAAGCCGAATCTGCTCGTTTACACCCAACAATTCTGCGACGAACATGAAAACATTTCGCGCCATCCGATGGCTCCCCTCTACCCCGAAACGATGTTGACCACGGTGAACTTCGCCGCCGAATCAGAAAAAAGCACGCGTGTGACGGTCACGTGGGAACCCTACGGAACCGTAAAACCTGAGGAAATGACGGAGTTCCTGAAAATGCGCGCAGGCATGACGCAAGGTTGGACGGGATCGTTCGACAAACTTGAAGCGCTACTGTCAAAGGAGAGTTGAAACGATGTCTTCCACAAGAATCACCGAGCGAGCGGCAGTTCCCTTTTCATCGGGGCACTACCGGCATGTTCATGTAAGACGTTTTAGCATTAGAATGTGCGCATGGCCGAAATCTCTTTCCTAAACGCGCTCATGGGCGGATTGCTGATCGGCGCGGCCGCCGCGTTGTTGCTTCTCTGCGATGGGAAAATCGCGGGCATCAGCGGCATGCTGGGCGGCGTCGTACGTGGTGAATTAAAACAGAACGGCTGGCGCATCGCCTTTCTCGCCGGACTGCTGTGCGGCGGCGCTCTGTTGCGCGCGATGGGACGCGTGATCTTCATCGCGCTGCCCGGACGATCGGCGGCGGCGTTGATGCTCGCCGGCGTATTGGTCGGCATTGGAACACAATTGGGATCCGGCTGCACTAGCGGACACGGCGTATGCGGCATCGGCCGCGGCTCGTTGCGGTCCTTGGTCGCCACGATCACCTTCATGATGGCCGGAGTGTTGACCGTTGCGGTGGTAAGGCACTTCACAGGAAACGTGTTTTGAAATTGCTCGCCGCGTTCGTTTCAGGCCTGCTTTTCGCAACAGGGTTGGTTTTGTCCGGAATGACGCAACCGTCCTACGTGGTCGGGTTCCTCGATTTCTTCGGCAATTGGAAACCTCAATTATTGTTCGTGATGATTGGCGCGCTCACAGTCTACGCGTTGGTTTCGCACCTAGTATTGAAACGTCCCCTGCCGTTGTTCAACGATGCGTTTGATAGACCTGTTTCCAACAAAATCGACGCGCGCTTGATCGCAGGCGCCGTTATTTTCGGCATCGGCTGGGGTCTTAGCGGAGTTTGTCCAGGGCCGGCGGTTGTTGCATTCACGACAGGCGCCAGAGAAGCCATCATCGCGCTCACATCGATCGTTGCTGGAATTATTATTTATCGCTTCGTAACCCGTCCCGCCAATGGCGCGCCGGACGAACCGACTTGCGGATAAATTCAGCGGTCGATGACTTTTTTTAGGTAGGGAAACATCTCGCGTGGGATCGGATACTTCGTTTCCGATTTTGAGTTGAGAAACACGCCGCCGAAACGATCTTCAGGTTCGATCGTGTGGAACAAGTCCGCGAACGCAATTTCCGCGAATTGCCCGCCGGCCGGAAACGCGCGCGAGAATTCCGCTTCGTCGCTGAAGCAATAAAGCCAGAATTTTCCCTCTTTGTCAGTGGCCATTAGAAATTCCATCTCATCGGGCGTCGGCGCGTTCACCGCCACAAACACGTACGCATCCGCGAGCCCAGCGGCCACGTCCGGCATGGACTTCTCGATCGCAAGATCTTTACTCGCGCGCAAAATGTCGTTTAACAAAATTTTCTTCATCGCCATGCGCCCAGTATAACGAACGCCGCACTCCGTTCAAGCGACTTTTCTATGTTTTTCGTTTACTGGAGATTTGGGCAACTCCTGCTAGGCTTACACACGTATGGGATTTCTCGTAAAGCTGTTGATCACATTGCTCGGCGATTTGTGGTGGGTGTTGTGGACCAAGGGTCGCGCGGTGAAAGCGACGCGCGCGCTCGCGGCCGAACTGAAGTTCACGCCGGGCGGATTCGGCGAACGATGGGAAGAATGGGAGATCGTCGAATGCTTCGACGGCCAACTCGAAGGACTTTCAACGGCCTTCGCGATCGCCTGGCGCTACAAAGAAATCGCCGAGACGAAAATGAAAGACACGGCGCTGCTGATCAAAACAAAAACGCCGGGAAGCCTCGCGTTTCATTATGAATTGGGACGGCCGATGTCGGGCATCAGCGGCAATTTTAAATTTCCCGATTCGACGTTCAGCAGTCAAACCGTGATCAAATCCGACAACGGCGCGATGATGGCCACTTTACTGGATAGTCCGGGAATCCGCAGCTTAATCATGAATCTCTTTTCCGAAAGCCAACACGTGACGCTCGACGATCACAGCGGATGGATGGAACTTCATTCAAACCATTTTGCGGATGTGAATGGGGCGGCCGCGCATGTTCGCAGGCTCGCGCGCACGGTTCGCGGAATTTATGACCGCGCCATCAAGACCGGTCTTCTGCTGCAGAAAAAAGCCGCTTAATCGACTTACAGTTTCCAGTTTGGTCGCGCATAATGGCAGGTGTAGCCGCCCGGATGCTTTTGAAGATAATCCTGATGATAATCTTCGGCGCTCCAAAAATCCGATGCGGGCACCACCTGCGTGACGACCGGACCCGGCCATTTTTTCGACGCATCGACTTCTTTGACCAACTCCTGCGCCGTTTTCTTCTGCTCCTCGTTCACATAAAAAATCGCCGAGCGGTAAGACGTGCCCCGATCGTTGCCTTGACGATTGAGCGTGGTCGGGTCGTGAACCTGGAAGAAAAACTCAAGCAGCTTTCGATACGAAGTCTTCGTTGGATCAAATATAACCTTGATCGCTTCGGCGTGCGTGCCGTGATTTTCGTAAGTGGCGTTCTTTACGTCGCCGCCCGTGTAGCCGACCTCGGTGTCGACGACGCCGGGAAGCTGGCGAAACAATTCTTCCATCCCCCAAAAACATCCGCCCGCTAAAATTGCTTTTTCAGTCACTTTGGTCTCCTTCGAATATCCGATGCTCGTAAACCCAAAAACAACCGTTGCAACGGAACAAATTAATAAAAATGATTTTTGCATATAAATATCATACTGAAATTGAGCCTTGAATGCCCCGCCCGTGCACGGTAGATTTTCATATGTCTCACCTACGGGGGTAATCCTGTGATCCAACGTTTTCGAATCACGTGGCAATTGCTTTGTCACTCGGCCGACGTTCTCTCCCGCACACCGAAATTGTTCATTTTCCCCTTCATCACGCTCGCTTGCACGGTCGTAATCGTTTTGTTTTTCTTCGGTGGGTTTCTGTTGCAACCGACCGGACATGCCTATTCAGATAAAGCGCATTGGAACAAAGTAATGTCATCGGTTTTCACGCAAGATTCACTGAACCAATTAGAGCAAGCGTCCAAACTACCGAAAGAACAACGTGAAAAAGTGCAACTGCAACTAAACAACACGGGCCTCGTATTGGCCGCTTTGGTCTATTTCCTTTCGATGTTCCTCGCCACGTTCTTCAACGTGGCGTTCTATCACGAAATTATGAACGCGCTAAAAGGAGAACCCGTCGGATTACGCCAAGGATTTTCATTTGCGCTGTCTCGGCTTCCGAGCATCTTATTATGGTCGATGTTAGCGGGTTTGGTCGGCTATTTGATTTCGCAATTGGAACAACGGCTCAGTTTCATCGGAAAAATAATTGTGAGACTGATCGGCCTTGCCTGGAGCGTGGCCGCAATCTTCGCCATCCCGGTGATCGTTTGTCAGGACGTAAAAAACCCGGTTTCGGTTCTGAAAGCATCGGCGGCCTCGTTGAAAAAAACTTGGGGTGAAACGTTGATCGGCCTCGCCGGGCTGAATCTCGGAAGCGTGCTGGTCATCTTTGCTTCGGCCGCCGTTTTCATAGGGGCGGCCGTCACAGCGTTCGCGTTTAACCATGTGCTGATTGGCACCATTGCGATGGTGAGCTGGATCGTGTTTATAATTTCGTTCTCGTATTTTGTGAGCGTAGCCTCAAACGTCTATCACTGCGCGCTATACCTGTTCGCAAGCACGGGTCAAGTTCCCGACGGCTACACACGCGAGATGATGGATCTCGCGTGGAAACATAAAAAAGCCTAACGCTTTTTTGATTTACTCTTGGCGGTTTTGGTCGTTCGCGTCGCCGGCGCAATCTTCTTAAGCGCAGCCCCCGCGGCATTCCTCGTTTCGAGCCTTTCCTTTTTATTCGCCTTCATTTTCTTCAATAACGGAACCGCGGCTGCTGACCTCGGTCCCAAAACGGCGAGCGCCCAGACGACATCGGTCTTTGAGGTGCTGGAAGAGGAAGACAACGCGGCAATAAGTTCGGCGACGGCCTCATCTTGCGGACCTTCAATCACGCGAAGCTGATCGATGCCGGCCTTTCGTTCGTCCATAGTTCCGCCGATGACCTTCCGCGCGGCAACAACGCCGGCCGGAAGTTCAGGAATCGGCGGAACAACCGGCGACGCCGGTACTGGATCCACCGGAACGATCGGCGGCGGAACCACGGGTGCAGCGGAAGGCGCCTGCTGGTTCCGGACGCTCTTCCATAAAAACTTCACGCCGAGCACGGCACCCGAAGCAATAAACAGCGCGCTCAACAACAGCACGCCGATTATTTTTTTCAATGAGGACGAACCAGAAGTCGATGAATCCATTTCGGTCATGTTTTAGATCCCTTCGTACTTTATTTTTCGGAAGAATAATGCGGCAACTTCATGCAACGAAAATAGTTCAAAATTTCTTCGTACGCGCCCGGCGCCGGTTCCGCACGAAAAGAGTCGCCGCGATTTGCCGTCTCCATTTTAACGCCGATCACGTCATTCAAAATCTTTTTGATGCCTTGCGCACCACCGCCCAGTTGTTCCATCCGCGAATTCGCTTCGGTGATTTTCGTTTGAAGAAGCTCAGCCTGTTTCCAATTCTTCGCGCGACACGCCTGAACAAGATCGTCGCCGAGGTTCGGATAAAGATTTAGCCCGTTGCCGATCATGCCCATAGCACCTTCTTTCATCGCAGCCAATCCGTAAATCTCAGAGCCGGACAATATCGCCGCGCGGCCATGAACCGCTTCAACAAGTCGCCGAAACTTCGGCATGTCTTTTTTCTCGCGCAGCTTCATCGCCTTCACATTCCCGCATTCATTGACGAGTTTTTTCATCGTTTCGGGTTCCACTTCCGACTCGGGATCATAAACGACCACCGGACAACGAACAGCGCCGGCGATGCTGCGATAATAATCGAGCAAAAGTTTTTGGTCGACGATCCGCCGCTCCGGCTGAACGCGCCGAACAAACTCAGGCGTAACGGCCACGACCGCAGCGGCTCCGGCGCTTTCGGCAAATCGCGCGACCTCGAGCACGTCCTCCATATTATTGGTGCTTCCAACGCCGGCCAACACCGCTTTGCGCCCGCGCGCAGCGCGCACGCTCGTGGAGATCACATCCTTTTTCTCCTGAACGGGCAACCGATCCCACTGCCCGGTTCCCGAAACCACGAACAACGACGACGCGCGCGTCGAACACAAGTAATCGACGAGTCGCTCCAAGGCCGGCAAATCCACCTGCTCAGCATTCGACCCGGTGTAGGGCGTCACCAACGGAACGATCGCACCTTCAAGAAATGCAGGAATCGCCGACAATTCAGCAGACCGCGCAGGGAATAAGAACAAGAAACTGCAAAGAACAAGTGACGCGAATTTCATTTTCCAAATCCTTTTACACGGATTGGCCTTTCCGGAGCATCCAATAGTAACTGAATTGCTTTAAACACAATCGAGAATTTCTTGTCGAACTTCCTCTCAAGTCTTTTAATCTTCTCTTGAAGGTCGCGGTGTGTGGCCAACCATTCA
>CAYXDS010000040.1:0-14956 GCA_964463805.1 uncultured Elusimicrobia bacterium | reverse complement strand
GAAGTGTTCAGTCTCCATGCGACGAAAATTTTTCACACGTTCGAAGGCGGTTTCATCGCGACCAACGACGATGCGCTTAATAAGAAGCTTGTATCGATGCGAAATTTTGGGTTTGCCGATTACGACAAGGTGACCGCGCTCGGCATTAATGCCAAGGTCAGCGAATTAAACGCGGCGGTGGGGCTCGGACTTTTGCCGGACGTCGACGCATCGATCCGCGCGAACCGCGCGCATCATGCCACGTACGACGCGTTGCTGCGCGGCATTCCCGGAATCCGATCGTTGGCCGCGCGCGCCCGTTGTGAAACGAATCACAACACCTATCCGATTTTTGTCGGACCCGAGTTCGGGTTGACGCGCGATCAACTTTGCCATGTGTTGTGGGCCGAGAATATTATTGCGCGCCGTTATTATTACCCGGGATGCCACCGACAAGCGCCGTATGCGCAAATGCCATTGCGCGCCGCTTTACCGGTCACCGAGGCGATCGGCGCTCAAGTGTTGTGCTTGCCGAATTTCCCGACGATCGCTGAAACCACGCTTAAAACCATAGCGCGCATTATTCGCGCTTGCCACGCTCAACGTGACGAACTCGCCGCGTTGTTCCAATCGGAGCCGCTGCATCCGCATATTGCCGTTCACTGATCCGCTCGCATGAAACCAAACGAAAAAATCACCATTCTCGGCGCCGGACCGGCCGGCCTGAGCATCGGGTTTGCTCTTTCGGAACAACAGAAAGAGGTGACCGTGCTTGAGAAACAGAACGTTTGTGGAGGCATGGCGATCACGTTCGAAAAAGACGGCTGTCATTTTGATTTGGGGCCGCACATCGTGCACACGTCGCATGCGGACGTGCTCGCGTTTCTGAAAAAAATCCTCGGTCCCGATCTTGTGAAGTGCTCGTCCAAAATCCAGATTTACTTCAACGGCCGTTTCGTGAATTATCCGTTGAAAGGGCTGCGCGTGTTAAGCGTGCTGCCCCGGTGGCAAGCGGGACTCGCGCTCATTCATTTTTTATGGGCGCGCATCCTCATGTTTTTGCGGGATCCGAAAGACGAGCGTTCGTTTAAGGCGTGGATCACGAACCGTTTCGGCCGCACGTTGTACAACATCTATTTCGGTCCGTACGCCGAAAAGGCGTGGAAAATCCCGGCCGACCAAATCAGCGCTTATGTGGCGCGCAAGCGCGTGCCCACGCTGAGCCTCACAGACTATTTACGCACATTGTTAAAAGCGAAACCGAAAGCGTATCACAGCGAAGACCCGACCTGCGTCGAGATTTTTTATCCGCGGCTCGGAGTCGGGCAAGTCGTTCAGTTCTTCGAGAAAAAAATACGCGAGAACGGCGGGAAAATCGAGACGAGCGTAAACGTAAAAGCCGTTCACCACAGTGATGGAAAAATCCGGTCCGTTACGATCGAGCGTAACGGTGTCGAGAGCCGCGAGTCCGTGGACTTTTTGTTCTCGACGATTCCGGTTAACGATTTCGTGAAGTTATTGAGCCCCGCTCCGCCGCGCGCCGTGTTCGAGGCGGCCGAAAAATTGGATTACTGTTCGGAGCGGCTTTTGTACATCGTCGTGAACAAGGAAGAGATTTTTGAGGCGCCGTTGCTTTATTTTCAGAATCCGAAAGTGAAGTTCAACCGCGTTTACGGCGTGCGTAAATATGGGCCCGAATGTTTGCCGCCGGGCAAGGAAGCGTTGATCGTCGAGTTCACATGTTCGTACGGCGACGACACGTGGAACGCCCCCGACAAGCAACTGTACGATGAGGCGATGCACGTGTTCACCGGCATCGGCGCGTTAAAACACGAAGATGTTCATTTCTATTTTTCGAAACACGTGTCGCACGCGTACCCGCGTTTCCGCGTCGGTTTTCAACGTCACCTGCGCACGATTTTCGAATACCTCGGATCGATTCAAAACTTGACCGTGCTCGGCCGGCAAGGTTTGTTCTGTTACGCAAACGTCGATGAAGTGATCGCGATGGGATTTAAGGCGCTCGAGATTTATCCGTCGATGGAATGGAAGACCATCGATTATCCGAACCTTTTCAAAGAATTCGTGCACATCGATTAGAAATTGGCGACGGCCGTGTCGCCGTTGAGCTGCGATAGAACACGCATGCCGTTTTTGGCCGCGCGTTTATCGGCCAGATTCGCATAGGATTTCGTGAAAAGATAGACGACGGGTCGACCGGCTAGTTTGTTTTCGAAAAATTGGAAGTCGCCCGACGCGTAGGCTTTTTCAACTTCCGTCTCCAAATCTTTCGACAGCGTGTTCCGTGTGTGTAAACTGCCGCGGAACGACACGCTGTCTTTTTCCAATACCGGTCCCGTCCACGCCGAAAATTCGTAACCGGGCGGCGCGACGACGACCGTGTTTTTCGGCAGTTGCGGTTTCAAATCTTGAAGAAACACATATTCATCGCTCGTTAAGATCGGTTTGTTGTAGTACATGTACAGAACGTCCATCGTCATTGCGCCGGCGATTCCAGCCATCAGCACCGTGCGCGGAATCCTCGGATTCTCCCACAGTCGTTGCAGCATCCACGCGGTCGCCAGCACGCCCAGCCACCAGAAACCCGATATTTTTATCAGCAGCGAATAAGGATGCAGCATCGGTCCCATGACCATGTGGGACGCGCCGAGAAAATCATCAAATGGGACCGCTTCCATCGGAAATTTTGAACGGAAAAGAGCATGCAACGCGACCGCGTAATATGACGCGGCGATTAACAACAGAAATGAAAACGTAAGAAATTTCGCCTGTTCTTTTTTACCAGTCCCCGCCAACGCTGTGCAAGCGACGGCGATCGCAACGATCGGAATGATGCCGTTTGTGTGGAACAACAAGTTTTTAAGAACGGGCACCGGCAGTTTGCTCGCCGAAAACACGACTCCGCCGGAGGCTTGATGCGCCACCGACGTTAAATACCAAACAGCGAACACGCCGATCGAAAGAACGCCCGCGACCGCGAACATCAGTGTGCGCACGCGATTTTCTTCCGATAAGAAATACGAGACGCGCACGGCCGCATATGCGAACACGGCCACCAATACGTAAGCGGTATTCTCTGGATGCGCGACGAGCGCCGCGCCCAGGCACGTCTGCGCGTATAAGAAGTACAAGAACGCTTGGCGCGTGTTTTTTGATCGAAATCCAAGAATGGCCGTGGCCAAAAACATCAACGCGCAAATCACCGACAGATGACGCAGCATGTTGAATTCCCAATACGACCACAACAACCCGCGCGTGAACACGGCCGCTCCGATGAATGGAACGATGCGCGCGTCTTCAAAAAATAACACGCCGACCGCCGCGAACGCGATCGTCAACGCCACCAGGAAAACGCAAGACAACAGCAAAATCATCCGCGGGTCGTTCCAAAAAATTCGGCCCAGAAAATCCACGCCGAAATAACCAGGTGGAACCAGCGTCGAAAGTGAACCGCCGGCGAACGGCACGGTCGGGTACGCGCCTTTGCGGAAAAGTTGCTCGCCGATGAAACTGTACGTGGTGATGTCGTATTGCGCGGGTACGTAATTGTGATCGACCGACAGCAAATAGAAAATCGCCAACCCCAATAGTTCGACGATGAAAATTCGCGAAGTGGAAATGCCAGCGAGCAGAGATTCCTTTGAAAAAACATCAAGCAACGGTAGGATTCCGAGCAACGATAGCATTGCTGAAATGCCGCACGTCGTCAGATTCACTTGGTGCGTCACACAGATAATGATTGTGCAGATAAACGCGTTCAGCGTTAGAAAGGCGGGGAGCGCCAACAGGAAAGGCGTTTGCGTTTTTCTTTTCTCAATCAACCAAAATAAAAACGCGAGCGCCGCCGCAACAATCAGCGCATGGCCGTATAACGGAAGCGGTTTCCACGCCGACGCAAACAGCGTAAGGCGGGCGAGCAGTTTGCTCACGATTGTTTACGAACGAAGTCCAACAGTGATTTTTCCAACGCGAGCACGCGCGATTCACGCTTTTTCAACGGCTTGGCCGGCGCGCCGAAATAAATAGTCCACGCTTTCGCATCTTTCGTGAGAAGGCTGTGCGCGCCGAGCGCCGAACCTTCGGCCATCGTCACACCGGGAAGAATCGTGCTGTTTGTTCCAATGATCACGTGTTTGCCGAGCGTGACCGGTTGACCTTTCAATTCGGGGCGGAAATTTTTCGGGATCGTCGGGTTTGTGAGCGCCAAGCCGCTGTAGTCGTCCGAGGTCGTATAGATCACCACGCGCGAGGAGAGCCCGGTGAAATCGGCGAGGCGGATTCCTTCGTTTCCGTAGAGCGCGCAGTAGGCGGCGATATGCACGTACGATCCGATATCGATGCCTTTGCCGCCGGAGAGAATGCAGAAGTCGTCGATGCGCACGTGATCGCCGATCGAGATATTTTCCGGCGAATAAAAGCGCGCGTTGCGGCTGATGCGGATGTCGGAGCCGAGCGATTTGAAAGGAATTTTGGAGAGTTCATCCGCGGACAGGAACGAATTCATGTCCGGCAGCATATAAAACTGCGGTTAAAGAAGCTCGTCGCCGAACGCTTGCTTGAAATCCTCGGCCACTTCGCGCGTCCACAGCGCCGCGCCGTCCGCGTTTAAATGCGTTTTGTCGGAAAAATAATAATTCGAATAAAAACGTTGCTGCCAACTCTTTGGCGACACGCGCACGTTCGGATACAGTTTTGGAATTTCGAGGAATTCGTCTGGCATGCGCGTGAGCGGCGGTTCCGAATTTACGCGCCGCACGGGGCCGATCAATAAAATCTTGATTTGCTGTTGGGCCGCATAATCGAAGAACTTGCGCAGATACGGATCGATTTTCCACTCAAATGGCGTCGGTTCCCTCGGCGTCAAATCCGCAGGTTTTTTCGTACCGAACCCTTCGGGCAAGCGTCCGTCCGGAAAATACGCTTGTTGGCGAATATAGAACCATCCGCGGTCGTCACGTAACTTTTTCAAGATTTCTTGATTGTTTGTCCGTGTTTCATTGAGCGCACTCCGATCTTTTATGAGTTGCGTCAAATATTTGACCGCGTTCTGAATATTCATTCGCAGCGGAAACGCATAATTCAGCGCGAACGCTTTGTTCGGACGGTGGATCACGTAAGATAAAAATTCAGAAATTCCGATGCCTTGAACCGCATTTGTGTCAAACAGTCCGGTCGCATCTCTGTTTTCGTCGATGAAGATCTGCAGAACCACATAATCGGGTTTCCCCCAATGTTCGACAATCGATTGCAGAATGAACATTCCCGCGCCAATCGGCAGCGCCGGCAGCGAAAAGTTATACGAGTCCGTCTTTCCCGCCAATGTTTCGTCGAACACGGTCGGCATGATACCGGCCAACACGACGCTGTTGCCGATAAACACCACCGATTTCTTCGTCCGATCGAACGGATGAACGGAGGTTGCCCATTGCCGTTTGTTTTCGATCACTTGGTACACGCCGAGTTTGTACACGTCTCCCGCTTTGCGCGCGACGCTCGTGAGTGCCACATGGATGAGACCGAGACCCAAGAAAAATAAAAATGTTTTTTTAACGTTGGACATGGTCATCAGAATTGGAAGTAAATGAATTGTTTGGATCCGACGTCCGCGAAGACAGCGACCGCAAAGAACAACGCGTAATAAAGCGCCCAACGGAAAATGATCGGCGCGTTGTCGTAAGCATTCTTCAGTTTCGGCGTTTGCTCAGTAAGTTCGACCGCAAGCATCGCCAGCAGCGCCAATACCGCCACGCCGAGATCCGATACATCAAACAACTCTCCAAACGAAAGGCTCACCGGTCCGCGCGTCAACATATGCGACAACACATAAAACGCATCATGAATCGTCGCCGCGCGGAAGAAGACCCATCCGATCAGCGCCAAATGAAACGTGAGAATCATGCCGCCCAATGCAGCGAGCGGGTGACCGCTGCGGTGGATGCCGCCGTGTTTGCCGACCCATAAGCGCGTGGCAATGAACAACAGTCCGTGATAGACGCCCCACGCGACGAACGTCCATGACGCGCCGTGCCAAAGACCGCTGACGCAGAAAACGATGAAGATGTTCCGCAGTTCGCGCCATCGCCCTTCCCGGTTACCGCCGAGTGGAATGTATAGGTAATCGCGGAACCACGACGTCAACGAAATGTGCCAGCGCGTCCAGAATTCGATGATCGACGTTCCCAAATACGGCGACCGGAAGTTGCGCATGAGATTGATGCCGAGAAATTGCGCGGAGCCGATCGCGATATCCGAATAGCCCGAGAAGTCACAATAAATTTGGAATGCAAAAAACACGGTGGCCAGATAAAGCGTCGGACCCGCATGTGCGTGCGGGTCTTTGTAAACCAAATCGACATAGGTCGCGAGTCGGTCCGCGATCACCATTTTCTTGAACAAACCCCAAGCGATCAGACGCAGCCCGCGATAGAAACTGTCCCATGTGATATGGCGGTCACCGTACAGCTGCGGCAACAGCGCGGCTGGACGTTCGATCGGCCCTGCCACCAATTGCGGAAAGAACATCACGTACAAACTGTAGATGCCCAAATGCCGTTCGGCTTTTTGTTTGCCCTCATAGACCTCGACCACATAGCCGAGACTTTGGAACGTGTGGAACGACAACCCGATCGGCAAAAGGATTTTCAGCGGCTCGAACGGTGCGGTGCGGTTCAGCATCGCCATCACGTCGTTCACGCTGTTGATGAAGAAATTGATGTATTTGAAAACGAACAGGACGAGACAGGTCGAGATGATGCTGATCACCAAATACACTTTCTTCTTCGTGCCCGAGGTTTTTTCGATTTGGATGCCGGCCACGTAGTCGATGAGAATCGTGACGATCAGAATCAGAATATACTTCGGTACGAACGCCATGTAGAACAGGCAGCTTGCCGCGAGCAGCATGATCCAACGAAAACGTTGCGGCAA
Organism: uncultured Elusimicrobia bacterium; assembly: GCA_964463805.1. GTDB lineage: Bacteria > Elusimicrobiota > Elusimicrobia > F11 > F11 > JAJVIP01. The sequence continues at coordinate 8,029 of CAYXDS010000040.1, read as the reverse complement.
CGCGTGATAGAGCGCCACGACGATCGGAAGGAAGATCAGATACGAGAAAGAATTAAATAACATAACGTCTTGGATTTCGTTGGCGGGTCGCGAATTTCAGCATTTGCCGACGGAAAATTCCAGGAAATGTTCATAATTTCGGAGGTCCCTTCATGGATATCGTCAATGCAGCGCTTGAACGTTACGCGCTCGACCACTCGGCCGCAACGCCCCCTATTTTTAAAAAGCTGATCGAAGAGACGCGTCGAAAAACGAACCTTCCCCAAATGCAGGTGGGCCCGTCGGAGGGCCGGTTCTTGAAATTCTTGGTCCAATTGTCCCGTGCAAAAAAAGTTCTCGAGATCGGCACGTTTACCGGCTACAGCGCGCTCGCGATGGCCGAGGGCTTGCCGGCCGGCGGATCGCTCGTAACGCTCGACATCGACCCGATCAACACGATGATCGCTCGAAAATTCTGGCGTCTCCATCCGGCCGGCCGCAAAATCAAACTGCAAATCGGTCCCGCGTTGGACGCGTTGAAGCGACTCAAGGGGCCGTTCGACCTCGTTTTTATCGATGCCGACAAGCAGAATTACTGGAATTATTGGAACGCGTGCCTGCCGAAAGTCCGCCGCGGCGGATTGTTGGTGGTCGACAACGTTTTATGGAGCGGACGCGTGTTGCGGCCCAAAGAAACGAGCGATCATGCGATCGTCCGGTTCAACAAACGCGTGAAAACGGACCGGCGCGTCGAGGCGCTGATGTTGCCGATTCGCGACGGCATCACGTTGGCCGTGAAACGATAGACGGAAAATTTATGGTAGAAGCAGGCAATGAAAGAAGGCTTGCAATGAACGAAGAGCTCATCGAATCGATTGTTCGCGATTTGATCAAACAACTGGGCTCGGATCTGCTGAATCGGCTCGGCGAAGAGACTGTTAATGAATTGGCCGAGCGGATTGCCGAACAGAAGCTCGCGTTCGACAACGCAAAAACCGAGACCGCGCGCGAAAAAGCGCGAGTGAACATTTCATTCTTGAATGCGACGTTGCTGTTGCGCGTCGAACGAAAAAAAATCCGCTTATCGAATAAACTGGAGGCCGTGTTGAAAAGCGCGATCACTTCCGTGATCAAAGCGCATTGCGGCCTCCTCTGATGCGTTCCCGCAGTCCCTCCCAAAAGCGTTTTTCCCCGCATAAGAAACCTGCGCAGAAAGGCGCGCGCGTGGTCGAGGGCATCCTCGATCTGAAAGGCAAAGTCGGCTTTGTGATGACCGAAGAGCCGGGTCAAACCGACGTGCTCGTGCAAGGACCAAGTCTCAAGCTCGCGATGAGCGGCGACAAAGTGCTCACGCGGTTGCGCGGCGTTCAGCCGGACGGTCGGCGCACCGGCGAAATCATCAAAGTGCTCGAGCACTCAAGAACCACGATCGTCGGCGTGTTTAAACGACTCCGCGGTCAGCCGTTTCTTGAGACACAGGACGGCGATACCGCAGTCCGGCTTCTCGAAATGAAAGGGCTGAAACCGAACGAAGGCGATTTGATCGTGGCGCACATCACCGTTTGGCCGACCGCGAACAGCGACGCGGCCGGCATGATCGACCGCATCTTGGGCGATCGCGACAAGCCCGGCGTCGACCTCGAAGTGCTCCTCAATAAATTCGAATTGCGCAAAGATTTTGCTCCCGACGTCGAGAAACAGGCGCTGTCGTTCGGCGGCGAAGTACCGCCGCAGGCGCTTAAAGGCCGCGAGCTGTTGTTCGACAAGACCGTAGTCACGATCGACGGCGCCGACGCCAAAGATTTCGACGACGCGGTGTCGGTCGAAAAACGCCCCCAAGGGGGGTGGAAGCTCGGCGTACACATCGCCGATGTTTCTTATTACGTGAAGGAAGGAACGCCGCTCGACAAGGAAGCCTACGAACGCGGCACCAGCGTTTACTTGAGCGGCAGCGTAATCCCGATGTTGCCGTTCCCGCTTTCGGATAATCTGTGCAGCCTCCGGCCCGACGTGGTGCGGCTCACGCTGTCGTGTGAAATGGAGATTGATTTGGGCGGCAACGTGGTCGGCAAACGCGTGTTCGAAAGCGCGATCAAAAGCGCGAAACGATTTACTTACGATGAAGTCGACAAAATCCTCGGCGGCGAACGTCCGGCCGGATTGCCGGCGAAAATCATCGACGATGTAAAAGAGATGGACGTGCTCGCGAAACGGTTGCGCAAAAAACGGTTCTCACGCGGCAGTCTCGACTTTGATTTTCCGGAACCCTATACGATTTTCGATCCGCATGGGCGACCGCTCGACATTCGTCGCCGCGAACGACTTGAAAGCCATCGTCTGATCGAAGATTTTATGCTGCTCGCGAACGAATCGGTGGCCACATTCATGTCGAAAGGGCCGTTCATTTACCGCGTACACGAAAAACCCGACGCGATGAAATTGAAAACGCTGCGCGCGACGCTGCAGGCGGTGGGAGTGCCTCTCACGCCGAAATTCGACTCGGGCAATCCGAAAGAGCTGCAAGCGGTGATCGCTTTCTCTCAAGGCAAGCCGATTCAGGCCATGGTGCAGATGATGATTTTGCGCAGTTTGAAGCAGGCCGTGTACGCGGAGCAGGGCAAAGGCCACTACGGCATCGCGTCGCCGTGCTACACGCATTTCACTTCCCCGATCCGGCGCTACCCCGATTTAATCGTGCATCGTTTGGTGCGCGAAAAACTCCAGCACCGGTTCGACGCCGCGCGTCAAAAACATTGGATTGGGAAATTGCCGGCCATCGCCGCGCACGCATCGAAGCGCGAACGCGTCGCGGTCGACGCCGAGCGCGAATTTCTCGACGTTCAACGCGTGCGACTTATGGAAAAACGCGTCGGCGAAACGTTCAAAGGCGTGATTTCGGGGATCACGCGTTTCGGCATTTTCGTGGTGTTGAATCAGCCGTTCGTCGAAGGCCTCATTCACGTGACGAACCTGACCGATGATTACTATTTCTATGATGAAGTCCGCGTCACGCTGCGCGGCAAGCGCACGGGCCGCACGTTCCGCATGGGGCAAGCGGTCGACGTGACGTTGGCCGGAGCGAACGTCGTCAAACGCCAGCTTGATTTTGAGTTGAGCTGATATGGGTTTTTCGCGCTTTCAACTTTCTCCCGAGCTTTTGCAAGCGATCACCGCGCTTGGTTACGCGGAACCCACGCCGATCCAAGCGCGCGTGATTCCCGACGCGTTGCAGGGCCGTGACATCCAGGCGTGCGCTCAGACCGGCACCGGTAAAACCTGCGCGTTCGCCGTGCCGATCGTCGAAAAACTTTTGCGTCATCCGCGCGCCCATCGGCCGAAAGCGCTGATCGTCACTCCGACGCGCGAGCTGGCCGCGCAAGTGACGTCCGTATTTCATGATTTGTTGAAGCACGGAAAAATAAAAACCGCGTTGTTGCTCGGCGGTGAAAATTTCAACAGACAAACACAACAACTGCGCCAAGGCGCCGAAATCGTCGTTGCCACACCCGGCCGGCTGCTCGATCACGTGAAACAGCACACGATCAATTTGCGCGACGTACAAACGTTCGTGCTCGATGAAGCGGACCGCATGCTTGACATGGGTTTCTTGCCGGCCGTGCGCGAGATCGCATCGCTCGTTCCTCATCAACGGCAGACGATGTTGTTCTCGGCCACGTATTCGAACGAGATTCAACGTCTGGTCAAACAATTTTTGCGGAATCCGTCCGTTATTGAGATCGCGCGTTCGCAGCCGTCGCAGAATGTTACGCAGATGATGTATCCGGTTTCGCGCGAGCAGAAACTCGCGTTGTTGCAGGCGATCCTCGAGCTCGGCAATATGACGTCCGCGTTAATTTTCACGCGTACGAAACACGGCGCGAACAAATTGTCGAAGAAGTTGCTCACGCTCGGGAAATCGGTCACCGTGATCCACGGCAATCGCAGCCAAGCGCAGCGGCAGCAGGCGTTGCAAGGATTTAAAGATCGTCGCTATCAATTGCTCGTGGCCACCGACATCGCCGCGCGCGGCATCGACGTGAAGGACATCAGTCACGTGATCAATTTCGACGTGCCCGTCAGTCCCGAAGATTACGTGCACCGGATCGGGCGCACCGGTCGCGCGCAAGCGGTCGGCGAGGCGTTCACGCTTGTGTCGCCCGACGAAGAGGGTCAAGTGAAAGCCATTGAACGGCTCATCGGCAAAAGCATTCCGCGCGGCGTGATTCCGGATTTTCCGTACAAGTCGCAACCCCAAGTTTTCGCCGCGCCGCCGAAACCGCACACCCCGCAGCAACCGCATCACCGTCATCCCGGCGGCCGTCACAAACATCGGTGGCGCCGCTAATCATCGGTTGGTTCACGTTGTTGGTGATGGGCACCGACTTGTACGTGATTTCGCCGTTGCTTCCTCTCCTCTCCGAACATTTTCACGTGACGTTGTCCGCGGCCGGTTGGGGCATGACATTGTTCGGACTTGCGTACGCGGTTTGCGCGCCGATCTTCGGTCATCACGGCGACCGTCGCGGCCGTCGTGGGCCGATCGTCGGCGGATTGCTTGCGTTCACAGCGTCCAATGCGATCAGCGCGATCGCTCCGAACTTTTCCATTTTTCTTATCGCGCGGTTTGTGGCCGGCGGTTCGGTCGCCGCGATCTCGCCGTCGGTTTACGCGGTGATCGGCGACATCGCGCCGCCGCATCGACGCGGCGCGTGGCTCGCGTTCGTCGGTTCCGGCGTGTTCACCGCGTTGTTCTCGGCCGCGCCGCTCGGATCGTTGATCGGTTACCGTTACGGTTGGCCCGCCGTGTTTTGGTTGTTGACCGCCGCGCCGTTCGTTCTTGCGTTCGCGAATTGGATCGCGTTGAACGGATTGCCGGCGCCGCATCACGTGGCGTCCGGGCACGGCTATAAAAGTTTGATCGCCGACGTGAGCGTGACCGCGTTGTGGGGCGCGTCGTTGTACGCGACCTACACATATGTGGGCGCCGGACTGCGAACCGTCGGCGGATGTTCGCCGAGGCAAGTGTCGGCCGCCGTGGCCGTGTTCGGCGTCGGCATGATGACCGGTGCGTTGACCGGCGGGCAGATGTCGGACCGGTTCGGGTCGCGCAATATTACGATCGTCAGCTCGATTGGTGCGGCGATCGCCGCGCTGGTGTTTCGTGCGTTGATGGGACGCTTCGTTCCATCAATGATTGGATTGTTTCTCTTCTCTTATACGGCCGCGTTGTTTTTTCCATCGTTTCAATCGTATCTCGCGCACAAGCACAGCCATCGGCGCGGCGCCGCGCTCGCGTGGAACAACAGCGGCTTGTATACGGGCGTGACGTCGGGGTCGTTTTTCGGTGGAATTGTTCTCGCGCGTTATGGTTTTCTTGGCGTGCCCGTGTTGAGTTCGGTGATGTCGCTCGTTACGCTCGCGTGGAGTGTGGTGCGGTTAGAGCGACTCGATCGGAATCGCGCGTAACGGTTTCGAAATTTTTCCCATTACAAGCAACAGCACCCCGAGCGTCGCGTATGCGAACACGAACCACGGCGCGGCCATCCATTGCAACGATCCATGCAGACCGGACGGTGTAAGTTCGTACGCATGAATTAATCCTATGCACGATAAGCCTGCGCCGATGAAACTCCACACGGCCGCCCTCACAAACTTACGATCGACCACGTGCGCGAGGATCGCTGAGAGAATAATCGCGATCAACAGGAAACCTTGATACAACGACAAGATACCACCCACATATAATTCGCCGTGAAATTGATCGATCGCGTCATATAGATTTGTTCCGGCCACGCGCAGCACCGTTTCGATGATGTTCAACATCCACGCGCCGAGCGGAGGAATGAAACCGATCGCGACCGCCACGCCGTGGCGCATATCGGTTTTCGCGTATGCTTCGGAAACGATCACGAGCCCGATCCAAATAAGAATACCCAGCGTCGCTTCGATCGGCATAATTTTCAGCAGCGCGTTGATGCCGCCGAAGAAACACAACGCCGCGACCGCGATTCCGTTCAACGTCGAATAACCGGTGCGCGCACCCATTGACTTCCACCCCGGATGTCCGATGTAAATCGATGTCGGAAACGGACTGCCGAAAAGGCTCGCGAGCAGCGACGTCGCGCCATTCACGAGCAGCGCCGGTTTCGGTTCGAATTTATCGCCGGCCGCTTCGGCGCTTTCAAGATTTTGGATCGATCCGATTACGTTGAACAGCGCGACCGGAAGTACGATCGACGCGTATCGCCATGTGTTTGGATCGAACAGCGTTGAGAAAAGAGGTTTCAATGCCGGTGTCGGTAAATTCACGGCGAGAACGATCGGATCTTTGGCCAGGGAAAAAGAGATGAAGCCGAATCCCTTGAGTGTCCACGCGATCAGGCCGCCACACAGCATGGCCGCTAAACCGCCAGGAATTTGGAACGGTAAACGCACGCGTGCCGCGTAGAAACACAGAACCAACATCATCGGGACGAACGCCACAGCCGGCGCCGCGAACACTTGAAACGAGAATCCGAGCGCAATGAACGACAATGCCACGCCACCGAGTCCCGCCAACAACGCGGCGCGCGGCGTATGCCGTTTCACCCACGAGCCAACGAACGCGCCCAACGTTTCGACCACGCCACTCATGAAACAAGCGGCGAGTCCGACGCGCCATGCTAAGTCCGCGTCGCCGGTTTCATTGTAAACGGGGCTCATCACCAAGAAAATGAATGCAAGCAAGCTGATGGTGTTAACGCCGAACGGCAACGCGGTCATGTCTCCGTCCGCCGACTTGCGCGCGAGCCGCCGCGCTTCCAACGTGTAAAAAATATTTCCAATGAGAATCGAGAGTCCGGCGGCCGGCAGAATTTTTCCGGCGATCAACTCGGCCGGAAAGCCGCACGCGTAGCGGCACAGCACCGTAATCAGCATCAGTTGCGTGAGATTGTCGACAAATAGTCCGAAAAATCCATCAATATCTCCGCGGCAGAACCACGGCTGTTTCATCTTCATTGTGTCGGTCTCCCTTTGATCGGCTGAGCGGTTTGCTGCATCATGAACGGCACCGGCGCCGGATAATAGCGTTGTCTTTTTCCCACTTTTGGCGGCGCGGATTTCGTCACGGGCGCCGCCACGGTTTGATCCGGATCGACCGGCATATACGCGATCGGTACCGCCGAACGCGGTTGCGCGGCCAGCGGCAATCGCGGCGTGTCATTCCAAAACCGTTCGATCACGAGCGTGGCCGCCGATAAAATTTCTCCGCTGTCGACTTTTACGATGCGTGCGAGCACCTCGCACGTATTTTCAGATAAATCCGTTAAAAGTCCCGTCACCACGCCGTCCGCGCCGACGATTGTGCCCATTTTCCGCTCGGCGTCGGCGCCCATGAGTCCCGATTCCCACAGCTTGCGTTCTTCCAAAATTTTCTCGAGCAGCCGTCGCTCGACCATGATCGCGCCGTCTTTGACCAGCGCGGTTAACAGGCGTTCGGAAACCACATGCGATCCGGTGCTCGTGCGGTCGCGTGCATAAGGGAAATCCAAAACGACCAACGACATCGGCGGTTGATTTTTCAGGCCGGCGATCAATTTATGCGCGATCGTTTTCACCATCGCATCGGATTCCCACGCGCCGACGATATTGGTCAACCGTTTGCGGTCGTTCCACGTGCGGTCGATGATCACGCGCGACGCGGCGACGATGCGACCGTTGGCCGACATTAATGCGCGTGCGTTAACTTCGCATTGTTCGCCCGGAAGATTCAGCAACGTGCCTGTCACGATCACATCGGCGCCGAGCAATTGTCCGATCGATTTTGTCGTGCTTGGATCGAGAATGCCGGTTTCGGCCAAATGCATTTCGGCCAGTGTCTCCGACAAACGCGCGCGCTCGACCACTGAAACTTTTTTCGAGCCGCTCAAATAATTCGCGATTTGGTCGGCGACCGCGAGACTACCGTCGCTTTTATGATTGTCGTGATAAGGAAAACCAAGCACGGCGACCTTGGCTTGTTTCTGTTTCTGAATTCCATCGGCGAGTTCGAGCGCGGCTTTTTTCAAAG
>CAYXDS010000039.1:0-15198 GCA_964463805.1 uncultured Elusimicrobia bacterium | reverse complement strand
GGAGGATAAAAAATCTTAAAGTGAAAAATATAACTTATGTAATTCGTCACCGTACTGAGCGTCGAACCCACGAACATCCATGACAACAAACGCAACACCGATTTTTTATCGGCCAACAGCGCATACATCAAAAAAGAAAAAACGGTGTAATACCCGAGCGCGGACCGCTTCAAAGCGTTCAACGTGTCCGAGTTAATCGAAAAAAATGCAGGCACCAACCCTAACAGCGTCAACGACCAAAGCACGCCAAAGGCCGTTAGAATCAAAGGATCTTTCGGAATCAACCATCGGCGTTTGGTCGCGCATAAAATCCCCCAGCACAGAGCCAACAGTAACAAAGCGCCTTCGGTAATAAATATCGGAATCCGGCCGACCCGGACGAAAATAAACGTGAAACCCTTGCTGAACAAAATAAGGTTAACGACGAACACGCCGAACAAATCGAGCATGAACGTCGAAAACAAATATCGACGTTCGGTCGAATTCAACGGCGAACGACGATTTTCAAAAAGTTTTTGTGAAGCTTCGGGTCCAACCACAGACTCGGTTGACATAACGACCGCCCTCCCAGGCGAAACAACGACCGCAACGGTTCCTTTGCGAGGCGTCGAGGCAGATAATACGTTTTAATCCGATCACGAATCAGCAACGCGCGTGCCGACGGAGAAGCGGGCGCGAACAAGCGATCGAACAACGAATCGAACAATTTTTCCAATGCCGTTAATGAAATCGGTTCCTCAATCCATCGATTTCGAAGCATTTGCAACAAGATTCCATGGTCGCGCGGTGCGATACCGGGCCAAATCCGGTTGATATTGGCCGAAACGATCCGATCAAGTTCTCGCGTCATTTCGCCGTGATTTTTATTCGAAGTGGAATGCTGACTCACGCGGTATTTCAACACCACGCGCGGTAAATTCGCGATGTCGTGCGCGCGCACAAGGCGCGTCCACAATTCATAGTCCTGCGCAAATTTAATGGACTCGTCGTATCCGTTCATTTCGCGCAAGGCCTCGGTGCGAAACATAACGGTCGGATGCGACATGCATCGTCGCGTGAGATTTCCGTCCGACAACAAATGACATTTAATTTCGAGCGGATCCGTCGGATACCGCATGCGCTTGAGAAACGCGCCATTTTCGTCTATTTCATCGTGCCAACCGCCGACGACGGACACATCGCGATGGTTATCGAGATACGCGACCTGATTCTCGAGACGGTCCGGCATCGAAAAGTCATCGGCGTCCATGCGCGCGAGGAATTCACCGCGCGCTTCTCGAATGCCGCGATTCAGCGCGCGCGTCTGCCCTTGGTTGGCCTCGTTCAACAACAATCTCACGCGCGGATCGGACAACGACTTTAAATAGTCGACGGTGCCGTCGGTACTGGCGTTATCGACGATCAGGAATTCAAAATCGGAAAACGTTTGAGACAACACGCTCGCAACGGCCGCCCGAAGCGGCGAACCGCCGTTGTAGACGGTCATGAGAACGGTGACGCGCGCCAACATTAGGAAAACGCCTTTACCGTATGGGCGAGTCCGGTCGCCAAATCCGTACGCGACGACCATCCGAGCAACTGCTTTGCTTTGGCGACATCCGCATACAACGACATGTTCTCGCCGGGGCGATAAGCAACCGCGCCGAAAACAGGCTGCCCTCCGCCGCATTGTTCAACAATCTTTTCCACGACGTGTTTCACGGCAACCGGCTGACCGGACGCCAAATTAATGATGTGACCGATCGCTTCTTTACGTTGAGAGGCGAGAATCAGGCCGTCGACGATATCATCGATGAAACAGAAGTCGCGCAATTGACGGCCTTCGGATGTATCGAATTTCTTGCGCGCGAGACAACCTTTGATTATCTGCGGGATAAAACGGCGATCGTCCTGGCCCGGACCGTAGGCAAGAAACAGACGCACCACGACGCCTGGAAAAGATTCGGTCTTGGCGAGCGTTTGAATCAAATGCGAAGCGGCGACTTTGCCCAGCGAATAGGGAGCAATGGGGTCCTCGCGTAAATCTTCGCGCTGCGGAGATGGCGCATTGCCGTATTCGTCGCTGCTGCCGACCTGCACGAAGGATTTCAACGCGTGCCGATCCAGCGCTTCAAGTAGATTTTCGACCGCATCGAAATGTTGCTGCAAAACGGCGCGTCCGCCTTTAAAAAAAGGAGTGTGATCGATATAGCCGGCCAAATTGAAAACGGATGAGAATGCTTTTCCGTTGAGCGCGTCGGCAACAGCGGTACGATCGCGCAGATCCAAACGGATTTTTTTAACCGACGCCGGCATTTCCGATCTTAGGCGATCCGATCCGGCGGAGATGACGGTAACGGTTTCCCCGCTCTCAACAAGCCGCCGCGTCAGGTGGGCGCCGATGAACCCGCCGCCGCCCGTGACGAGCGCTTCACCCATGCTTAAGCGCCCAATCGTACGGAATTGAATTTTCGAACGGATCCATGCGGCTGATTTCGGCCGGATCGTGCGGAATCGTCGAACAATTCGCGACGATGGCCGGCGTAGCGCCGACACCCTTAAACCCGTTCCACACCATCGGCGGCACCGTGATCAACTGATAGCTGTCGGGACCGATGAACAGTTCCATCAGTGCGCCGCGTGTCGGCGACTTGTCGCGATCGTCGTACAAAACGAATTTGATCTGCCCCGACACAACCGCGTAATTCAGCGTCATTTCCTTGTGGATGTGCCACGCCTTGATTACGCCCGGATTGACCACGGAGAAATAGATCTCGCCGAATTTTTTGAACACCGGCGAATCGTTGCGCAACATGTGCATAATTTTCCCACGCTCGTCGACGATTTGACGCAGCGGCGTAATCGTCACACCGGCGATCGCCGCGCGTTTGACCGTGATATTTTTTTTATTCTTCTTTTTTGTGGCCATGAACACTCCTTTAAATCGTTGTCATTGCGAGGTCCGTCTTTGTCTTATGGACCGTGGCCCTACGACATATTTTATTGATTAGGACGTAGGGCCACGGCCAAACGACGGCCTCGCAATGACAGAATCAATCGGCAAAATGATTTTGATACCAGTCGACCGTCTTCAGCAAACCCTTCTCAAGATTGAAAAGCGGTTTCCACTTCAGCATCGTGCGCGCTTTTTTCGATGACAAATGCTGATCGATGATTTCGTTCGAAGCTTGATTCAAGATCTTCGGCTTGAGATCGGTGGCCATAAGATCCGATACAGCTTTCACGATTTGCAGAACGGACATCGGTTTTTCATAGGAGAAATTGAACGCTTGGCCGTGAAACTTCGAATGGTTCATCGCTTGCGCGAGCGTCAAATAGGCGTCGACACCGTCTTCAATGTAGATGTAATCGCGGATGAACTTTCCGTTGCTGCGGATGATCGGCCGCTCGCCGCGCAAAATCGACACGATCGTTCCCGGAACGATCCGGTTCAAATTCAAATCGCCGCCGCCGTAAAAATTCCCACAGCGCGTGACCGACACCGGCAGTCCGTATGTCTTGTGATACGCGTTGCACAACAGATCGGCGCACGATTTCGAAACGTCGTAAGGATGCAACCCGGTCAACGGCGTGTCCTCGGTATACGGCAATTTGATTTGGTCCCCATAGGCCTTATCGCTCGACGCAACCAGCACGCGCTTCACCGATTTTGTTTGGCGGCACGCCTCCAGCACGTTCCATGTGCCTTTGATGTTGGTCTCAAACGTGCCGAGCGGACTGCGGTTCGCGGCGCCGACGATTGTCTGCGCGGCCAAATGAAACACGGTCTCGATCTCGTACTCGTTGAGCGTCCGTTGCAGCAACGACAAATCTTCGATTTCACCGCGCACCATTGAAACACGCGCGGTCATTCTCTCGATCACAAGGTTCGAGCGCGGCACCCAGTCGCGCACAAGAGCGACGACGTTAGCGCCTTCCTCCACGAGCCGGCTGGTAAGCCAAGAACCGAGCAGACCGGTCGCGCCGGTTACAAAAATATTTTTATTTTTCCAATGCGACTTCATCCGAACGGATTTCACCATGATTTCCAAGGCGCTCCCTTTTTCCATAATTTATTCAAATAATCGCGCTCGCGCGGCGTGTCCATGCACTGCCAAAAGCCATCGTGCCGAAACGCGTTCAACTGACCGCGTTCGGCCAATTTCTGCAACGGACCGAATTCAAGATCGCAATCGGCGGCCGGCCGAAGATACTTAAGGAATTCGCGTTTGAATACGAAAAATCCGCCGTTGATGTGTCCCGTACTCAACTGCGGCTTCTCTTCGAACCGCACAACTCGGCTGCCGCTCAACGCCATTTCGCCGAAACGGGACGGCGGATGAACGACGGTGACGCTGCCGACTTTGCCGTGCCGCAAATGAAATCGGTGCAGCTTCGATAAATCCGAATTGATCACGCCGTCGCCGTACGTCAAATGAAAATAATCGGCCTGAAGATGGCTTTCCACTCTCTTGATGCGCGCGCCTTTCAATGTGCTCGGCCCCGTATCGACGAACGAAATTTCCCATGGCGCATGCGCGGCGTTCATAAAATATTTACGGATGAAATTCCCACCGAAACCGAGCGGCAAAACAAACCGTCGAAAACCATGCGACGCGTACACCTTCATGATGTGCCATAAGATCGGCTTGCCGCCGATCTCCACCATCGGCTTCGGCCGGGGCTCGCCGTCGGCGCGCATCCGCGTGCCTTGGCCGCCGCACAAAATCACGACCGGAATGGCGTCGAGATTGGAAGTCACGCCAATTTTGCTAAGCACCGGATCCAAATCCGGTCGTTGCCATAAACGTCGCACTCAAATTGGTCGGGAACCGAAAACGGATCCGCGGACTTCGAGGCGTTCTTCGGCCTCAGCGCATTTTTAAATTTCTTCAATTGCTGACGAAACGGCAGCCGATTCATCCATTTCATCCGCTTCATATTCCGCTCGTTGATCATACGTTGCTTGCCGCGAAACAAACCGCAGGTTTCGATCGATTGCACACTGTAATCGGCCGCGCCGAGCACCGACGACAATGTTTTCGGGCTGAAGAAAAGCACATGCGGCTCCAGATCGAATTTAAAAAGAAAATCCTCGTTCGGTACTTCGATGAATAGGTACGTATTTTCGTGACAATACGACCGCAACTGCTTGAGATATCCGACCGGATCGTTCATGTGTTCGAGCACGTGACTCAAAATCACGAGATCGAACTTCTTACCGCCAAACGCGGCCAATTCGTTTTCCCACCGGACACCATTCTTCTCGAGCGCTTGCTGCGCTTTCTGATCCGGTTCGATCGCGTAACAACGCGGGTCGCCGGCCAAATGTTTTTTCAAATACATCTCCAACACGCCGTAACCGGCGCCGATGTCAAGAATCTCGGCCGACGCGGGCAACGTGGCGCGATCGGAAATAAATCCCACACGCGCTTTCGCCTGATGATGGTACGTCGGAATCTCAAACGGCGTCGTTTCGAGCACATGCCCCCAATAATTTCCGTTGTTGTAATAGTCGTTCAACGACGCGGTGGAAGCCATCGGATGCATATAGGAAAGACTGCAACGTGTGCAACGAACGACCGAACGTTTAGCGAAAAGCGGCGTGCGCGACGGATAGGCGGTCAATTGTTGATGCGTGCGTTGATGGCACATCGGACATTCGACGCTTTCTTCGGTCAATGGAACGGCGGGTTTAATCAGGATTGATTCAGCCATGACCTAAACTCCGAACTTAGCCAAGCAACGGATCCAAATCCGGTCGTCGCCGTAGACTTTGCTTTCATAACGGTCGTGCACCGACAACGGATCCACCGATGCGACCGGCACTTTCTGCGGCTTTAATTTCGTGCGAAGACGATCCAAATGCAAACGCAACGCCAAGCGGTTCAACCAATGCACGCCGGATGACACGCGTTGATTCGCAGGCGAAACGTCGGCGCGGCGCATTCCGCAGGTTTCATTCGCAATGATCGTATACCCACAGGTGGTCAACATCTGCGCGAGCGTTTTCGGACTGTAAAAAACCACATGCGGCTCGAATTCGGCTTTGAAACGAAATTCTTCGTTCGGCACTTCGAGAAACAAGTAGGTGCCTTCGTGACAGTAATTGCGCAACGTCTTCAAATACGTGATCGGATCGTTCACATGCTCGAACACGTGACTCAATACGATCAAATCAAAGGTTTTATCGTCGAACGCGCCGATATCGGACGCCCAACGGATATCGTTTTTCTCGAGCACTTCACGCGCGTTCGAATCCGGCTCGACCGCGTGGCATTGGAGCTCTCCGGTCAACCGGCGTCGCATATAGGTTTCCAGCAAACCGTATTCGGCGCCGATATCGAGCACGTTCGCGTGGCCGGAGAAAGCGAGCCATTCCTTCATGAATTCGACGCGCGCGGCCGCCTGATGGTGATTTTCAGGACTGTCGGACGGTGCTTTGTCGAGCACGTGGCCGGTGAACGTGGTCCGTCCGTAATACTCGACCAATTTTTCCGTCGGCAACATCGGGTACATGTAGGCGAGACCGCATCCAACGCAACGGGCGACCGTGCGATTGCGGAACATCGGGCTAAACGCCGGATACGTCATGATGTGTTGATGCGCGCGCTGGCGGCACAACGGACATTCAAGTCCTTTGATCGTCGAAGGCGACGCCGGTTTTAAAAGTGTTGATTCAGGCATGTTGAACCTCGGTAGGGTGATAATTTTTGAAAAACGTAACGATGTTTTGCGCGGCTTTCAGTTCCATCGCCGAGCGAGACGCGTTCGTAAGCGTGGCCACGTGCGGCGTGCAAAGCACATTCGGCAACGCCGCCAACGGCCCCGTGTACGGCTCGGTTTCATAAACGTCGAGCGCGGCGCCGGCCAGTTTTTTCGATTGCAACGCGTTTAACAACGCCGTTTCATCGACCAAGTAGCCGCGAGCCGTATTAACGAGATACGCGCCGGTTTTCATCTGTGCAAATTCTTTCGCGCCCATTAAAAAACCTTCATCGGCGCGCCGCGCCGCGTGCAACGACACCACGTTCGCCGAGGTCAACAGTTCCGCCGTCGTTTTCAGCTCGACGCCGCGCGGCAGGTCGGACGACTTTAAAAATGGATCGGCCGCGATTAATTTCGCGCCGAACGGCTCCAAACATCGAGCGGCCGCGCGGGCGATGCGGCCAAATCCGATGAAACCGATCGTCCACTCGGACAAAAGAACGCCCGTATGCTTTTTCCACGCGCCGGCTTTCGCGTCGTTGATATGCGCGGGCAAATTTCGCGCCAAAGCCAAAATCATCGCGACGGTCATCTCCGCTACGGGTTGAGCCACTTCATCGACGGTCGTCAATACGGCGATGCCGCGCTCCTTGGCGGCCGCCAAATCCACGGCATCGGTACCAATGCCGCAGCGGCTGATGCATTTCAACGAACGCACCTGGTCGAACAAAGCGGCGTCGTAGGGTTCGACGCCGGCCAACACCGCGTCGACGCCGTTCAACAACGCGCCCATTTCCTCGCGTTTAACGCGGCGTCCGAGCGTGTTCAATCGAACCTCGAGCCCGGCCTGTTGCATCACCTGCAACGGTTGCGGCCCCGCTTCACAAAATTGTTGCAGCGCCACATACACAACGTTCTTTTTCATACGATAGCGGCCAGCACGGCGACTTGCCGCGAATCTTCCTTTAAATATTTTTCGACGAGTTCCACTTCGCGCGGCTCATTGATCCCCGGATACCCTTTCGTGAACGGCACGCCTTGCAGCGGCACGTCGTGTTCAATGATCCTGTTTTGATCGATCGACTCCTGCACTTCACACGGCGTGCGAGTGAGGCGGCCGTACGATTTCAAAAATTTCTTTTCATAGCCGAGAATGCCGAGAATGATGCGTACCGTTTCCGGTTTCATGTGCGAAAAAATCCGCGAACAAAACATCACGCGATTCGATTCCGACACCACGCACTTCACGATCGCGCGATCGGACAATTCGGCGTTTTCAGAAATCGGCGCGATCGCGTTCCAAGCGGGCCCAGCCGGCGCAGCCTTCATAGCGTTCACCATGTTCTTCAAATCGTCGGGCAAAATCAAAATCTCATCCCCCTGCACGTTCACCACATGCGTGCAATCCAAATGATCGACGGCTTCTGACACGCGATCGGTCGCGCCCGGATGAGAAGGCGAGGTCATGATCACGCGCCCGCCATAACTCTCGACCGCCTTTTTAATTTCCTCATCGCACGCGGCCACAACCACATCCGAAAATACGCCGGCCATCACCACGCGCCGCCGCACATGCTCAACCATCGGCAACCCGCGAAACGACAGCAAAGGTTTCCCGGGAAACCGGCTCGACGCCATCCGCGCCGGAATAATCGCCGCTACTTTCACGCTCATTGCGGCAGCGTCCCGCAATCGACGTTGATGCACTGGCCGGTGATGGCCGAGGCGGCCGGGCTCGCCAAAAAGTAAACGGCTTCGGCCACTTCTTTTTCCGTCGGCAAACGACCCAGCGCGGTCTGCGACTTTGCGAATTCGTTCAAAAACGGTTTCACCGGTTTTCCGCGCGGCGGCGCGACCGGATCTTTGAGACTGTCCATCAGCATTTCAGTTACCACATACACCGGACAAACGGCGTTCACGCGGATTCCTTTCGGACCCAATTCCTTCGCCAACGACTGCGTAATACCGTTCACGGCGAACTTCGAAGCGCAATAAGCGCTGTTGTTCGCGCTGCCGCGCTTACCGGCCAAACTCGACACGTTCACAATCGCGCCGCCTTTCTTCATCGTGGCGGCCGCGGCTGAGCACCCCCACATCGTACCGAAGACATTCGTGTCAACCATCTCCCCCAAAAATTCTTCATCGATATCGGCGATCGGTTTCCAACGTGACACGCCTGCGCAATTCACGAACACATCAAGCGCGCCGAATTTCTTGCGGGTCCGCTCGGCGAACGCGAGTACGCTTTGCCGATCGCGCACGTCGCCGCCGTTCGAACGTGAAAACGGGGCCACGCGCGCGCCGCGCTGTTCGAACAACTTGGCGATCGCAAGCCCAATGCCGCGGCTGGCGCCGGTGATGGCCACCACGGATTTCTTCATATCGTCATCGCGGTAAATCCGCCGTCGATCGCGACGATCGATCCGGTGACGAACGACGCGGCGTCCGACGCGAGCCACAACACGGCGCCTACAAGTTCTTCCGGTTTTCCAAAGCGCGCCATCGGCGTGTGACCGAGAATTTTGTTTTTGCGGTCTTCATCGATAAAATTTTTCATGCTCCATTCGGTCGGGAAAAATCCGGGCCGAAGCGCGTTCACACGAACACCGGTCGTCGCCCATTCGCGCGCGAGATTTTGCGTGATGCTCGAAATACCGGCCTTTGCGACCGAATACACGAAGGCCTTCGAAAGCGGCGGCCCGGACGACGCCGATGCAAAATTGATGATGCTGCCGCTCTTTTGTTTCAACATCGTCGCACCGAACACTTGGCACGCGAAAATCGTCGCGGTGACGTGGCTGTCGAAAATCCGGTGAATCTCCTGCTCGGTGATGTCCGTAAACGGCGTCGGCGCGTTCACACCGGCTCCATTCAATAACGCATCCACGCGACCGAAACGTTTCACGATGTCGTCGTGACATTTCTGCAATTCGACTTTTTTCGTGACATCGCAAACAAACTCGGAAACCGGATACTTGGATTTATCGAGCGAACTCGGCTTTACGTCGACGATCGCGATTTCCATGCCGGACTCGATCATCGCCTGCGCCATGGCTGAACACAAGAAACCGGCGCCGCCGACCACAACGCCGACTTTCCCCTTGAGATTGAAGCGTTCATCAAGAGAGAGATGAGCGCGCTGCGATGATGCGACGGGTGTCATACGAGACTCCTCAGTTGATTGAAATCTTTTATAAACGGAACGCCTTTACCGGCGAGTTCCTCGTTTGCCACGCCGACGAACCCGCAACCGGCTTCTTGCGACGATTGCCAATCTTCGAGCGTGTCGCCGAAAAAAACCGCTTCGTCCGGACCGGCTTGCAACGACGCCATGAGACCGCGAATCCATTCCGATTTTTTCATCGGCGCTCCTTGCACATGATGAAACCAATCGGACCATCGGCGGCCTTGGAGAATTTTCAGCAAAATTTCGTGCGGCGTGCTCGAGATCAATGCGGTCTGACGCTCGCCACGACCGGCCGCGCGCAAAAAATCAAATGCGCCGGGGATTTCGGCGGCGGCGGTGACAGCGGCCGTCGTCGCATCCGCATAACGCTTGTGAAGTGCGCGCTCAATGTCCGGTGTGTAAGGCATTTTTAAAATCGTCTCATAAACGGTTTGGAACTTAACCCATCGCGGCGTGTGATGATTGGAATGACAATACTCGAGGATTTGCGGATAAGTACCGGCGAATTCGGCGAAGCACACGTCAAATGCTTTTAACTTGATCGCGTTTGAATCGACCAGCGTTCCGTCGAAATCAAACACGAACAACGAAACCTTGGATAAATTAATCGTAGCAAGGTTCATAGCGCGCCTTCTTTCAAACGTTCGACAGATTGCATCGATTCATGAAGCGTCTTTTCGGGAGCACTGATGGGATCCGTCACGAACATAACTTGATACGAGAAAAGAGCGGGCGCGATTTTAATGAGGAACAGATTCACTCGTTCAAGCACGACGGAGAGTTTTTCCGGAAAACCAAGCGCGCGAAACGGAAAAGGAAAATATCGCGCTTGCTTGACGATGAAACCGGTTTGCTCCATCATGTTCCGAAACGTCCGCAACGAGAATAAGCGTTTGTGCGTAATGTCCAATATCCCTTTCTGGCCGTAGTTAAAATAACCGAAAAGCAGCATCAAACGCACCACGAAGAACGCGACGTTGCCGGTGCTGAAAATAAATTGCGGTTTGCTGTTGTATTTTTGCCGATAGAAACGCAGCAGAAGAAGTTCAGGCATCGCCAGATGTTCGAGAACATCCAGCATTAAAACGACGTCGAATTTATTCTGATCGAAGACATCCGATAAAGCTTCGGGCTCGTTTTCAAGGTCGATGCGGTGGTATTCGGCCAGCGTATCGGACACTTCCGAGGCAGGCAAAACGTCAACGCCGACCACACGGCATTTTCGTTTCGCCGCGAGCATGGCGGCCACATAACCGGACGAACACCCGATATCGAGCACCGAACTCCCCTCCGGTACCAAACGGACGTCCGAACAAACAAGCGAATGCGGGCTCTGCGAATCGAACTTCTCGAGATAGACCTGTGCCGAAAAATTCGATTCTTCCGATCGTTTGAAGATAAACTCCGGATGGTATCGGATGTCGTAAAACAGGTGATAGCGCTGCAACCAATAACAGAAAGACGCTTTGATGACGTTCAACGCATACGCCAACCCGTTCACGTGGCACACTTCATCGCCGTATTTGGTCGGAATATTGAATTCGATGAGCGGAAATTTTCTATCGACCAACTGCAGAATAATTTCGGTGTCGAAATGGAAATCGTTCGTGTTGAGTTCGAACGCGATCATCGAGAGCGCCCGCACCGAGTACAAACGGTAACCGGTGTGCCACTCGCTCAAATTCGTACGCGCGAACCAGTTCTGGACCCGGGTCAAAATCTGGTTACCGAGGAATTTATAGAGCGGCATTCCGCCCTTTAAAGGTGAATGGTTCTTCCCAAATCGAACGCCAAGCACGCCGGCCGACAACGGATTCTTCTCGAACGCTTCAACAAGTTCGGGCAGAACCTTCGGCGTGTATTGGCCGTCCCCATGAACCATCGCGACCGCATCGAAACCTTTTTCGATCGCATAACGATAGCCTACCTTCTGATTGCCGCCATACCCTTGGTTTTGCGCGTTTCGCATCACGACAAGATTTTTCAATCCGCTTTGCGCAGCGTATTTGTGAGCGGCCTGACACGTGCGATCCGCTGACGTGTCGTCGATGATGAGAATTTCGCAGTCATCGCTGTTTTTGTAGCGATCCGGAATATCGCGCAGCACGTCGGCGATATACCGTTCGTGGTTATAGGTCAATATGAAGATTAGGAGTTTCATATGTTATTTGGTCAGAATGTCATAAGCGCCGATGCTCGAGTTGAGATGATAATGGATTTTATCGACCGCCAACAACGCATCGCCCTCTCGTTTCGGAACGACGATCACGTCCGGATATTTCAATTCAGACAGCGCTTCAGAAAAGAGTTTGTAATTCCCGGCGTTCAATTCGGCGGACAACTTATCCAAGAACCGATTTCTTTCGACGTTGCGCATCAACATATCGTAGTCGAAATAAAAATTCGCGTTATGGGCGCCGAACATTTTTCGCCCGGTGCGGGTCCGCAACCCAAAATCCTGAGACAAACGGCTCGTGCCGTCCGGGTACTCGGCTTCGGAAAACGCCAATACGCTGGCGGTCTTCGGCATATGATCGCGAATATAAGAGTCGACGCCGACCCACGTCGCGCCCGGAGCATCCCCGAGCACGCCATGCCGAAATAAAAACTGATACGCATGTCGACGCTTAACGGCTTTCATGGAATGGAACGAAACCGAAGCGATAAAAAAAACGAGAGCGGCGAACGTCGCGAAATTTCCAGGTCGGCGCAAGGAAGGTTTATTAAAAAACAACGCGGCGGCAGCCCAAAAACCGATCCCCAATGCAAGCACCACGTTTATTTTCGGCGGCAACAGATACAACGCGACCAAACCCGCCATTAGCGGCACAGCGGTCCGCATTCCACTGCTCTTCCTGGCGGCCAGCAACAAAGAAACGACGAATGCGACAAAAAAGACGTACTGGCCCCACTGCAACGACCGATTCACATCGAACGGAACGAGCAACGGAATCTTCATCGCGTTCGGCGCATACGACAAGTAAAGCCCTCCAAAAAACCATGCGCCTGCGGACACGGCGGCGACCGTTCGTACACGGCTTTCAAGAATTCGGTCATTCAATCGAACGAAAAAAACGGCCGCACACAACACCAAAAACAACACATTGGCGCCCAGCGTGTCCATAAACGGATTGGCTTCGCTGTTGTCCATCATCCCGACGATGTAATCGAAAAGCGCAACGTCGTGAGGTCCTTGGAACTTCGCATGATAAACGAAGAAAAAAACCGCCACCGCAGCCGCCCCCATCGATCCGAAGATCCAACGCCTCCGCGAAGACAAATCCTCAATGAAAAACGCGGCCGCGCCCATCAACAAAACAAACCATGCGTTCTTAACCGAGATCGAACATAACAGCACCGCCAACGCGAAAAACCGCCAATCGCGTTGTTTCTTCAATACCAGATAAATCAGCGCAAGCACGACCGGCCCCGCGACCGTCGTCGGATTAAAATCCCATCGACTGACAAGACTCGCGTGATTGTCTCTGAAACGGTGTTCCAAAATCATAATGGACATCAAGCATATGCGTTCGGCGACCGATGAAAGCCCAAGCAGCCGGCCGGTCTTATCAACAATCCAAAGAGCGAGGACCACAAACAGAAAGTAAAAAACGATGGTGACGCGATCATCGAGAACGATCTCTCCCGCGTAATGGATCGTTTTATAGAAAGACGACATCATCGTCGGACGATTGAGCGGCATAAACTCGTCGTTCGGAAAACTGTCGGGATGAATGGACTGATACGCGTTGCCTAAATATCCGCTGTGCCATTCGATGCCGGGAAAATAACCGACCGCGTAGGTGAGGGCCAGCAGAAACAACGCAGCCCAAACAAGGAAACTGCCGTTTTGTTGACCTTCGTCTAAATTCATTTGGAAACCATTTCTTTCGCGACAGCAATCAAATCTTTGGTCTTTTCTCCCCACTTCCACAGCAAGAACACATCCGATGACAAAACGACGAACGTGTAACCTTCTTGCAGCGCCTCCGCGACGTTCTTATGGGTGGGATCCACAATGTGAGTGCCGCACGCTTTGCCATGCTTTTCGCAGGCTTTGACCACTTTCGCGCACGCGGCCTTCACGTCCGGATGAAACAATTGGCCAGGAATACCAAGCGAACCGGACAAATCATAAGGACCGACCATCACACCATCCACCCATTCGTTCGCAAGAATCGCATCGACTTCGTTTACCCCTTCAATCGATTCGATTTGGATTATTACCGTCGATCGTTCGTTCCACGCCGATGTATAGGCTTCAAAATCTTTGCCGTAATTTTGCGCGCGCGCCACGCCGTAGCTGCGTTTGCCGAGCGGCGGATATTTGCACCATTCGACGATTTTTTGCGCTTCGGCTTTTGAATTCACCATCGGCACGATCACACCGTCGGCGCCCGAATCGAGCAACCGTTTGATCTGTTCGGCGTTGTGCGACGACACGCGCGGCAAACACACGAGTCCAGCGGCCTGCGCGCGCGCGATGATGTTTTGCGACTGCTCGAGGCTGATCGTGCTGTGTTCCAGATCGATACCGATGAAGTCGACGCCTGATTGCGCGAGCATGTCGGTGATGGACGGATGACCGAGCGAGGTCCAGCCGCCGAAAATCGCCGAACGATTTTTTAGCCGCGCGCGGAAATCGGTCTTCATTTAAAAAGTTTCGCGCCGTCCGCGAGAAACATCTGAACGGTTTCCTTGCTGTACGGGTGCACCAACATGCCATCGATCAAATTCGGCGTCGACGTGACGATGTCGGCGCCGGCCTCGAACCACTCGATGATGTTCAACACTTCGCGCGTCGAACCGACGATGATCTTCGCATCGCTGCCGAACGCATCGAGCAAATTGCGCAGCCGTTGAACTTCTTGCCGCGAATCGTAGCCCATATTGTTCACGCGGCCGCCGAAGATCGAAACGTAGGTAGCGCCCGCATGAGCGGCCATCAAACATTGTTGCGCGCTCATCATCGCGGTCACGTTCACGCGGATGTCGTGCTCGTTTTCGAGTTCGTGCACGAGTTTCAAATTGTCCAGTTCGCCGTTCGGGCCGTGAATCGTGATCTTCACGTTGATGTTTTTTGCCCACTTAGAAAACTTCAGCGACTGCTCCAGCATTTCCTTCGGATCGTTCGAGGTGACTTCCACCGACAACGGCAGCGGATTGATCAACTTCGCGATCTCTTTCGAACGTTTCTCAATGCCGGCCCAACCGCCGGTCACGCCGTCTTTGAGCATGATCGTCGGGTTTGTCGTCACGCCGCGAATGATGCCCATCGAATGATATTTTTCGATTTCCGAAATCTTTCCGGTATCGAGAAAAAG
>CAYXDS010000038.1:0-15200 GCA_964463805.1 uncultured Elusimicrobia bacterium | reverse complement strand
GCTGCGACTCGATGCGCGCGAGCGTGTCCGGATCGTTCATCTGCAAACTGTACAGACCCTTTGCCGATTTTTGCGGGTACCCGGGCGCTTGGCGGATTTTTAAAGCGATCTCGGCGAACGCCGCTTTCTCGAGCAGCAGCGCGGCCGCTTCGCGGCTTTTCTTGTCGCCGACGCTTTCATCGCTGCGCAGGTTTTGGGCTTCGATCAATTTTTCGCGGTACCCCTTCCAGAAAACGCTGTCCAACACGCGGCGCACGACGACGGCCGTGCCGCGCTCGAACGCCGCGTTCGGCAGGGCCAGTTCCGAAACGAAATATTGGCGCATCACCGCGCGATCCTTGTCGGCCACGTTCTGCGATACGTTCGCGAGCAGCTCGGGGGACGTTTCGAACAATTGCCGCAAGTGGAGACGCGCTCGTTTTGTGCGATCCAAATCTTTGGTCTTATCGTTCGACGCTAAGGTCTGGTGGATGCGCGCGAGCTGTCGAACTTCTTTCATTTTCAGCAAATGATCGAGCGCCATATCGGCCGCGTCGGCCGGCGCGTTTAAAACGATCGCGCGCATGTCTTTCTCGATCAGACCCGTCTCGCGGATCAACTCGCGCATTTTGTTTTGTCGCTCGCCCGGGTTGCCAAGGTCGATCGCAGCCGCCACTTTCGACACGGGCGAGCCTTCATACGCATGACGCAACATCGCCATATCGCTTTCGGATTGGCCCGCCGGCATATTCACGGCGCCCGGAATCACCGCGTCGCCGCGCAGATCCTTCAACGCGCGCGATTTTTCCTGCGCGCGATACAATACTTCCAATTTCTTTTGGTTTTCCGGTTCGACGGCCGCATCGACCTCGAGGAAAGGATTTCCGTCGAATTCCCAGAAATCCGCCGCGCAATTGACCACGAACACGATTTCGCGCAGACGCCCCGATTCTTCGCCCGACGTCGCGTTCACGATGCCCGGTTTAATTTGACGCACTTTAATAACCACGTTCTTCAACGCGGCCGTGTCGGTTCGGCGCAGAATCGCGAACGATCCCGCATTCATCTTGGCCGCCGATTTTTCCGAAACCAAACCCGAGAACACCATTTCGCTGGGCTGGATCGAAACGACGGTGCCGTTCTCGACCGGTTGATTGATCGCGTTGTAGGTGTTGACCGCGATGCCGTCGTTCGGATCCGATGAGTTGAATTTCGTGCGATCCCTTTGTCTCAGCAGCGTTTCCAGAGCGGTCTTCTCTCTTCCCAATGTGGTCGCGTCGCGCAAATGGAACGGTTCGGCGCCCATGCCCAACAGCCGGCGATGCGTGCGTTGAAACTGCTCGATGCCCTTCGTCAACCATTTGAGTTCGGCTCGGAAGTTATCCAACACTTTCAAATCTTGTTCGCGAATCTCCGCCACGACTTGGCCCGGCTTCACGCGCGCCGCCTCGTGCACGCCGTCGGCCAACGCTACTCGGCCCGCCACGTTCGTGGACGTCACCGGAATCATTTTCCGTTTTCCGGCCACCACATAAAATTTTCCGCCGGTCAACGGTCGCGGCAATTCTTTGCGCAGATCTTTATCGGCGCGCCGCGGCAGCGCGACCAACGAAATCTTGTCCACGCTTTTCGCCTCTCCGGTTAACGCGTCGATTCCGAAAATCGGCGCGTTCGCTTCGTACCAGATCGTGACGATCACGCGATCCGTATTGAATTGAAGCTCCATGCGCACCGCGCGTGCGCGCGTGGCCGTGAGCGCCGCATTGAAAACGATGTCCGCGGTCAGATGTTCAAAATCGTATTGCCGCCACAACGCGCGCGATACTGAGAAGCGTTGCACGAGCCGGTTCGCGCTTTGCACGACCAGAATTTGCTTGCCCGGAGTTGAAATGCCGAGCAACCGCGGTTCGCCCGGCACTTTCAACACGTAACCGACTTCGTCTTTTCTCAATGGCGGGAACAACGTACGAAACACCTCGAACGCTTGCTGGGCCGGATACATGTTCACGCGTTCGCCGAGAATCTCGACTTCGGACATGAACCGGTTGTGCGAGGGTCGCCGCACGTCTCGATTCGAGCGCTTTTCCTTTTCAGTCAACGCATCGATCACGTCGCGGCGCCGTTGATATTCTTTTTCGGCGTCGAAACCGGTCAACGCAAGCAACGGCTTGCCGCCGATCACTCGGAACGCTTTTGTGTGATAGGTGTCCTCTGAGATTTGCGCGTCCGGATGAATCGTTAAATTACCTTCTTTCCGCGCCAACAACGGCACGCCGGCCAACGCGTGATCTTTTTCGAACACGAGCGGCTTTACGTCTTTGAAGTCGAGTTTCACGCCGTCTTCGGTGGCGTCGATGATCGGTTCGTGATCGCCGTCCTCGGCGGGTATATAATGCGCGACCGGATGGAAATCGTCATCCGGAATTTGCGCGGCTTCCTCCTCGACATCCTCGTCGTCATCGTTTTCTTCCAAGCCGGATTCCGGCGCGAGCAATTTCTCGATGCGTTTGGTCGTGTCGCCTTTGAAAAAGTCATCGATGCGGGGAATCACGCGATGGGCGACGAACCCGAGCAACACGCACGTCAAAACGACGGCCAAGAATCCGCGAAAACCGTTTTTCTTTAAAACTCCGATTTTCATCGGGCTTAGCAGCGCCAACAGCAGCTGCGGTCCGTACACGCCGAAATAAAACGCGGCGACCGACGCGGCGATCACCAACGCGCTCGCCGATAGATACATCACGTGCGTTTGCGTGCCGACAAAGGCAAGGCCGATCACCATCGCGGCTACCAGCGTTTTTGCAATCACCGATTTAATGAAAGATCCTACTCGCGACGGCGAACGCGTCGCAGCGGGCGCGGTGGCGACGGCTGCGATCGGTTCCGGTTCTGGTTGCTGATGAACCGTGCGAACCGACGCGCCGTCGATAACGGCCAATTCCGATCTCACGTTCGGACCCACGATCACTTCAAACGGCGCGACCACTTCGACGGTCACCGTGTTGTCGCGGCGGTCGCGGCGCGCGATCAACGTCAATTCGTCGGGCAACGTTTGGAACCAATCAAAATTCGCATCGCCGTTCGGCGACGGCATCGGGTCGAGTTTCAATTCTTGATCGACGAGCGGCGAGCCTTCGACCATCGGAAGCAACGCTTGCGGCGATAACGAATCGCGCAGCACGCGGTCCGATGGCGCCAATTTGATTAATAAATAGGATTCGGCGCCGGTCACCAGCAGCGCTTGTCCGCCGGCCGGCGTTTCGACGAACTCGCCGAGATAATGTTGGTACAGCTGACGAAGCGCGTCGTCGACCGCGCCGCCGACCACGATCGAATAGGTGCGGCTCGAGAGCGCTTCGCTCAACCGTAAAAATTGCAACGCGACGCGCAGCCGCCCGAAGTCAATCGGGTCGTCGGAGTGAGAACCGAGCACGCTCGCGATCACGATCCGCATTTCCCGGACCGATTCCGCGCGAAGTTCATCCAAGCTCTTCGTTTCCGATTGCGGATTGAGCGGAATGAGTTGGGTCGACGATAATTGCGCATCGATGGCCTTCAACAACGATGGTTCAACCGCCGGAGCATCGACGCCGGCGACGACCGCGTCGTGCGAGGCGAGTTTCTTCGACATCGATTTGAACGCGAGGAAAATGTCGCGGCCGATTCTTTGTTTGCGTTTGTCCGCGTTGTTCACGGCGGCCAACACGCGCTCGTTGAAGTCGGTTTCCCATGAGGACGGCGCGAATACGTCGCTGGAATCTTGCGGATGGGTGCCGGCAACGATCATCAACATCTGTTCATGACTGATATGGATCAAAAACGGCTTTACGGCCGCACCGTTTTCGGTGATGACGTAGTCGTCGTGCGCCGTCAACAAAAGGCTATTTTGTTCTTCAAATACCGTTAGCTTCATCAGCGGCTGCCGATCGGTTTTTCCCCATTCAAATGCGTCATCTTCCGAATTCCATTCAAAGGTGGGCTGTCCCAACGAACCGGTTAACACCGTGACGTCACGCGCATCGTCCTTCACCTGAAGAGCGTAGCGATCTTCCGGCATCGTCAACATAACGGCGGTGCCGTTGCCTTGGACGTCGACCTGCGGTGGAACGTGTGTCGGCTCGACCGGGTCGCCTGTGGGCGCCGCCGTGCGGCCGTTGTCTTCGCCGTTGCCGTTCGAATGGCCGTTGAGCCAGTCGTTCAGAAGCGGAATCAACTCGTGCGGAACTGTTCGTTCGACGAGGCCCGGTGATTGTTCAAGGATCGCGTCGCCGTTCAAGTCTCCGTTCGTGTCTTCATGCGCCGGCATTGTTAACGTCATCAACTGCCGCGGTTCGACCTCCCGCTCTTCGAGCGATGGGTCCATGGGCGGGACATGGAAATCGGGCGACGTCGCAAACAACGCATCGATCGGCTCGTCCAAAACGATTACCGGTTTGGGCGCTACCGGCGGCGGTACGATCAGTGAAACGGTCGTGTGATTTTTTCGCACGTATCGGATGAATAACCAGGTGAAAAAAGGGACACCGACGACCGCGCTTAGAATACTGAGCGCAAGCCACGGCGTTGAGCCTGGCATCGTCTTTTCCGATTCAACGACCGGCGCCGGCGGCCGGTTCGCCGGCGGCACATCTTGTTGTTCCGCGAGTTTCAACTTTTCTTTGGCATCAACAAGCCGGCTGCGGCCGGTGGCGAGGTCCGCTTTCAACGTGCGTTCGTTGTCGGATAATTTTTTCTCGTCGGCCGTCAGCGCTTTTATTTTTCTCTCGTTGTCGACGCCGCGGTTCGCGATATCTTTCGCCAATTGATTGTGACGGCGCGCCAAGTCGGACGATGTTTTTTTCTCGGCGTTTAATTTTTCACGCGTTTGGCCCGCTTGTTCGCCGCTGTCTTTCAGCGATTTCTCGGCGACCCCGATCGCCTTCGCGCTTTTCTCGCGCGCTTCTTTCGCGATCCGCTCTTTGCGCTCGCTCCATTCTTTCCGGAACGCCTCTTTTCCTTTTTCCGAAAATTGCACTTTGTAAAAACCGTCCACGGACGGATTGTCTTTATTCGTGATCAAACAAACCGGCGTGTCGGCTGAAACGCCGTACGCCATCGCTCGACCGTCGGCTGACGGTTCGCCTCGCACCCAATACTTGCCGTCTTCAAACGTGACACCGTGCTTTTCACGAAGCGGCGCGAGCGCCGGATCGCCGATCGCGGCCACGCGTCCCATCTTGTCCGCTTTCAAGAAATAAGGCGGCGGTCCCGATGAACCGAATCGACTCACGAGAGCGACGCCGTGCGCAGTATCGATCGATTCCCCCAGTTCCGGCATCGACGGATCTTTGATCGATTTCGCGAGCAACTTGAGCGCTTCTTTGCCGAGCACAACTTCGTTTTCGACGCCGTTGTAAACGAACACGTAGGCGTCGCCTTTCTTTTGAATTTCACCCGCTGTGAAATGACGTTCCTTCAACGTGTAATAATCTGTTTTGCCGGTCGCTTTCACATAAGCAAGTCCGTATTCGTCGAGCACGCCGAGCACACCCTCGGCCGCCGATTTTTTGTCCGCTTCTTTCAACAGATTGTTCATGCGCGACCGCAACTGGTTTTGTTTTTCACTTTCCGCTTTAAACGGATCCACTGGTGTCGAAATCGTTTTTGCTTTCTCCAACGCCGCTTTCGCTTTCGATTCGCGCTCGAGAGCCGCATCCAATTCTTTTTGAAGCGCGGCAAGCTTCGTTTGGCTTTCTTTGATCGCTGCGGCCGTTAGTCGCGCTTGATCGTTCAAATCCTTCAGCGTGCGATCCGATTCCAATGCGGTCCGTTCACCGGACACGCGTTTCAGTTCGACCGCGTTCTCACCCATCTTCCGTTCGATTTCTTTGATCTTCGCGCGCGCCGCCTCCACGTCCTGTTTTTCTTTATCCACGTTCGGAGCAACCGCTTTCTCCTCGGCCGGCTTCCAAATCAATTGCTCGAGATGAAAACCGAACGGGGCCAACAAGCGATCCGCCAATTCATGGCCCCCGCCAAGGATCGATCCTTTCGGGCCCTCGACTTTATGGCCGATCCAACCGAACGGCGCCGGTAAGAACGCAAGCACGGCCAGCACCGCTTGGATTTCGAGAGAAACCAATTGCTGAGCGACCATAAAGTAAAACACCTGCTTCCAGAAGCCGACGCGTGGGTCGCGTTTGATCGAAATCCAAATCACGGCGATCACGAACGACAAGGCCCAACCGAACGGGTTCGCTAGCTGGATCGCGGCACCGGTCATGCCGCCCGCCTGAACCAAAGCGAAAACGGTTTCGGCGCCGAACAAATGTCCGAGCGGGTTGTATTGAATGATCAAATCGATCGTTGACGAAGCGAACGTCGCCGAAGTGACCGACCAAATCAGACCTGTCAGCGTATTGATCAACAACACACGCCCCATCGTGCCGACGACCAACATTTTCACGCGCGCCAATAAATAGGAGAACGTGATTTGGACGGGCGCGATGGCCACGCGCCACGCAAGCGGCAAGCGCGCTTGTTCGTCGGATAGAAGCGAGCGGACTTTTTTGTCGGGAACTTCGAAACCGAATTTGTACACGCTCTCGATCGGCGCTTGAACGGCCATGCGCGCGAGCCACTTGAGTCCGCGCGACTTTTTTGTGTTTTCATGGAACGCCGCAACGCGCGCCGCGATCGCTTGCAGCCGTGGGCCCGT
Source organism: uncultured Elusimicrobia bacterium (assembly GCA_964463805.1). Taxonomy (GTDB): domain Bacteria; phylum Elusimicrobiota; class Elusimicrobia; order F11; family F11; genus JAJVIP01. Next base: position 8,524 of record CAYXDS010000038.1, on the reverse strand, counting down.
GACTGGAATCCGCGCAAGGAAATGCAGCGAAACGACCGTCATCGTCAAAACCGAGGAGACTTCGCCGATGAACAAAAGCAACCAAGCGGCGCCGCTGATCAATGAGATTTTCGCGGACAGAAGTGAAATGGAAGGACCGGCGGTGGTCGACGCCAACAACATCAACATGTCGTGCGCGGGCGGCAGCGCCACGCTCAACGCGGCGCTCAACGCGAACAGCGCCGCAAGAATCAACAATGCCGGCGGCGCGCGCGGCTCCACCGACGACGCCACACTAGCGTTGTCTTGCGGCCGTGCTTTCGGTTTTTGTTCGATCAATGAACGCACGCCGAGTCCCGCAAACAATGCGACCAGCGCTGCAAAAATAACGGGTTTTCGATTTCCGGAAGGTCCACCTGATGACGCATCGGCGCTCAGTTCAATTGGTACTGGACTCTCATCATCATTCGACAACGCGGAATCGTGGGTCGCGTCGGACGGAACGTTTTGCGCAACCGCTTTCGGTGCGGGCAACGGTTCTACCGTGTCCGGTTCTAGTGGCGGCGTGAGGGCCACGTCCTTTTTCGCGGGCGCCGGCTCGTCGTTCACCGGAATATCGAGCGGCGAGATTCCGCCTTCTTCGTCGGGCTGTTCGATCGGACGAATCTGCGGAACATCGCGGAGCCGTTCCGGCGGCGTGACCACAACATTGGCGACGAACGGCGACGCCGCGACCGGCGCCGCCGGTTGATCCGGAGCGGGAAGCGCTTTTATTTCCTCTGGCGGCGTTTCATCGTCGGATTGTTTCGGCTCCGACAGATTTACTTTCTTCACGTTGACAACGACGCGATGAGAATTGTCGATCACTTTGGTCGGCACGCCCATGCCGTCCGTCGAAAATCCGTTGGTGTATTCGAAAAAAGTGACACGGTCCGGACGTAAGCCGAGACGCTCAACGTCGGCCGGCGTCGGCAGCACGCCGTCCTTGCGGAAATAAACATCTTGGTGATTCGGCTGGCCGTCTTCGCCATAGTGAAATATCACGAGGATGTTTTCGCCTTCAGCGACCAGCGGTCCGCCATTCTTGTAAGCGCTCACGTGCGCCGATTCATCGATCACTTCTTTCCCGTCGACGATTTCGATGAACCGATATCCGACTGCGCGCGCGCCGAATCCGTCGGCCGCTTCGTAGACGTACATCTCCACATCGGTTACTTGATGCGATACGCCGTTGCGCTCGAACCCGTATGAAAATTTGGTTGCGGTGACGACTTTCTCTTGATCGAAAACGGATGAGCGCGCATCGGCGGTCACATCCGTTTTTGCGTAAGGTCCGGCAAGCGTCGTGGGGTTGCTGGCGTCCGTATGCGTCATCGCCTGATGATCGAGCGTTGCGATTTGAGCGGCCGGCGCCGGGCCCAGCGGAATCGTTACCGGATTCACGCGTTCTTCCAGCGGTGAACCGAGCGTCGGTTTAAATGTTCTGCGGTAGGAACCCGTGTTGTTGGCGCTCATACGTTGAAAGACGACCAGCGCCAACACCACCGCAAATAATAAAAGTCCGGTGACCGGTTCAAATCCAAACCACACAACCACGCCGGCCCATATCGTCGATTGCAACGTAACGCTTTTATCGCGCGGTCTGTTTTTCGCAACCATGCTCTGCACGCGTTGCTTCAGCTCCGGGTCTTCTTCGAGGCTCTTCGTCATGGCCTTCGGAATTTTTACTCTCTCAGACACGGCCACTTCGGCTTTTGTGGGCATTTTGCGTGGTTCCGACGGCATCTGTCCCATTAGAATCGCTTTCACAAGCGCCGCGACGACTTTGCGTCCCGGTCTCCAGCGCGAAGGTGCCGGCGGCATCGTTTGCGTGGTATCGGCCAGTGAATTTTGCGTATCGCCGCGTTTCCAACCGAGCATGTACATCAGCGACGTGTTCGCGATGCCGATATAACTCTGTCCCACTTTTTCGGTGAGTCTTTCGACCACCACCGCGTGCGCCATCAAACGGATCGGCGAGCCGAACGCGTGGTCGAGGATTTTGAAAAAGTGTTCGGTTTTTTCGCGTTTGTCTTCTTTGTCGGTCTCCGCGAATTTAAAATTCTTATAGAACTGATATTTCTCTTCGCTGTAGATCGACGCCACGTGATGAAACGCGAAATCTTTGAGCACGTCGTCCGGCACTTCGGCGATGCCGGTCACGAGCGGGCCGGCCGCCGCGATGCTGGCCATGCTTTCCGCTTGGCGTTTGATCAAACGCGACGTCCGGCGCCAGCGGCCCAAAAAGTCGGTGGCCATGTCCATCACCACGCTCAACATCAATTGGTCGCCGCGGCGCAGCATATGCACGTACTTCGGCGCCAGCGTGTACGACTGTTCGCCGCTGTACATGGCCGGCGGCGAAATGAATCCTTTGCCCATCGCCCATTGCTTCGTGGCGATTTGGTGAATCACCGCGTGCCAAACGTCGTCGCCGAACGACAGGCCCGGCAAATTGTTGCGGTGCCAAATCGCATTCTTCCGACCGTCCCACAACCGCACGAGCAACGTGGCGAGGTAACCCATGTACAACGACTGCGTCCAATTCGCAAACATGTGCACGCGTTCGATGATGCTCACGTAAATGCCGGTGCCGGGACCGATGAACAAATCGATCGGATAGAACAGCGCGTCGGGCAACGTGCCGGTCAGAAACAGCGCGACCGCGAAGTACACGATCACGATCGTTAACGCACGCGCTTGTTCGGTAAAGTAAGGCGCCAATTCGTCGGCGAGCCGGATTAAATTTTCGTGGCGCGTCGACTTGGTCGGAACCAGCACGCCTTTTTCGTTGTACGTCATGCCCGTGATGTCGAGGATTTCTTTCTTCAACATGTAGTCGTACGCTTTTTCAAGATTGTCCAAGTCGAGGCCCGACAATTTCATGCCGAGAGGCATGCCGGTTTTGAATTCGGTGCGCATCTTTTTTGCGATGCGGAAATACAGTTCGAGGCACGAAACGATTTGCGACCACACAAGCGCCGGCGAACCGTCGACGAGCGGGAAATGCGTGGTGTCGATCACGTTGCGGCGTTCCTTGTTCAGCGCCATGCTCATGTTCGTTTTCGTCAGCGGCGCCATGATGAACACATTGGCCGGCTGGCGATCGAGCAGCCGCTGCATCAAATCGATCGTCGCTTGAGTCGCTTCGTCTTCGGCCAGCGGTTCGCCGGTCGCCTCGCCGTTGTCCGCTGACGTCGCGCGTTTTTCCTGAGCTTGCGCGCGCAGTTCCTGATCTTCCATCGTTCGCGTGTTCGCGAATTGTCCGTAGTCGTCGATCAGCAACACGTTCGTGTTTTCGTCGTAAAGATTTTCGTCGATGTCGTGAATGTATTCGTTCGCGTTCTTCACGATGATGTTGTCTTTGATCGCCGGGTACGTCCAACGCAGCAGTTTCGCCATGTAATGCGCGACCGCGAGATTTTGCTCGCGGAACGCCACGATGACTAAATCCGGCGCCGCTTCTTTCACGCCGGTTGTCTCGCCGGCTTGTTTGTTGATTCTGTTCTTACGTTCGAAATTTTTCGCCGCTTGAACGAGCCGCTCGGCCAATTTGTCGGCCGCTTGCAAGCGCGGCAGATCCTCCGGTTTTTCCGTGGTCCATTCTTTGTGCAAACGATCTGAGATAATCGCCGGGATCATCACTTCGTTTTTCACCGGGTCCGGGCTTATCTCGGGAGTGTTTTTCGTGTATTCCGAAAACTTTTCCACTTCCTTCGTCGCGTCTTCCCACATCTCGGCCAATTCGGTTTCGCTCAATTCTTTGCCTTCATAAACCGACCACACGTTCAGCATCGTACCCGGCGTGCCGGTCGCGTCTTTACGGAACAACGCCACCTGTCCGCCTTTGCCGCTCGCTTCTTTTTTCATTTTCAAAATCGCTTCGCTGATTTTTTGGCCCGCTTTGTAACGACCGTCCGCGAGCGCCGCTTTGCGCGAGAACGCAAAGTTCGACGAAATAATTGTGATGTCCGCTTCGGCGTTGTTCAACAACGTGACCGGTTGCATCAGCGACGTGAGCACGAGATCGTCCGGCTCGAGCGTGGAATTAAAGAAAGCGCCGAACGTGCTTTCTTCGTCCACGTTCTCCATCATGATTTGCAGCGACTTGAACCCGTCGTTGAATAGGAACGCGTTGATCGACGTTTCCACGAAGTGATTAAACTCCAACTCGGCCTGCGATGATGGGAAGTTCTTCTCGTATCCCAATTGTTCCTTCATAATTTTTTTGGCTTTCTGCATCAGCTGCTTGAAATCTTCAACCGAGTCATCCCGCCAAATTTTCACCAAATGTTCGCGGACCGCTTTGTCCAAAGCGGTCGCCCATGTCTGCAGTTCTTTCTTCGTCGGCGGTTTTTGTCCGCGAAGCGTCTTAAACGTCGAAACTTTTCCGAGAAGCAACGAGTCCTCGAGCGAGCCTTGCGTGCGCGTGAAATACGCGTAACGCACTTTTTTCTCCGAATCGTTCGCGCTCACGTCTTCTCCGTAAACATCCTTGAAGAATTCGCCCCATTCGTCTTCGTTGAAATAGTTCGGTTCCTGTTCGCCTTCGCTGTTGGTTCGCGTCGGATACAACGCGGACGGAATCAACGCTTTGTTGAAATCGCCGTTGTGCGCGCCGTACGCTTGGTACGCGACGTCGTCCACGTGAATGTTTCCCTCCTCGTCGATGCTCCAATAATTCACGCGGCGTTCCCCGCCGACGAGAAACGGCTGCGTGGTTTCAACGTCGAGTTTTCCGCCGGACGTTTTCAACCGCACATGACCCAGGAACATATGGTGTTTGCCGAGTTGATAGCCTTGTAATTCCGCTTTCTCCACCTCGGCCTCGAACATCGCCAATAATTTGTTCACGAGATACGTGCGGCCTGCGCGTTCGTAGAAGAACGCGTTTTGGCCGTAACCGCCCGGAATTTTGATCGGAATGAATTTGATGCGGCCGGTGCCCGGATCCACCACTTCCACCGCCAGTCCCGCGCCGTGCGAACCGAACGCGGCGAGCCATTCGGCCAGTTTGCGCAACACTTCACGGTGACGGTTCGGCAACAGCTGATCGTCGGCCTCGAGCGGTTTTTTGGCCGTGCGCCGCACTTGAGGCCGGCGGCCGGATTTTTTCTCGACGGGCTTATTGCGATGGCGCGCCGCCGAATCCGGCGCCGTTTGTCGGCGCGCGCGTGCCACTTGGCGCGGGCCGGTCATTTTCTTGGGACCTTCCACTTCCGGCGGAGGCGCGTCGACGCCCGTCTTCACCACCAAAATTCCGCACGCGTATCCCCAACCGATTCCCGGGATCATCGCGATGCCGTTCAACATCGTTTTAATGTCGGTCCACGACATCAGCACGATCAGAAGATTTAAGCCGAGCGCGACGCCGGCCAGCGTTTGATTGAGCGGAATCAGCATCGCCGCAACACCGGCCGCCGCCACATGCAAAATTGGCGCGGCTCCGGCGATCACGCTCGCCTGCAACGCCGAACGATTCTCGGCTTTCGGATCAGTGATAAACCGCGGACGAGAAATATTCGGAATATAAATAGGAGCAAACGGCAAAAGCCCGATTAGAAATTCTTGCGGCGTCGAGCCTTCGAGCGCTTCAAGCAGCGTGTCCGGCGAAAAAACGGGGTCGCGATCAATCAAGCGACGCGTCACCGCGTGCGATAAACCGTGCAGCAACAATGTCGCCGACCAAATCGCGCGGACCCAAAATGTTCCGACAACGAACGCGAAAATCTCGGGCAGGATCTGACTCGCGCGATGCGCGACGACGCTTTCCGACAGGATCGTGTTGTTCGCATCGAACGTTTCTTCGATGACGACGGTTTGATCTTGCTGAGAGATCGCCACGTCCACTTGATCGCCTTTTTGTTCGACGGTGGCCGTGACTGGTCCTTTCGCGTCGAGAGGAAGGTCACGCAGAGACTTATCCGGCGTCGTGTCGCCCAACCGCGCGGCTGTGGCGAGCGTGCGCGGCACGTATTCGGCGCGCAATTGCAAATTCGGATCGTTCACCAGGAACAATTTTTCACCGGCGAACATTTTTGCGAGCGGCGTCTTTTCTTGGTTGAACACGCTCAACGCGGCCGCTCCGGATTCGGCGTCCTCAACCTTCGTGATTTTCGGAACGAACGTGACGACGGTGACGCCTTCCTTTAAAAGAGCTTGCGATACGCCCTTTGCATGGAACCCGCCGGTCACGAGCACGCTCACCGCTTTTTCAGGCAACGCTCGCAACAAATTGCGCGAGATCGCCGCGTCGCGCGCTTCAGCTTCGAAATAGAAATCTTCGAAAGGTTGTAGGGATGGGCCTCCGTGCCCATCCGCCAGCACGATTCCTTCAGTTGACGTGTCCTCGGGCCGGCGCAGAGGCCGGCCCCTACGAAAGAGCGAATATTCTTTGTATTGATTCCACTCTTCTTTCGTCAGAGAAAATTCGATCAATTTCTTCGTGAGTCGTAACAAGGTGGATTGAGTGATCAACTCGCGTTCTTCCGGCATCGATGTGAGCTTGGCGAGTTGGTCCTTTTCGGCCTCGGCCACCTCTGCGAATAATTTTTCGCCGTCGATCGCACCGGCCAACAGAACGTAGCGGATGTAACGGTCGAACATCGGGAACCGGCCGAGATAAACATTGTTGCGCGCGCACAAATTTTTCAAGTAACCGTAAAATTCCGCATGCGCCACCCGGCCGCTGCGATACGCGAGACTCCACTCGATCAATTCTCTCGTGGCCGCCGGCGTCAACCGCGACGACAGCGCTTGAATCATCTGTGCGCGTTCGCGTTCAACCGCGCTTAAATCGAGCGCTGATTCAATTTCGAAAGCGTCGACGAACATTTTCAACATCGGTGCGGAGGATCCGCGATGGACCAACTCGCGTGCGTAATTCGACAGCGGCATTTTTCCCGCGTGATAATCGTCGGCCAAAGAATCGAAACTCCGCAACGCCGCGTTGAACGTATGCGCCTTTTGTTCCTCCACTTGTTTCGTGAGCGACGCGAGCCCCGTTTTTAATTTCGGCATCGCTTGGGAAGCGGTGCGAAACGCGGCTACGTTGGCCTGGTAATGGGCGCGGTCATCTACGCCTATATAATAAGGAGCGCGATCGGATCCGATCAACGCCGCATGGACCGCTCCCGAGATACCGTGTTGAGCCAGAGTGAAATCCGCCGATTTTTGAATCGCCAGAGGGTAGGCGAACGATCGGTAACGCGCGTAATCCAGTTTTTCAAACGCTCCTTCGAGCGCCACCAAATGCATCGATGGTTCTTTTGTCAGCAACCGGATCGTTTTGCTGATATTCGACTGCGCTTCGAAATTATCGTGCACGTCTTGAATGTGGATCACCACACGCCCGTCGGCGTTGGGCGGCACCTGCACCGAACGCACGTTTCCATAATGCGTGGGCAACGCGCGGAAAATGTCGGCGAACGGTTTAACGGTTTTGGTTTTTTCGAACAGGTGTGATGGTGACGACGGAAAATCGATGGGGCTCGACAACACGCGTGCGGAAACAGGCATTCCAAAATTGGACGGCAGCGAGGCGAGCAACGTGGACGACGATTGTTGGGATTTCGACTGGGCGGATCGTCGTTCTTGCCAGAACGACGTTTCTCGACTGTGCGCAAACGCGCACTCGGAGAACATTACGATCGATAAGGTAAGTGAAACACCTCTAAAAAAAACGCGTGTCCGGGACACTTGCGCCTCCAATTCTTCCGCCTGCGGCGGATGGAAAGGAATTGTGGCGTCTAGGACACAACACGTCTTTCTTGTTTGAAGACTTCAACAACGCACCATCTCGGGTGCATCATCGTCGTCTTACCGTCATATTGTAGCCGAAGTCACATTAAGAAATCCTTAAGAAACGGTAAACTTTCTGTAAACATTTGCCGCCCAGTTGCGAAATGGCCGTCATTCCCGCGTAGGCGGGAATCCAGACACCTTTGGAGCAACCTGTATACGAATTTCATGTGTCTGGGCCCCCGCCTACGCGGGGGAGACGACTTTTGCAACAGTCCCTTGCCCCGATCGACGGAAGCTGCTTGCCGTTCTGTCGGAGAACAGTTATAGTGGGCGCACAACGAAGTAAATTTGGACGCAGACGTCCTCCTGGCAGCCTTTTTGCCGGAGGGCGTTTTTTTTTGGGCGGGAGGCCCCTTTATGAACTTAGAAGAGCTTGGCATTCCTTATACGGACATGGGCAACCAGAAGGAAATCGAATTGTTTTGGCACATTAGTCAGAGCCTGGTTTCGAAACGTTATCTCCAAGAGATTTTGCAACTGATCGTTACGATGACGGCCGAAGTCATGAAGTCGAAGATTTGTTCGCTGATGCTGTTGGACCCGGAGAAAAACGAGCTCGCGATCGCCGCGACGCAGGCATTAAGCTCGGATTACATCAATAAACCGCCGGTGAAGCTCGACGACAGCATCTCGGGCCGCGCCGTGCAGCAGAAAAAGCCGGTGATGGTCGTTGATGTCACCAAAGACAAGAGCTACAACTTCC
>CAYXDS010000037.1:0-15319 GCA_964463805.1 uncultured Elusimicrobia bacterium | reverse complement strand
CCACCGGTCTCCAAAACCGGGACTGTAGGTTCAAGTCCTACCACTCCCGAGTTTTAACCTAACTAAAACCGAATGCAAAGCTTCGTAAACTTTTTTAAGGATTCATGGGCAGAGTTAAAGCAAGTGGCTTGGTTGCCCGTGCCGCAAATGATCGCATCCACTTGGATGGTGATCATTCTCGTCATTATTATGGCGATCTATGTCGGCGGCGTGGACTTCTTGCTTCGAACCATCTTTAGTATTTTATTGTAATCGAATTTATGAGCGAAGATAAACACTGGTACTTAATACATACGTTCTCTGGTCACGAAGACCGCGTGCGTTCGGGCATCGAAAAATCCGCGGCGATTAAAGGCTTAAGCCAACAAATCGCCGAAGTGGTGATCCCGACCGAAGAAGTCATCGAACTGAAAAAGAACAAAAAACAGATTCGTCGTCGGAAATTTTTCCCCGGCTACGTGCTTGTGAACATGATTTCGAACAACGAGACGTGCTTCCTGATTCGGAACACGCCCGGCGTCACCGGTTTTCTCGGCGGCTCGAACCCGATTCCGCTCACGCAATCCGACGTCGATCGCATGATGGAATTGAACGCGACGCCGAAGACGAACAAGCCGCGCCCGGCCGTGGTGTTTGATCGTGGCGAGAATGTGCGCATCAATGAAGGTCCGTTCCGTCATTTCGTCGGCACCGTCGAAGAAGTGAACGAGGATCGCGCAAAGTTGAAAGTGACCGTCAGTATTTTTGGTCGAGCCACTCCCGTGGAACTCGATTACTTGCAAGTAGAGAAAGTCTAGAGAGGATAAGAAGACAAAATGGCAAAGCAAATTAAAGCACTCGTGAAACTTCAGATTCCGGCCGGTGGAGCAAACCCCGCGCCGCCCGTCGGTCCCGCGCTTGGTCAACACGGCGTGCAGATCATGGATTTCTGTAAGCAGTTCAATGAAAAAACCAAAAAATTTGAAGCCGGAATGATCGTCCCGGCCGTCATCACGATCTTCACCGATCGCTCGTTCACGTTCATCACGAAGATGCCGCCGGTTCCCGCGCTGCTGAAGAAAGCGGCCGGAATCGCGAAAGCGTCGTCGGTTCCGAACAAAACGAAAGTCGGCGCCGTGAGCAAGGCGCAAGTCGAAGACATCGCGAAACAGAAGATGCCGGACTTGAATACCCGCAATTTAGAGGCTGCGATGCGAATGGTGGCCGGAACCGCCCGTTCGATGGGTATTGAGGTTAAATAAAATGGGAAAACGACAGAAAGAAATGGCGAAAAATTTCGAAGAGGGGAAGAAATATTCGGTCCTCGAAGCGGCGAAAATCGTAAAGAAGAACGCGACCGCAAAGTTCGATGAAACGATCGAACTCCATGTGAAGCTCGGCATCGATCCGAAGAAAACCGACCAGGCCGTGCGCGGCACCGCGGTGCTTCCGAAAGGTCTCGGCAAAAAGAAAACCGTGGTCGTAATCGCGAAAGGCGAAAAAGTGAAGGACGCGCAAGCGGCCGGAGCGGACAACGTCGGCGACGCCGATCTCATCGAAAAAATTTCCAAGGGCTGGACCGACTTTGACGTGCTCGTCGCGACGCCCGATATGATGAAGGACTTGTCGAAACTCGGTAAGGTTCTCGGTCCGAAAGGGCTGATGCCGAATCCGAAATCTGGAACCGTGACGTTCGACGTCGGACAAGCGGTGAAGGAATTGAAAGCCGGTCGCGTTGAATTCAAAATGGACGAGTCGGCCAACCTTCATACCTCGGTCGGAAAAGCGTCGTTCGCGCCGGAAGACCTGGCCCAAAATATCGAAACCGTTTTGCATGCCATTTTCGCCGCCAAACCCGCAACCGCAAAAGGAGTGTACATGCGTTCAGCAACACTCACTTCAACGATGGGCGCCGGGATTCGTTTGGTGGCGGAAGCGGCGGCTTAAGAGTTCGCCTGAATGGCCGAAACATCCACCACACCTGAACCAAGCCTAGAACAGCCTGACCTGACGCGTCGCTCGTTCCTTTTATGGGGATGGGGCGCATTCCTTGCTTTCCTCGCGGCCAGCGCCGGATCTTTCCTTCGTTATTTTCTTCCAAACGTTCTCTACGAACCGTCGCAAAAATTTCGCGCCGGTAAAGCGGCCGATTATCCTCTCGGCGTAACCATCGATAAAGCGCATCGCGTCTGGATCATTCGCAACGACAAAGGTCTGTATGCGATGTGGGCGCGTTGCACGCATCTCGGTTGCACGCCGAATTGGTTCCCGGCCGAATCCCGTTTTCGTTGCCCATGCCATGGATCGAACTACACGGTACAAGGCGATGTAATTGCCGGCCCCGCTCCGAAGCCGTTGTGGCGCGTGCAAGTGGTGCAGACGCCGCAAGGAGATTTGATGGTGGACAAAGGCATCATGGAGAATCGTCCAGGATTTAGAGACAAAGTTCCGTTTTTCATTAATGTATAGTTAGCGCCCACATGTTCCAAAAGCTCGACCCCAAAAAACTTTTTGAAGATTTAACCAACACACAAGTCTGGCGATCCATGTTCCGCGGAGGAACATGGAAAAACAACTCGCGTGACCGCGCACAGCATATTCTCGGCAACGTTTGGTTGCATTTGCATCCGGCGCGTATTCGCCGTCGCGGAATTAAATTCACGTACACGTGGGGCTTGGGCGGTCTTTCCTTCCTATTATTCCTTGTCTTGACGGTCACCGGCATCGTTCTCATGTTCTATTACCGTCCGACGCCGGAACTCGCGTATCGCGACATGAAAGACCTTGAGTTCATGGTGTCCCTCGGACGTTTCATGCGGAACATGCATCGCTGGTCCGCGCACACGATGGTTCTGTTTGTGATTCTCCACATGGTCCGCGTGTTCCTTACTGGTTCGTACAAGACGCCGCGCGAATTCAACTGGGGCGTCGGTGTCGTACTTCTCGTGCTCACGCTTTTCCTTTCATTCACCGGTTACTTGTTGCCGTGGGATCAATTGGCGATTTGGGCTGTGACCGTTGGAACGAATATGGCCAGCGCGACTCCATTCGCCGGCGCCGAAGGACCGTTTGCCGCGTTGCTCGGCGTTGGTCTTAAGAACGACGCACGGTTTGGATTGCTCGGCGGCACGGCGGTCGGATCAGCGACGTTGGTTCGCTTCTACGTGTTGCACTGCATCGCGGTGCCGTTCATCACCGGAATTTTCTTAATCGTTCACTTCTGGCGTATTCGCAAAGACGGTTTCTCGGCGGCGCCGATCGACAACGAACCGCCACAACAAAAAGTCGAAGTGTGGCCGAACTTGGTCGTGCGCGAATACATCGGCGCCATTCTCATGTTGATTTTCTTGGTGGGGTGGTCGTTGTTGCAAAACGCACCGCTCGAAGGGATCGCCGATCCGAACGTGACGCCGAACCCTTCAAAAGCGCCTTGGTATTTCCTCGGCTTACAAGAATTACTTGTGTATTTTGATCCATGGCTCGCCGGCGTGGTGTTGCCCGGTATCATCATGGGCGGACTCATGGCCATTCCGTATTTGGATCCGGATCCAAATCGTGGCGTCGGTTTCTATTCTTTCAAAGAGCGTCCGTTCGCGAATACGGTTTTCTTAACCGGCATTTTTGCGTGGTTCTCATTAATCATCATCGGTACCGTTATGCGCGGACCGAACTGGCAATGGTATTGGCCATGGGAAAGCTGGCTCGTTCATAAAGCGCCGCCGCCTCCGACAACAATTATGCCGCTCGCGCTCGGCGCGACGTTGCTCGTGCTCTATTTCTCCGTCGGCATGGTGTTGCCGCTGCTGATCAAGACCGAATTCAACGTGAAGGCGACCGTAAAGAAAATTTTAGGCGGTTCCGCGTTGCTTGCGCTGATCATCGGCGTTCTGCCGTGGTCAACCTTTATTCAAGGCGCGTGGGTCGGTTTCGGCGTGGCGATGTATTTGATTATGGGCGTCGTGTTGCCGCAACATTATTTGAAGGGCATCAGCAAAATCCGTTACGTGGTTTGCATGTCGTTGTTGCTGATGATGATCGGCGTGTTTTTGAAAGTCGCGGTCCGACTCGGGTTTAACGTGAAGTATATCGTGTCGATTCCGCAAGTCAGCTTTAACATCTAACAGTGAAAATCAAAGAATATTTGGCCAACAAGGTTTTTTTACTGCGCAACCTTTTCCTTTGGGGAAACGTTGCGTTGTTGGTTCTATTCTTGGCCGTGCTCGCAAAAGACAACTGCCGCGGCTGGAAAAACTACCAACAAGAATTTAAGAAGCTCGAAGTCGCCCGCCTGCAGCAAAAAGTGAACGATGCCACCACGCCCGAGATGAAAGACGCCGCGGCGTTGGAGTTGAAAGCGGCGAAAAAGATGCCGATCGAAATCCGCCAGATTTGGTCGCAGGATGTGAACGCGGTCGATCGATGCATTACCTGCCACACCGGATACGATCCGCTTCAAAACAGCGGTCTCACCACGGAGTTTAAGCAGCAGCCCTTTAGCGCGCCGGCCGATTCCGTTTCGCTCGAAATTCATAAAGCCCACAATCTTGAGAAATTCGGTTGCGTGATCTGCCACGGCGGTCAAGGAATCGCCACCGAAGTAAAAGCGGCGCACGGCGAAGTGGAACATTGGGAAAAACCGTTGTTGCGCGGCGCGTTGCTGCAATCTTCCTGCGTAAAATGCCACGACAACCACGCTGAATTGAAAGTGAAAGGCGAAGTCTACACGGGCGAAATTGTTCGCGCGAAGAAACTTTTCCATGAATTCGGTTGCATCGGTTGCCATCAGGTGGGCGGCGAAGGCGGCGTGATCTCGGTCGACTTGCGCGAAGAAACTTCAAATAAACCTCTTAGCCGTATCGATTTCTCTCACTCGGGTTTGCCGAAGGAAGAATGGACGCTCGCAAACTGGATCAAAATCCATCTCGTGAAAGATCCGGCCATCGTGACGCCCGGCGATCCGACCGGTTCGTTTAATACGGAACCGATCGCACCGTCCGGCATGCCGCCGTTCTTAATGGCCGACAAAGATGCCGAAGCGTTGACCGCTTGGATTCTCGGCTTGAGCCGTAGCAATATTCCACCTCAATTTTTGACGCTGCGCGCGCCGGAACAAGAACAAGTTCCGCCGTCGGGTATCGCCAAAGGCCGTTATGTCTATGAGAAGTACGGCTGCGCAGCCTGCCACGGTGCCGACGCTCGCGGCGGCGTTCGGAACTATAATTCCCAGTACGACGTTACACCGAATCTCCGACGAGCTGTGGCGACGTATACGCGCGAAGAGATCAAAGAGAAGATCAGCGAAGGCGTTCCATTTATTGCGAAGCATGATCCGAAAGGACCTCAGCCTCCAAGTTACATGCCCGCCTGGAAGAGCAAGATCAAAGGCGACGAGCTTGAAAGCCTCGTTTCCTATTTGATCAGCATCAAAGAATAAAAAAGCCTGGTTACAGGCTGGTTTATAAATCAAAATAAGTGCAGTGAATCGTTATGGCAGACGATAAGTTCGATGTAATTATAGTCGGTGCAGGCCCCGCGGGGACGTCCGCGGCAATTACGGCTGCCAAGCTAGGCTTAAACGTCGTTTTGCTCGAGCGTGGCGAATATCCGGGCTCAAAGAATGTGCAAGGCGCCGTTCTCTACACGAAAAACCTCGCCGATATCGTTCCCGATTTCTGGAAAGACCCGACCTCGCCGATGGAGCGTTACATCACGACCCAAAACGTGATGGTTACCTCCGAAGATTCGGCGATTCAAGTCGGTTATCGCAGCCATCGTTGGGTGGCCGAACCCCACAACTGTTATTCGATCATCCGTGTTAATTTCGATAAATGGTATGCAAAAAAAGCCGAGGACGCCGGCGCGGCCGTTTACTCGGGCGTTAGAGTTGCAAAGCTTCTTCAGAAAGATGGGAAAGTTATTGGTATTGAGAGCAGCGAGGGAGATCAGCTTTTTGCCGACGTGGTCATCGCTTGCGACGGTGTGAATTCGATGTTGGCCCAATCGATCGGGCTCATTGACGAACTTCGATCGGACGAGGTGGCTCTTGGCGTGAAAGAAGTGCTCGCGTTGCCGAAAGAAAAGCTTCAGGACCGTTTTGCGCTCGAAGGCAATGAGGGAACCACATTTGAAATCTTTGGCAAGATCACACGCGGAATGCTTGGTTATGCGTTTCTTTACACAAATAAAGAATCGGTTTCTTTCGGCGTCGGCTGCAAACTTTCGCATTTCCAAAAAAGCAATGTACGACCCTATGAATTACTCGAAGAAGCGAAGAAACATCCGATCATCCGCCGCTATCTTGCCGACGCTAAACCATTGGAATATTCAGCTCATTTGATACCGGAAGGCGGTTATTACTCGATGCCGCCGCTTTACACCGATGGCTTTTTGATCGCCGGCGATGCCGCTCAAATGATCAACCCATCGCACCGCGAAGGATCGAACTTGGCCATGACGGCCGGCATGCTGGCGGCTCAAACCGTGGCGGAAGCCAAACAAAAAGGCGATTTCTCAAAAGCGACGTTGTCGGCGTATCAGAGAAAGCTCGAAACGTCGTTCATCATCCCGGACATGGATGAACACAAGGATTTGGAGTTAAAGATCGAAAGAAACATGGATCTTTTGACTGTTTATCCGGATTTGGCTTGCCGCGCCTTGCATGAATACTTTACGGTAGACGGCCGAACCAAAAAAGACGTTCAAAAGAGCATTTTCCGCAAAATTTTAAAGACGCGATCGATCAAAAAGATCGTGAAAGATATGTTGGGCATGGTCCAGCGCGGAAACAAGAAACCGACGTTCTGGGGTTTATTGAAAGAGCTTTGGAACATGCGCAAAGTGTTCAAGGGTATCTGAGGAGGCGGTCATGGACGTGAATATCGATGAAAAATTAGGAATGTTGACCTACAAAGCGGACCACCACTTTGCCCACATCAAAATCAAAGACGCTTCCGAAACCAGCCCGTGCGTGACCAAGTGCGCGGAGAAAACCTGCACGAAAGTTTGCCCGGCCAAAGTTTACGCGTGGGAAGAAGCGCAGAAGAAAATCATCGTTTCCTACGAGAACTGCATCGAATGCGGCGCCTGCCGCATGCTTTGCCCGTTCGACAACATCAGCTGCGAATGGCCCCGCGGCGGCTTCGGCGTGCAGTACAAGCTGGGCTAAGCCTCGCTCGCAAACCAGCGTTTCAGCAAAGCGTCCATCGGCAGCATCGGCAACGACGTTAGCACCAACCTGTAAATTTCTTTCCTCGTAACTTTCACCGGTGCCGGCGTTTTTAAAATCTCGCCATGCCGCCGCAATCGGTTCAGCGTTTTGACGCCAATCATCATCGGCAACCAAACCGCCATCCGTAAGCCGAACGCAAACTTCGGCAATTGGTGGATATAAGAAAGTCCGCGCTCCAGCCGAAACATTGTTTGATCGATCAAGTCGTTATAGACAGTGAGGAATAAGTCGATTTTTTCGGCGGCGACCAGATCGTCAACCGAAATCGAGTGACGGCTCAATAATTCGGTGGGAATGTAGCAACGTCCCATTTTCAAATCACTCGGCAAATCGCGTAAAATATTGACCATTTGCAGTCCGGTGCCGAACACGATAGCGTCTTGAACCCATTGTTCGCGGTTTTGAATTTTTAGATCGGGTAAATGCGCTAGGCAAACGTCGCTCCAAAAACGGCCCGGTTCGCCTCCGATCCAATGAATATAGGTTTCCAAATCCTTCTCGTGAGCCAATGCTTTTACGCTCGCTTCCTCAAGCTCGCCGAATACGCGCAGATCCATTTCCATTCCGGTGATGACCGCCGAAACGACCGACTGCAGCAGCGACTGATCGGTGCGTGGCAACGATTTAAACCAGGCCGCGCAATCGTCGAACCGCGCCAGTAATTTTTTCTCGCCGGCTTTCGGAGCGAGACTGGCTCCGTCCAAATCCTGCAGGAAATCTTTTAATTTCACTTCGGAAAGAGGGAAGTCGGTGAACAATTGTTTGAATTGCCGCAGCAGTCCTAATTTTTCATCGAGCGTCGGAGTTGGCGTGTCGGCGATCGTATCGGCGGCGCGGCACAATAAATAGCCGAGTGCCATTGTTGGACGTACCGCGGTCGGAAGCGCGAGAAAACTTAAATAGAACGAACGTGAAACATCACGAAGTAAATCTTTGTGTCTTTTTTCGAACGATGGCATGAATGTTTATTGCGGTAGATGGTCGATGAATACTTCGAGATCTCTCTGATGCGAGAGGATACGTTTGATCGAAAATGGAAAAGGCGCGTCCGCGTTTTCCGTGCTGTCGGCGAGGTTTCGCGCTTGGGGCGTATCGGAGGCGCCTTGGACCAGCACAATGGGGCGAGCGATGTGAGTTACATTCGGTTGCATAACGATGGCTCGTTCTCCTGTATTCAACTCCACGACGGTTCCCGGCGGATACAAACCGAAAAACGGCAACGCCAATTTGACCAGCAACGGCGAAAATTGCGTGCCGGACCGGCGGATCATCGATCGAACAATTCGATGCGGCGCTTTCGGGCGATGATAATGGCTTTCCGAAACGGTCGCCCAGCTTACAAAATCGGCCAATGTGATGATTTGCGACATCAATGGCGGTCGTTGCGCTTCGGGCAATGTCGGATAGCCTTTGCCGTCGAATCCGACGTGATGTTCATAAGCGGCGCGTATCACGCTGAGCGGCAGCCCTTGCACGCCGGCCAAGAAAAGAGCGCCGTCGCGCGCGTGCAAACGGATAAAATCGATGTCCGCATCGGTTAATTGTTGGCCCGATGAATAATCGGATGCGAGAAGCAGTCTTCCCACGTCGTGCAGCAACGCGGCGACCGCGAGCGTTTTCATCGACATGTTGTCGAGATTCAATTGATGTCCGATAAAGATCGAGACGATCATCGAGTTTAGCGCGTGCTGATACGGCAACGGCGCATTCGATCGCGTCACCATCAACATTGAAAAATCGGCAGGGTTCTGCCCGACCCCTTCGATAAGCTTCTCGAGCGGCACCGACAAATCGGCCAGCAATAAATTTTGCTCCTCTATGAGTTTCGTGAACGTTTTTTCGAGCAACGAATGCCACTCGTCGATGACGCCGGCCGATCGCGCGAACCGAGCGCGCGTTCTTTGTGAATCTTCCTGGCCGTCCTTGGGGTTGGCGATGACCGTTTTAATGTGTTCGGAAACGAACGCTTGCGGCATCGGTTCGTTTGTTTTTGCTTCGCTGCGGATAAAGTACGAGCACAGCGAGATGATTTCCTCGGCGCCGACGCCCGGTAAAAAGCTGACTTTCGACAAATCGATTTTCTCGAAACTGTGAATCAAATCATAGAACGACAAGCTTTCTTCGATGAACAGCATTTCATCGATGACGAACAGGCCGTCGATGTGCTGAATCGAAAAATCGAATCGCATTTTGAAAATTTCGGTGAGGAGCGTGATGATTTTTTGCGCGGATTCTTTCGTACTCGGATGTTCGGGCGAATAAAGGCGCACATTTTTAAACGCAGCGTACCACGCCCGCAACGCTTTCGAATAGACTTCACGCTCTTGATTCCGTTTTTGTTGCTCGGGACTTAAATCCATGTGCCGTTCCTCAATACGTCGCGGTATTTGGTCGGAGAGAGCGTTTGATAAATGATTCGTTTGAGCGCCGGTTCCGTCACTTGAGTCGCCACGCTGGCGACCGCTTGTTGCGATTCATTCGTGTTGATCTGGCACAGTGCGCGGATTGCCTCGTTGCGAACGATTTTCTGCGTATGCCTGAGCAGCGGAACGATCGACGGCGTCGCTTGTGCCGCTCGGATATCACCGAGGATCATCACGATGTTTCGAGTTAAAAATGCGCGTTCTCTGCCCAGCGCTTCGAGAAGTATTTCAAGCCCGTCTTCGCGCGCGACGACCGTGATCAATTGGCAGATTTTCTTGCGCATCGCGCGGTCTTGTTCCGACTCGAGCGCGTCGATGAGGCCCCATAAGCACGCTTTGCCCAGCGAGAGAAAATAACGGCTCATGTCGGTGAACACCGACGATTCAATCGCCGCTTCACGGACCGGGAATAACGCAAGCTCGACGTTCGCCGGCGATGTGAGCTGTTGCCGAAGAGCTGAAAGCAGCGTCATCGGCCGGTTCGATTCTTCCGATTCTTGCGAAACGGTCCAAATATTTTTAGCGAGCCGCAGCGCTTTTTCTTGAACGCTGACCGGATTTTTTTCCGAAAGCGTGCGGACGAGAATCGAAACGCCGAGCGTGAAATCGGAGCCTTCCGCTTTAATCAGCGCGTCGGCGAGGTCGAGATCCATCGATGCCGAACTCGCGGCTCCGCTGTTGCGATAGGCGCGGTGTTGTTCCGTTTCTTCGGATGAGAAAATGGCCAACAACGAGAACGCGTCAAGTTGGTCCTGTGGTTTCTTGCCCAATCGCGCTTCGGGAATATAACGATGGCCGAGCACAGAGGCTTTGCGCTCACGCGTAACAACTTCGCCATCCAATTTATTTCGCAGCCGGTGACGCAAATTCTCCGCTACCGGAAACAACCGCAAGAATCTTTCCCACGGGAAGTAACCTTCTTGGGTCGCTTTAATGAGATTTTTTGTGAAGGCTTGATTCATTTCATCAAGCGACTCGGCGCGTTGAATACACCAGGTGTAGAGATCCGGCATCGAATCGATTTTTAACTGCGCCATTTTCTCGACCCACGCCGGCCCACCGTGCGTGGTCGGCACCGTCAACGATGCGAGCCGCCGTTTGATGACCTCGTCGCTCAACCGAAGCAAATACGAGTTCGCGGTAATTGGCACGAGACTGATCGGTTTCGTTTCTCCGTCATCGACGAGCGCGATGAGTTTTTCGTTTTTTGCGTCAAAGCTGTCTTTGCCGGTGAGGATGTGCAGGAACTGGAAAAAATTTCTCGAATGCAGCGGAGCATGGAATCTCACTTCTTTATACCCGAGACCGCGGAGAACGGCGGCGAATGGAATCGTTAAATCCTGGTAACCGACCGGTTCGCCGTCCAAAAGCAACGAGCGGCTGGAAATCGTCAAATGGATGGGCGCTGGCGGTTGTTGGGTGTCTTGGAACCGGCGCGCGAGGTTCTGAAGGATTTCTTCAAACGCTTTGTTATCAAGGTTATATATGTAGAAAGAGCGGAAGGCTCCGGCCAATGTTGAAACGAAACGGTTAACGGTTTTGAGTTCCATGCACTAAATTGTAAGAGCAGAGATCGGCGGATTCAAGGCGAGATTAAAAGTTAAACATCTTGATATCCAATAGATGCCCTGTTAGAATCGAAACGAATTCCAATTCGTTTTTTTATCGTCGAAAGGAGGAGAAAAATGTCTCCATTTGGTAGCTCCGCTTTACCGCTCATCATTGTCGCGATGGGCTTGCTCGGTGTGATTTTGAGTTTTTTGGTTCCGGATCGGAAAAAATCCATGATTTCTCTCGGACTCGCTGCGTTGATCATCATCACCGGCGTCGTTCAGCTTCTCTCGCAGTCTATCGCGCGTTATCAATGGAACAGCCGTATGAAAGAAATCCAACGCGATCGCCAAGTCGACCTTGAAGAATTGCGTCAACGCATGAAAGATAAAGTGGGAGAAGCGCCGAAAGCATCCGTGCCCGCCGAACCGGCGAAAAAGAAATAGTATCTTCCATACAACCCTGCCGAAAATAACTCTCCAACGAAAGGGGTTCTCCGTCTTTTTATGAATAAAGCGAAATTAAAGCTTTGGTGGGACGACAATTGGTTGTCCATAGTGAAGTGGTTGCTGATTGTAATGACCATTGCGGTCACAATCGCCGGGTCGTACGTATTCCTTTTCCAGCTTGAGTCCTTCCAAAAACAATCGCTTCTTGCGAGTTTCCCGATCTATCTGTTCAACGCGATCGTCAGCTCGCTGGTGTTCGTGTTCGGCTATCGTTATTTCATGATGGGTGGAATGTCGAAACTTTCTTCTCAGTCGCGCAAATTGGATGCGGAGTTCATCAATATTAAGTTCTCGGACGTGATCGGCCTCGAGGAAGCGAAACGCGAATCGCTCGAGGTCGTTCAGTTGATCCGCGATCGCGCCTTGATCAAAAAGATCGGCGGAAAAATCGTGAAAGGTATCCTGATGCAAGGTCCTCCCGGTTGCGGCAAAACGCTGCTCGCGAAAGCGATCGCCTCCGAATCAAAGATCCCATTCTTGGCCATTTCCGGCAGTGAGTTCGTCGAAGTATTCGTGGGCGTCGGCGCTTCGCGCGTACGTCAGTTGATGAAACGCGCGCGTTTGCTGGCCGAAGCGCACGGCGCTTGCATCGTATTCATCGATGAGCTCGACGTGATCGGCCGCGCACGCACGTTCAACGCGTTCGGCGGTTCTGAAGAAACCAATTCGACGCAAAATGAACTGCTTGTCCAAATGGACGGTATCCAATCGGGGTCGGATAGACTTATTTTCATCGGCGCGACGAACGCTGCCGAAGACACGTTGGATCCCGCATTACTGCGACCGGGCCGTTTTGACCGCAAAATTTACGTGGGCAAACCGCACCAGAAAGAGCGTGAAGACTTGTTTCGTTATTATCTCGGGAAAGTGAAAGCGGACCCGACTCTTGATATGAAAAAACTCGCGCAGCGCGCCGTGCAAAAATCGCCGGCCGAAATCGAAGCGGGCGTAAAAGAATCGGCCCTCATTGCCGCTCGTGAAAACCGTGAAATTATCCTTTTGAAAGACTTATCCTCCGCGTTTGAGCGTATTGACCTCGGTATTGCGCACCGATTGCCGATGTCGGACAAGGAAAGAGAAATGACGGCCGTTCACGAGGCCGGACATCTGGTGACCGTTTACATGGAGCATCCAACGCACGATGTCTTCAAGGCGACGATCCTGCATCGAGGCGGAGCGTTGGGGCACGTGTTGCCGGTGCCGCGTGAGGAACAATACTCGCAAACGAAAGACGAGATGATCGCTTCCATTAAGATGTCTCTGGCCGGATACCTCTGTGAGAAAATCAAATATGGGAAGACAACCACCGGTGTGTCGTCCGATTTTGCGAATGCGCTAAACCTTGCTCAAGCCATGGTATGGCAATTGGGTATGGGCACGAGCGGCATCATCGGCAATTACTCGATCACACAAAACAACAACGGATTTCATTCCACCCTTTCAGAATCGTTTAAGAAACAGTTAAATGACGAAACGCAGGCGATCCTCAAGCAGTGCGAAAAAGAAACAGAGGCGTTCCTTCGCCGCGAGTGGAAAATGGTTGAGACATTTGCGCAGCTTCTCGTTGAAAAAGAAGAATTAAACTACGACGAAATTGAAGAGGTATTTTCTGCGCACGGAAAATCACGCACGCCGCCTTCGCTTCAATAGCTGAAATGTCAGAACCAACTTCCGACGATAAAAAGCCCGGCGCCCCGGATGATTTTCAATTCCCTTCGTTGCATGCAGACGAGCCTGTATCGACTCCGGCGACGCCTGTCGCGCCGATAGAGCCCGCGACTCCTGAGCCATCGCCTGCTGGTTCGGCGCCTCAGCCTAAAAAAGCGAACGCGCTTGTCCAAAAAATTAAATCGTGGTGCGCTAAAAACAAAACCACGGCGCTCATCCTTGCTTTCGTAGTCATCGCCGGTGCGATGTGGGGCATTAAAAAATTGCGCGGATCCGGCAGCTCGGCTCAACAAGAAGAACAAGAGCAAGCGGCGAACGCTCCGGATGAAATCCCGGTGAACGCGATCGAGGCCAAGCTCGGCCGTTTCCAAGACGCGATTAACGCGGTCGGTACGTTGAAAGGGGAAGCCGAAATCGAGTTGCGTTTCCAAGTGGATGGTCGTATCGAAGAATTAAACGTGATGCCCGGACGAAAAGTGCGCCGCGGCGAAATCATCGGCCGTTTGAGCGAGCGCGACGCAATGTTGAAAGTGCAACGCGCGAAAAATGAACTCGAACAGACCGAAAAACTTTATCAATTGGGCGGCGTCTCTAAAACGAAATTGGATGAGGCGCGTTTGAATCTCGATGTGGCGCAGTCGGAACTCGATAAAACGCGTCTGACGGCCACGCGCGACGGAATTCTCGGGGAACGTGAGGCGGACGTCGGAGAATTCGTGACGCCGCAACGAAAAGTATCGACGCTCGTTTCGATTAAAAACGTGCTTGTGAAAGTGGGCATCATCGAGAAGCAGGTCGATAAGATTTATCCGGGCCAAAAGATGCTCGTCACCGTCGACGCTTATCCGGGCAATGTTTTTGAAGGAACCATCGAAAGCATCTCGCCGATCATCATCGGCGAAAGCAAGACGTTTGAAATTACCGCGAAGATCCCGAACCCGGACAGTCTGCTTTTGCCGGGCATGTTCGCGCGCACGAAAGTGATTACCTATGAAGCCGACGATGCGATCTCGGTGCCGAACGACGCGCTCGTGAAAACGTCGGGCGGATTTCAACTCTTTACGATCAACAAGGATAACGTGGCAGAATCCAAAGACGTTCAAGTGGGATATGTGTCGACGGAATTCACCCAAATTCAGGCGGGTATCAATCCGGGTGAAATCGTTATCGTTCAGAAACCGCCGGAGTTGAAGGCAGGTTCGAAAGTGAAGATCATCGAGGTTCAAAAATAATCTTGGCCGGCGGACGACTGTGAAGTTACGGCCCCGATTAACCCTCTTTACGATATCGTTGATTCTTGCGGTGGTCGCTTTCACCGGTCTGTCGACGGTCGTCACGTGGCGCACGTTTCTTCAACACGAAATCGAACACGGTCAGGAAACGTGGTTCCAAAATTTTCGCGGCGCCTGCACCGACGCGATTTATTTGGGCGACGATTTGGCGATTCAGGCAACCAGCGAATCGTTGGAGCGGTCGATCCCCGAACTTGCGTACGCGGTGTTTGTCGACCAGTCGCGCGGCGCGATCCTTTTGGGCGGACTTGAAAGCACACAGCGGTTCCGCAAACTCTCTCCGACGTGTCCCACCGGCGCATCGAACGCGATTCAGCCGCTCGTTCGCGACGACGTGAGAACCGACGAGAGATGGCGTTACTACTGCCTGCCCGTAAGCGAAGTCAACATCCGCGGCGATCGAATCAATGGCGTCGTGTATTTGGGATTCAATCAAAACTTGGTCGAGGAAAAGCTTGAGTCGATCATTCGACGCGTATGGCCGAAGTTGATGGGCAGCATGTGCTTGGTGCTCGTCGTGGGACTTTTTCTTGCGTTTTTACTTTCTCAAAAATTGACGCGGCCGATTCAGCATTTGACCGAAGGCGCGAAAGCGATCGGCGAAGGTCAGTGGGATACTCACATTCCGGTAGAAAGTGCCGATGAGCTGGGGTTTCTCGCGCATGAATT
>CAYXDS010000036.1:0-15755 GCA_964463805.1 uncultured Elusimicrobia bacterium | reverse complement strand
GTAAATCGTGAGCCAAATGCCTTCGTTCCGTGAATCGTGCGGAGAGCGGAACAGGCGATGAATCATGCCACGTCACGCTTCAGTGGCTTCTCACCGGCGGGCGAAATGGTCGAACCCGTAATTTTTCCCCGATTTTTGCGGTTCAAATAAGCTTCCAAGCGGCGAGAAAGAATGGCAGGCACTTCTTGTTGTTGAATCGACAAAACGCCCTCGATCATCACTTCTTTAAGAAAAAGTTCTTGCTCCGAATACGCCTGTAACTTTCCGGCGATCGGCAGGAAAAGGAAATTCGCGCCGAAAATTCCGTAAAAAGTGGCCGTCATCGCGATGGCCATATGCAATCCCATCGTGCGCGGGTCGGTGAGATTCATCATCACTTCCACGACGCCGACCAACGTGCCGAGCAAACCGAAAATGGGCGCGTAGGTTGCCATGTTGCGGAACACGTTCGAGATTTCGGAGTGACGGAGCCGGATAAAATGAAGCTCTTTTTCCAAACTTCCGCGGACCACGTCGGGCGTCAAACCGTCGGCGATCATCTTTAATCCGTTCGCGAGAAATTGGTCGCGCGTTCCCCGCATGTCTTGCTCAAGACTTTCCATGCTCGTGCGGCGCGCGCGGTTCGACAGCATCATCATACGCGACATCACGCTGTCCGCCGACTCCCGCCGTCCCGGGAAAACAAACAATAATAGCGACATCGGCACGCGCTTCAACAAGCTCCACGGATAGGTGATCAGCGTCGCGCCGAGCGTTCCGCCGTAAACGAGCACCATCGCGCGTTTGTTCAGAAAAAATTCCATCGTTCCGCCCGCGTCGAGCGTCCAGCCGATCGCGCCGAGGCCGATGCACCAACCGAGCAATGTCATCAGATCCATGATTATTCGCCTCGCCTCGTGTCATTCGGGAAACGTTCAGTGCGTGCATCGTTGCGTCGCGTCATAAATTTTTTAATTTTGTCGGCGATGTCTTCCTCTTTAGCGGGTTTTGTTTCGGCGGGAGCCGCCGATTCCGATGAAATAGCCTCTTCAATTTGCATGCCCGGCGGCAATTTCAACGTGGACCGCAGCGACGGTCCGTAACGGAACGACGGCGGCGCATCGGCGATATGAGGGAAATTTATTTGCCCTTCGCGCTCAAGCCGCTTGGCGATGAGAATGACCTTGCGTTGAGCATCCATGGCGGCCTTTCCGGCGGTGGCCCCTTCGTTGAGCTCAAGTTCTTGGCGAACGATCTCCGCCTTGCCTTCGCTCATGTGATCGAGAATGTGTTTTTTCAAATTGGGCGTCACACCTCGCAAACTAAGCACGATCGTCTGCAAATCCACTTCGCGCAAAACCGCTTTTAAGGCGGCGTCATCGAGGCGCTCCAAGTCTTCGAACAACAGCGTGCGTTGACGCAACTCCTCGACGATCTCGGGACGCGAATCTTTTAGACTTTCGAGCATGCGCCGCTGCGCTTCGGGATCCAATGATTCGTACACCGCGAATATTCGGTCGGGACCGCCGACCAAGTAGTCGAGCCGGCGCTTCAGATCCTGCTCGATGTCTTCAACTTGCTCGGGTAACAATTGCCTCGTGGTGGCCAAATGCGCGGCGACATCCGATTGCATCGGACCATCCATGCGCGCCAACACACGGCTGATCCATTCCGGCGGCAAATATCCGAGAACGACCGCCGCATTTTCCGGACTTTCACGCGACAACAGAATCGCCAAATTCCCCAAATGGTCTTCGCGGATAAAACCGAACGGTAACGTGGTCTTATTTGGATTTTCAACTTGCAACGAACCCGAGAACGCGGCCGCCGGATTCGCGGGCGCCGGCGCCGGCGGCAGACCGTACGGCGACATATAACCGGCCATCATCGGCATCTCCATGCCGCGACGCGCTTGTTCCTGCGGTTTCAGCGTCGGCAAAATTTGCACGAAGTTGTTCAAGAACCCCCGGAGGGGGCCGAACATAAACAGGAAGAAAACGCCGATGCAAAATAAAATCAATGTGAGCGATACGAGCAGCCAATAACTTTTCAGTTCTTTCTGAACTTTCAAGATACCGGTCGGCGTCGTTTGCACTTCGACCTGTTTCGCGAAAACGGTGCGTTGAATATCGAGCGTATCTCCGCGCGCGGCGTCGAGACTCAACATTTGACGCGTGAGATCCCGGATTTTCGAAACCACGTCGTCCGGTGCGTCTTGATCGACGACCAACGTCACCTGAATACGGCGAATAAACTTTTGAAAAATTTTCGACTCAGGCTTTAACGTATCGACGAGGTTTTGCATTTGATTACCGGTCGAGTCGAATGATTTTTTTACGGGTACGCCCGGCAGATAAAAACCGACGTTATCATCACCTTCGCCTCCGCCGGATTCCGTTGTTTCGTTGGACTTCGCCAAAGGTTCAACGCGGATCACGACCACAAATTGTCCGGCCGGCAAAATTTTACCGAGCGCCTCTTCAACGCGCTTTTGCATGCGCATCTCTAGATCGAGACGCTCGCTGTCCAACGATAATTCGGCGAACATCGGCACGCTCAACAGAGCCAACGCTCCGATCACCCCCAGAAAACGCTTAACGAGTTTCGACACGCGTATTACCTTTTGAACCATAAAGGAATTTTTTCAGCACGTCGTTGTTCGGATCGTACTGCAAAGCTTTCGTCCAAATTTGTTTGGCCTTTTCACGTTCGTTCATCGCAAAATACGCGGAACCGAGACGCGTCAATGCGAGCACGTTGGTCGGCTCCAAGTCGAGAACGTCCGTGCATTCGGAAATCGCCGAAAGATACCGGCCGTCATAAATCGCTTCGAGAGAGAGCTGCAACTTGTGATCTACCAACGATAATCCCGACGGCAATGTTGGAGCTTCAACTTCGGGATGGTCCGCTTCGATCAAGCGACGCAAACGGCTGATCTCAGGCCGCGCGACTTTTTTATCTTCGGCGTACATGAGCGCGTTGATCGCGCGTTTCGGATCGTTCTCAAGGTAGCGCGTGACCGCAAGCCGAATCAGCTGCGAATCTTTGCCGGAACCCACTTCGTTTTCGAG
The DNA here is from genome assembly GCA_964463805.1 of uncultured Elusimicrobia bacterium. Taxonomy (GTDB): domain Bacteria; phylum Elusimicrobiota; class Elusimicrobia; order F11; family F11; genus JAJVIP01. The sequence continues at coordinate 12,705 of CAYXDS010000036.1, read as the reverse complement.
AATCGGCGTAACGTTGCTCAAACGTCGGCGCGCGTCTTTGATCGCCGAATCCTGAGGGATCAAACGTTCGGCTTCTTGAAAGGTGAGCAGCGCTTCATCGTATTTTCCCTCTTTGTATTCGGCGGCGCCGCGGTCGAATAGCACAGTCGCCTGATCTTGGGCGGCTGAAGCGCGCAATTGAGATTGTTTCTCTTCAAGCACGAGGCGGTTTCGTTCGGTTTCCAGTTCGGCGACGTTGATTCCCATCGGTTTGTAGTTGTCGATCAGACGATCCAAGTGGATGATGCGATCGTGCAAACTCATTCCGTTCAGAACTTGCTGACGATAAGCGGCGATTTCGCGATCGAGGTCATCGCGCAGCGACGGCATAACGTTTTCCGGCGATTCCCAACTCCACGCATGAACGTAATTGAGTTGGCCAGGAATCGCAATCAACGCTAAAAGTAGGGTCATTTTCGTCATCCCTCATTCCCTGTGTGCAAACCTGAAGTTCTCTACGTATTTATGGTAGAAATCTCGTGATTTCAACCCAATTTTTTGGTTTTCCCTGGAGGGTTTATGAAGGCGATTTTGATCAACCAGACCGGCGCACCTGACGTTTTAACGTTAACGGATGTCCCAAAGCCGGAACCCAAAGAAAATGAAGTGCTTGTGAAAATTTCGGCGGCCGCGCTTAACTATGTCGACATTTGGGCCAGGAAAGGAAGTCCCGCTTATCCGGTGAAATTCCCGCATATTCTTGGCGCGGACGGCGCGGGTGTCGTCGAAGAGACTGGAAACGGCGCCGAAGGCGTCAGCGCGGGCGAACGCGTGTTGATTTTTCCGGGTATTTCCGACGGGAGTTGCGCATTTTGCCGTCGCGGGCTCGACAATCAATGCGACCATTTCGAAATCCTCGGAACGAAACGCGCCGGAACTTATGCCGAGTACGTTTGTGTGCCCGATCAAAACGTTGTGGCCATTCCCGATCAAATCTCGTTCGAACAAGCGGCCGCATTTCCGTTGGCTTATGCGACCGCCTGGCATATGGTGGTAGGAAAAGCGAAGGTTGCCGCCGGAGAAAATGTGCTTGTGCTGGGTGCGAGCGGCGGCGTCGGAGTCGCCGCGATGCAAATAGCGAAATTGAAAGGCGCGAAAGTGCTCGCGGTCACGACGAACAAACACAAAGTCGCGAAGCTGAAAACATTGGGCGCCGACGACGTTTTCGTCGAGGAGCGCGACTCGGATTTTTCGAAATGGGCGTTAAAAAACACCGACGGACGCGGCGTTGAAGTGGTGATCGAACAAGTCGGACCGCTTACGTGGGAAAAAAGTCTGAAGTCGCTCGCGCGCTACGGCCGTCTCGCCACCTGCGGCGCAACAACCGGCCCCGCTGTCACATTGGATTTACGCGGCATGTTCAGCCGCGACATCACGATCTTCGGCGCACGGCTCGGCACGCAGCGCGAATTTCAAGATCTGAGCACGGCCGTTTTCAACGGCGGCATCACGCCGGTCGTCGACCGAGTGTTTTCCCTCGAGGAAGCGAGCAGCGCTCACGACTACCTCGAGGGAAAACAGCAAGTCGGGAAAATACTACTGAAGGTCGGTTAGATCAGCGACGCGACCAAGTCACCCACTTCTGTGGTCGACATGCCCATTTTGCCGGCGGCCAAGCTTTTGATTTTGCCGGATTCGAGCGCTTTGTAGACGGCCGCTTCGACCGCTTCTCCCGCTTCATTCTGGCCGATTTCCGAGAGCAACATGCCGCCCGCGCAGATTGCTGCCAACGGATTGATCACGTTGCGGCCCGTGTATTTCGGCGCGGAACCGCCGATGGGCTCGAACATCGACACGCCCTGCGGGTTGATGTTGCCGCCGGCCGCAATGCCCATGCCGCCTTGAATCATCGCGCCCAAGTCGGTGATGATGTCGCCGAACATATTGTCAGTCACGATCACGTCGAAGTACTCCGGATTTTTCACCATCCACATGCACGTCGCGTCAACATGCGCGTAATCGGTTTTCACATCCGGATAATCTTTGGCCGATTCATAAAAAGCCCGTTCCCATAGATCGAACGCAAACGTCAGCACGTTGGTTTTTCCGCACAATGTGAGCATTTTCTTTTTCGCACGCTTCTGCGTGAGTTCGAACGCGTAACGCAGGCAGCGCTCGGCCCCCATACGCGTATTGATCGACTCTTGAACGGCCACTTCGTTCGGGGTGCCGCGGCGTAAAAAACCTCCGGCCCCCGTATAAAGTCCCTCGGTATTTTCCCGAACCACCACAAAATCAATGTCTTCCGGCTTTTTATTTGCAAGCGGTGTCTCCACGTTCGGAAACAATTTTACCGGCCGTAAATTAATGTATTGGTCCAACTCGAATCGCAAACGAAGCAGCAATCCTTTCTCAAGAATGCCGGGTTTTACGTCCGGATGGCCGATAGCGCCGAGGAAAATAGAATCCATTTTGCGCAATTCGCCGAGCACGCTGTCCGGCAGAATCTCTCCGGACTTCTTGTAGCGCTCGCCGCCGAGGTCGTAATTCACGAACTCCAACTTAAATTTGTGTTTGCGGGAAGCGGCGTTTAGGACTTTCAATCCTTCGCGTACCACTTCGGGGCCCGTTCCGTCGCCTTCGAGCACGGCGATTTTGTAGCTGGTCTTCGGCTCTTTCTTTGATTCAGTGTTTTTCTTTGCGTTGATCGTTGCGGATGACATACTTTTATTTTTCCTTTTTCGATTGATGATAAGACATTAAGAAGTCGTCGAGCTCGGGCCCAAACGCCTGATGAATCTCGTCGAGCGTGTTTTCAGCCGCCTTTTCCGGCGGATGCTCTTCGTTGTACTTCTCAATGTCAAAAAACATGGCGCCGTTATGAATGAACGTTCCGTTCGTCGATCCGAGATCGCGCAGCACTAAAATATTCTTTGTCATCGTAATCTCGAGATGATGACGCGAAACGATCGCATGCATGATCTTCACCGCGCAATCGGACGTTCGCCCGAGGATCACCTTCGTATCGCTTGGGATTTTTCCCATCAACGATGGGGCGCCGTCTTCAAAGTTTATTGAGTTGACCACGCGCCCCGACGGCGTCGGATCGACTCCGATATACATGCCGTGACCAAGCCCAAAGCGCAAATAAGCCGAATCACCCGAGTTGCACAACACCGCATAATCGCGTTGCTGCACGAGCGGCACCCAAGCATCGTCCAAAACCAGCTTGGGGACCAGTTTCGCCACTTAAATCTTCTCTTTCTTCGCGTCGACAACCGGCTTCTTCGTTCTCTTGTTGTCGATACGGTTCAACGCGGACAAATACGCCTTCGCACTCGCTTCAATAATATCGGTCGATGCGCCTTTGCCGCGCACGGTGGAACCGGTCTTTGTCTCCAATTGGACGGTCACCTCGCCTTGGGCATCCTTTCCCCCCGATACCGCGGACAATTTGTAGTCGAGAAGTTTCACGGGCACTTTCGTGATTTTATCGATTGCCTTGTAGACCGCATCGACGGGGCCGTCGCCGACCGCCGCTTCTTGAATGATTTGGCCGTTCAATGAAACGCGAACGGTCGCGGTCGGAACGATGCCGGTTCCGGAACTCGTCTGCAAGTACTCAAGTTTGAACTTGTCGGCAGTGATCCCTTCTTTTTCTTCGACCAACGTCAGTAAATCTTCATCAAACACGTACTTTTTCTTATCCGCCAATTCCTTAAATTGAGCGAATAATTGATCGAGCTCGCGGCCGTCAAAAGAAAAACCGAGATCCTTCATGCGCTTCTGTAACGCGTGCCGGCCCGACAGTTTCCCCAAAATGATCTGTGACGACGGCACGCCGACCGATTCGGGCGTCATGATTTCATACGTTTGGCGATGTTTCATCACGCCGTCTTGATGAATGCCCGCTTCATGCGCGAACGCATTCGCGCCGACGATCGCTTTGTTCGGCTGAACTTGCATGCCGGTCAGCCGCGAAACGAGCCGGCTCGTGCGGTAAATCTCCTCAGTGTGGATGTTCGTATCCAAACCGAAAAAGTCTTTGCGCGTGGCGAGCGCCATCACGATCTCCTCGAGCGAGGCGTTGCCGGCGCGTTCGCCGATTCCGTTGATTGTGCATTCGACTTGGCGAACACCGTTGCGAACGGCGGCCAAAGAATTCGAAACGGCCAATCCCAAATCGTTGTGGCAATGAACCGAGAAAATCGCTTTTTCGGAGCCGGGCGTTTCGTCGATTAATCGTTTGATCATGCCGCCGAACTCGAACGGAATCGCGTATCCGACCGTGTCGGGCACGTTGATCGTGCGTGCGCCCGCTTCAATCGCGGTCTGAACCGCTTGTGTGAGAAATTTAAAATCGGAACGAACCGCGTCTTCCGGAGAAAAGTCCACGTTCGCGCAATACTTCGCCGTATACGCAACCATTTCGGCGATGCGGTCGAGCACCTGTTGCCGCGACATCTTCAACTTCTTTTGCATGTGGATTTCGCTGGTTGCGATGAATACGTGAATGCGCGGTTTCTTCGAAAACTTGACCGCGTTCCACGCCGCATCGATGTCCATCTTCACGCAACGCGCGAGTCCGCAAATTTCAGGGCCTTTCACTTTCTTCGCCATTTCCGTGACGGCCGCTGCATCACCGGGACTTGTGACCGGAAAACCGCCTTCGATCACGTCCACACCGAGCCGTGCCAATTGATGCGCAACTTCGATTTTTTCCTCGAAATTCAAACTTGCGCCCGGCGATTGTTCGCCGTCGCGCAACGTGGTATCGAAAATAATGAGTTTCTTATTTTTCATGGATTAGACTTGAGCGGGTTCTTTTCGACGGAGACGCACCGAGCGCCAGACCGTAGAAATAATTCCCCACGAAACGTATCCGGCATAGATCGTAAAGATCGTATTTTCCGGGTACATGTAGATCATAAAAAAAACGAAAACCGTAATCATAAACGTCGGCAGTGATTGCGGACGGAAGAAATGCGTCTTCTTAAATGAAATGTACTGAACTTTTGAGATCATCAGCATCGACAAGCCGAACACAATCAACGGAATTGCCTCTCGCAGATGTGGAACTTGATGGTAAATGAGATTCATCGTACGACCTTGCCGTCCCGCGTCGGAAAGACCGAACAATAAAACGAGCACAGCCAAAAATCCGCCGGCGCCTGGAATCGGGAGGCCGGAAAAATTTGTGCTCGGCGCCGGCGTGCCGGTTTCAACTCTCTCATGGGATTTCAAATTGAAACGTGTCAGACGCAACGCGCCGCAAAGCACGAACAAAAATGCCAATAAGAAACCCGGTTTTCCGAAATCTTTTAATGCGAGAAGATAAATCATCACTGCCGGCGCGAGACCGAACGAGATCAAATCCGCGAACGAGTCGAACTCGCCGCCAAACGACGTGGTCATATTGAACCAGCGCGCCACGCGGCCGTCGAGAATATCGAGGATATGTCCGACGAAAATGGCCGAGGGCGCCGCGACCCAACGGCCGTCGAACGCGGCCAGAATCGCAAAGAATCCCATCGCCATATTGCCAACCGTAAATAAACTCGGCAAGAAAACGCGCGCTCGATGAAACCTGTTAACAGGGGGCTGGTCCATTAATTCCACCTCGCAATGACAGTTTCGCCGCTGACCACGCGTTCACCGGGCTTCACGCTGAATTGCGCCGATGCCGGCATGATCACATCCACTTGCGAGCCAAAACGAATCAGCCCGTAACGCTCGCCCTGAGATAATTCGGTGCCCTCATTGATCCACCACACAATACGCCGCGCGATCAAACCCGCGATTTGTTTCACGATCAAAATGCCGTTCGCCGTTTGCAGCGTCACCGTATTCTGCTCGTTATCGACATGCGCCTTTGGATCGCGCGCATCCAAGAACAGTCCTTTTTTGTATTCAATTTTTTTTACGACGCCTTTTGCCGGCGATCGTTGCACGTGGCCGTCAAACACCGACAAGAAAATACGGATGATTTTCTGTCCCGAATAAGGCCCTTCGGTCAATGTTGCCGTTTCCATCACTTTGCCGTCGCCGGGGCTGTAGATCGCATTTTCATCGATAACCGTCGCACGGTCGAAATCCCGAAAAAAATACAGCGAGAAAATGCTGAGCCCGATAAATACAACGCCCCACGGCGCGCTCCACCATTGGCCAAGCCAAAGGAGGAACGCACCGAGCGCGCTGAAACCGATAATGAAACGCCAGCCGTCGCCGGCGATCGGAAATTTACTCACGCTTTTTTAGCCACGGCATCATCGCACGCAACGCAGCGCCGACTTTTTCGATCTGATGATCGTCGGTCGCTTTGCGGTATGAGTTGAACACCGGTTTCCCCACTTTATTCTCAAGCAAGTATTCGCGCGCGAATTCGCCGCTCTGAATTTCGCCGAGCACTTTCTTCATTTCTTTCTTCGTGTCTTCGGTGACGATGCGCGGACCGCGGCTGTATTCGCCGTATTCGGCCGTGTTCGAGATCGAGTAGTTCATCCAGCCGATGCCACCCTCTTGAACGAGATCGACGATCAACTTCAATTCGTGCAAACACTCGAAGTACGCGACTTCCGGTTGATAGCCGGCTTCGATCAACGTTTCGAAACCTTTCTTGATCAACTCGACCGCGCCGCCGCAGAGAACCACCTGCTCACCGAACAAGTCGGTTTCGGTTTCCTCTTTGAACGTGGTCTGAATCACGCCCGCGCGCGCGGACCCGATGCCTTTGCAGAACGCGAGAGCGGTCTGAAACGCTTTGCCGGACGCGTCTTGTTCGATCGCGATGAGTGCCGGCGTTCCGCGTCCCTCTTCATATGTGCGGCGAACCAAATGGCCCGGGCCTTTCGGAGCGACCAATACCACGTCGCAATCTTTCGGCGGCACGATCTGTGAGAAGCGGATATTGAAACCATGAGAGAACGCAACCGTCGCGCCTTTCTTCAAGTTCGGCGCAATTTCCGCGTTCCAAACTTCGGCTTGCGTTTCATCGGGCAATAAAATGTGAACCCAATCGGCTTGTTTCACTTCGGCGGCGATGTTGTTCGAGAGATTTTTTCCCTCGGCCCATCCGTGCTTGAGCGCCAAGTTCCAACCGCGGCCGTCTTTACGCACCGCGATGTGAACGTCGAGGCCCGAGTCGCGCAAATTCAACGCTTGCCCGTGACCTTGCGATCCGTAACCGACCACCACGATGCGTTTGCCTTTCAACCATTTAAGGTCGGCATCTTCGTCGTGATAAACCTTCGCCTGCAAAGCGCCTTCGGCGGCTTTGCCGTTCGAAGAAAAACCCTTCTTCGCTTCTTGCTTCACGTCTGTCTTGCTCATGATAACACCCTCTCTAGTTCGGCGATCGAGATGCCTTTAGCGCCTCGTGCCATCGCCACAATGCCCGTGCGACACATTTCTTTAATGCCAAACGGTCGAAGCATCCTTAACAGCGCTTCTATTTTTTCTTCATCTCCGGTCATTTCGACGATAATCGAATCAACCGCCACGTCCACGATCTTTGCGCGGAAAATATCGCAAATTTGGATCAACTCGCTGCGCGTATTTTTATCGGCGGCGATCTTGATCAGCGCCAGGTTCCGCTCGAGATGCGGCGTCTCCTGGTAATCCGCGACCTTGATCACGTCGATCAATTTGTTTAGCTGTTTCTCGACTTGCTCGAGCACGCGATCATCGCCTTTCACGACGATCGTCATGCGCGACACGGCCGGATCTTCGGTGGTTCCGACCGACAGCGAGTCGATGTTGTAGCCGCGCGCCGAGAAAAGCCCCGAGATCCGCGCGAGCACGCCGAATTTGTTTTCCACGAGAAGCGAGATCGTATGTTTCATATCCGTTGTTGTGGTCATGATCGTTCTCCTTACGCCATGTCCACGATGATTTCGTCCAAGCCTGCGCCTGCCGGCACCATCGGGAACACTTTTTCGTCCGGCGAGATCATCGCCTCGATCAGGAACGGCCCTTTCGCGGCCAATGCTTCCTTGATCGCACCTTCGACTTCTTCGTTTTTGAAAATACGCTTGCCTTTCACACCGTATGCGTCGACAAACTTCACGAAGTCCGGCAGATACTTGAGCGAGCCGGCTTCCGGGAAACCGTCTTTCTCGGTATCGTGCCCGTGCGTCGTGAGATTCGAAGCCGAGAAACGTTCCTTGTAGAACAATTCTTGCCACTGACGCACCATGCCGAGAAAATAATTGTTGATCACGATGATGATGACCTTCACGTTCTCGTGCACGATCGTCGCGAGTTCGGACATCGTCATCTGGAACGAACCGTCACCGTCGATGCAAACCACGATCCTCTCGGGGTTCGCGAACCGCGCGCCGATGGCCGAAGGAAAACCGAAGCCCATCGTGCCGAGACCGCCCGAGGTCAAGAAGTTCTTCGGCGTTTTGCATTGGTACCATTGCATGGCCCACATCTGGTGTTGGCCCACGCCGGTCGCCACGATCGCCTCGCCTTTGGTCAGCCGGTGCAATTCCTGAATCAAGAACTGCGGCTGCAGAACTTTCGAACCGGGCTTGATCGCGAACGGGTGTTTGTCTTCCCACTCTTGAATTTGTTTGCGCCACGGCGCGTGCTTGGCCGGTTTGATTTGCTCGGCGATCGATTTCACGACCGCTTTCACGTCGCCCACGAGCGGCACGTCCACCGGCACGGTCTTGCCGATGTTCGCCGGATCGATGTCGATGTGGATCTTCTTCGATTGTTTCGAGAACGTGGCCAAGTTACCGGTCACGCGGTCGTCGAACCGCGCGCCGCACGACATGAGCACGTCGCAGTTCTGCATCGCGATGTTCGCCGAATATTTACCGTGCATGCCGAGCACGCCGATGTAGTTCGGATGATCGAACGGGAACGCGCCGTTCGCCATCAGCGTGTGCACGACCGGAATATCCGCGCGTTCGGCGAGTTTCACGAGTTCTTGCGTGGCGCCCGACAACACCGCACCGCCGCCCACGTACAACAACGGCTTCTCGGCGCTCTCGAGCAGTTCGATCGCCTTATGAATTTGTTTCGGATGACCTTCGGTCTTCGGCTTGTACGAGCGCAGATGGATCGTCTCCGGCCACACGTACGGCACTTTCGCGCGCTGCACGTCCACCGGAATGTCCACATGCACAGGACCCGGGCGACCGCTGCGCGCGATATAGAACGCTTCGCGTAGCGTACGCGCGAGATCGCGCACGTCTTTGACCATAAAGTTGTGTTTCGTGACCGGGCGCATCACGCCGGTCGCGTCCGCTTCTTGGAACGCATCGTTGCCGATCAAGTGAGTCGCCACTTGGCCCGTCAGCGCAACGATTGGAATCGAATCCATGTGCGCGGTGGCGAGGCCCGTAACGAGGTTCGTCGCACCGGGACCTGAGGTCGCGATGCACACGCCGACACGGCCCGTCGAACGCGCGAAGCCGTCGGCCATATGCGCGGCGCCTTGTTCGTGGCGCGTCAATACGAGATTGAGTTTCGCTCCGTAGAACGCGTCGAACAACGGAAGGCACGCGCCTCCCGGAATTCCGAAGATGTGGGTCACTCCTTCGCGGACGAGCCCTTCGACGACGATCTGGGCTCCGGACAACATTGGCGGGGTTGATTCCTGCGGCGTACTACTGCTGCTGGTCTTCTTTGCGCTTTCTTTCATGACTGTCTTGTTCATCCTTGTTTGTGGTCTTTAAACCATCGCTCCGAATTGCCTTTTGTAGAGGGTCCTGAGGTGCCACCCGAATGCGGTGGGTCTGACGATTTAAGAAATTACTTCATCACCGCGCCGTCGTAAGCGTCCGACACTGAGCGCGAATAGCGTCCGAGAAATCCTTTTGTGGCTTTGTTGTCGGGCGCCTGCCAGCGCGCCTGACGAATCTTCATGTCCATGTCCGTGAGACGCACGCCGAACGTGCGTTTCTCGACGTCGATCTCAATCATATCACCGGTCTTGAGAACGGCCAATGGGCCGGTCACCATGCTTTCCGGCGATACCGAACTGATAAATAATCCGGCCGGCGTGTCCGGCAAACGCCCATCAGTGATTACCGGCACCGTTTTATTCAATCCCAAACATTCGAGCAACGCCGGTAAAAACAAAAGTTTCCGCAAACCCGGCCCACCCTTCGGTCCTTGGCCGCGCACGAAAATCGCCGTGCCTTTTTTGATCTTTCCCGAAGCCACCACTTTCAACGCGTCGAATTCCGATTCGAAAACTTCGGCCGAGCCGCTGAACTTCGCAAGCGCGGGCAAAACCTGGTTGATCAAAAAGGCGGCGCCGCGCGGCGCGAGATTTCCGCGCAACATCCCGATGCCGCTCTGCTTCGCATACGGACGCGTCGCCACGATCACATGCGTATCTTTCACGACCGACGTTTTCGCGAGTTCGAGCGCGCCTTTGCCGCACACGGTCGTCGTCGGCGCGACCAGATCTTTCAGCACGTGCATCACGGCCCATACGCCGCCGGCGCGATCCAAATCTTCCAACCGATGCGGGTCTTTCGCGCCGACGCCGCCGAGCCGACACACTTGCGGTGTCTCGCGCGCGATTCGATCGAATTGATCCAGCGCCAGTGGCACGCCCGACTCGTGCGCGATCGCCATCAAATGAACGATCACATCGATGGATCCCCCCACCGCAGAGTTTAAGCGAATCGCATTATTAAACGCGTTCGGCGTCAATGCGCGACGCGCCGAGAAACCCGATTGAACCAACGCAATGATTCGCTGGCCCGATGCATACGCGAGCTCATGCCGCCGCTGCGACGGAGACGGCGCCGTCGACATGCCGGGCAAACAAAGTCCGAGCGCTTCGAGCACGAGATCCATTGCGTACGTCGCGTGATTGCCTTGCGCGCACAGGCTGTCGTGAAAAATCTGTTCTTGAGCCGCCGTCGCTTTTTTCTTGTTCGAAAATATTTCGGCCAATAGTTCGTCGATTTCAACGGCCGATACCGCTTTCTTCTTTTGCGCGCCCGCGTCGGCCTCTTCGTTTTTAAAAACCCAACGCGTGCCGCCCGCCGTCACGAGCAACGCCGGTAAATTCAATCGGGCGGCCGCCATCAACATTCCGACCGAGGTTTTGTGCGAATCTCCGACCAACACCAGACCGTCCAACGTTTCTTGCCGCGCCCAGCTCTCGATAAAATCGGCCAACTGATCACGCCACGCGAAACTGTAGCTCTCCGCGTGCCCGTACGCCATTTGATCCGGGGTGCGCACGGTATCCCAACGAACCGCAATTCCTCCGGACGCTTCAACGCCTGAAACGACCGCATTGCCCAATTCTTTGGCGTCGGGTTTCTCGGAAAAAACCTGTGTTGCCACCGTCACCACGCCAATCAACGGTTTTGAAATGGATTCGCGGGCCACGCCGGCCGCCCGCAAATAAGTGCGCAACAATGCCCCTTCGGGCCTTAATCGAATGCCGCCATTTCTAGGGAGGCGATTGTCACTTTGCATGTTAGGGAGAACTCCTTTTTCGATCTTTAAAGAGTTTGTATTCAACCGCATCAACAAGAGCTTGCCACGACGCCTCTATCACGTTGCTCGAAACGCCGACCGTACCCCATTCCGACTTTGAGTCTTTCGAATTGATGAACACGCGCACCCGCGCGCCCGTCCCCGCCTGCGCGTTGATCACGCGCACTTTAAAATCCATCAGCGACATCTCCCGCAGCCGCGGGTAAAAATCCTCAAGCGCATTGCGCAACGCGCGATCAAGCGCGTCCACCGGGCCGTGCCCGTCGGCCACCGTGTGTTTCGTTTTGCCGTTCACGCTGATCTTCAACGTCGCCTCGGCCACCATCTGATGCGTATGTTCCTCTTTCTCGACCGTCACACGAAAACCGTCGAGTCGAAAAAAATCCCGTTTCTTTCCGAGCGCTTCCTCGACGAGAAGCACGAACGACCCTTCTGCGCCTTCGTACTGGAAACCTTTGCTCTCCTTCTGCTTCACGAGCGCCAATACTTTATCCACCGCTTCCGGGTTGTTCTCAAAATTCAATTTCAGCTCGGCCGCTTTTGCAACCACGTTTGCTTTGCCCGACAATTCCGAAATCAAAATGCGACGACGATTGCCCACGAGCGCCGGATCGATGTGCTCGTAACTGGCCGACCGCGCCACCGCCGATACATGCACGCCGCCCTTGTGAGCGAACGCCGAATTTCCCACGTACGGCATGCTGTCTTGCGGAACGCTGTTCGCAAGCTCGTCCACGTAGCGCGATGCTTCCGCCAAAAACCGCAGCTGCTCGTCGGTCACGCAATCGATGCCCATCTTCAACTTCAAATTCGCGATGATCGAGCCCAAATTCGCATTGCCGCAACGTTCGCCGTAACCGTTCAACGTTCCCTGTACCAAATCGATACCTTCGCGCACGGCTGTCAACGAATTCGCAACCGCGCAGTTCGAATCGTTATGCACGTGAATGCCCAACGATACGCTCGGCAAATGTCGACGCACCTCGCGAACCGCTTGCGCGATATCGTCGGGCAAACAACCGCCGTTCGTATCGCAAAGCGTCAAATTGTCGGCGCCCGCATCGGCCGCCGCGCGCAACGTCGACAGCGCGTACGACGGATTCGCGCGATAGCCGTCAAAAAAATGTTCGGCGTCGTAAATCACTTCACGGCGCTTCGACTTCAAAAATGAAACGGTGTCCGAAATGATGTCCAAATTTTCGGGCAACGACGCGCGCAACGCATGGATCACGTGACTATCCCAACTCT
>CAYXDS010000035.1:0-15784 GCA_964463805.1 uncultured Elusimicrobia bacterium | reverse complement strand
GGGATTTGTTGTTTGGTTAATTCTCGAGCAAGCGTTTCGATCATATGGTCGTCCTATAGTTTTTTAAAATTTTGAAGTTCCACCACAAATGCAAGACATGAAATCCAAACCGGAAGCCATCTGCAATCACGCGTATCTTGCTTTTGCCGCCTTGTCGCACGCGGGCGTCGATCTCAATAAAAGCCACTTTGTATTGATTGAGGCAAAATGACACCGAGGTCGTAATTTCAAAACAAAAACGATCCGGAACCAGCGGCAAAAATTTTAACGTCACATCGCGCTTGGCCGCGCGTAATCCGGACGTTAAATCAGGAATATATTGGCCGGCAAAGACGCTGGCAAACAAACTCAGAATCGTATTGCCGCGTCCGTTCTTTTGTTTCCATAAACGCCGACGATTTCCGATGACGAGATCATATCCTTCCGTCATTTTCTCCATCAGTCGGCGAATATCTGAGGAGTCATGTTGTCCATCCGCGTCAAACACGATGATGATGGGGGCGGTCGAGGCTCGTACGCCGGTTTTTATAGCGGCGCCATGACCCCGGTTCACCGGGTGGCGAAGGAGTTGAACGTGCGGGGGGACCTCATTCGCGGTGCCGTCGACGGAACCGTCATCAACAACAATCGGCTCCCATTCACCCATATCCTTTAATTCGTCGTTGAGGTCGGCAAGCACCTTGCCGATCGTGGCAACTTCGTTAAAAGCGGGGATAATGATGTTGAAGCGCGGCTTGGTGACGGGAGATGACGGCTTCGCCGGTTGGCCTTCGATGACTAACATCTTGCCCGTATATCACATCCAAATAATAAGAGTCTATACGCTAAAACTCTTCGCTGAAAACCACCTCGCCGGTCACTCCCACTTGGTACGCGGATACCCGGCGTTCAAAGAAGTTCGCGAGCTCCTGCACGTCTTGGAGCGCCATGAACGAAAATGGGTTCTTGGCACCGAACAACGCGGGCATGCCGAGCGCCGCCAAGCGTTGATCAGCGATGTACTGCAGATACTGCTGCATGCCTTGCACGGACAGGCCAGCCACGCCGAGTTCAAGCACGTCTTTCGCGAACTCCAATTCGCAGTCGATCGCGTCTTTGATCATCTCCTTAACCGCACTTTCCATTTCGAAATCGAACAGTTCCGGGTCTTCGCGGCGTACCACGTTAATCACTTCAAACGCGAACGTCATGTGGCAGCTTTCATCGCGAAACACCCAATTCGTGCCGGCCGCGAGACCGTTCAGCAACCCTTTAGACCGCAAAAAATAAACATAAGCGAACGCAGCGAAAAAGAACAAGCCTTCGATGCAGGCTGCAAAACATATGATATTCAATAAAAATTTACGGCGATCCGCGCGCGTTTCGATACGGTTCAGCGACTCAATCGAGTCCATCCATTTAAAACAGAACGCGGCCTTTTTCTGAATCGACGGAATATTGTCGATCGCCGCAAAGGCCCCTTCGCGCTCGCGCGTGTCAGGCACATAGGTGTCGAGCAGCGTTAGATAAAACTGAACGTGCAACGCTTCTTCGTACAGCTGACGCGACAGATACATGCGCGCTTCGGGCGTGTTGATGTGTTTGTACAGGTTCAGCACAAGGTTGTTCGACACGATCGAGTCGCCGGTGGCGAAGAACGCGACGAGCCGGCTGATCAAATGCCGCTCGGCCGGCGTCATGCGCTTTTTCAAGTCAACCAAATCCGAAGAAAAGTCCACTTCTTCGACGGTCCAGGTATTTTTGATCGCGGCCTTGTACATCTCGTAGAAGACTGGGTACTTCATCGGTCGTAGTGTAAGGTTCAGTTCGGGATTTAAAATCATTGGCAGGACTCGCACGATTCAGGGTTCTCAAGCGAACACGCGACCGCGGCAGCCGGTGAAACCGCTACCGTGGCCTTCGTGATGCGCGTGGCCGGCCGTGAACGCAAGTAATAGGTGGTCTTAAGCCCTTTCTTCCATGCGTACAAATACATCGACGATAACTTTCCAATCGTCGGACTCTCAACGAACAAATTCAGCGACTGACTTTGGTCGATGAACGGCGCGCGGTCGGCGGCCATGTCGATGAGCGACCGCATCGGGATTTCCCAAACGGTGCGGAAAATATCCTTCACGCTTTGCGGCAGTCCATCCACATCTTGAACCGACCCCTCCGCCATTTTTATTTTCGCGCGCACCTCATCTGTCCAGAACCCGAGCTCTTTGAGTTCGCCGACCAAATATTTGTTGATCTGCATGAACTCGCCCGACAACGTCTCGCGCTTGAACAGCGTGGACACCTGCGGTTCGATCGACTCATACGACCCGACGATCGACGCGATGGTCGCGGTCGGAGCGATGGCGATCGTTAATGAATTGCGCAGGCCGACCCTCTTAATTTCTTCTTTAAGCCGGTCCCAGCGCGCGGCGTTTTCGGGCGCGACGCCCCACAAATCGAACTGAAGCTGACCTTGGGCCGCGCGCGTTTCGGAAAAGTTCGGATGCGCGCCAAGCTCGGCGGCGAGCTGGCACGACATCGAGATCGCGTTGAAATACACTTCCTCTTGGATTTGTTTTGACAATGCGCGCGCGCGCGCCGAGTCGAACGGAATCCTCAACTTGAAGAACACGTCTTGCAGACCCATGATGCCGAGTCCGATCGGGCGCCACAGTTTGTTCGACGCGCCCGCTTGAGACGTCGGGTAGAAATTGATGTCGATCACGCGGTCCAAAAATCTGACCGCGAGCCGCGCGTTAGCCGCCAGTCCGTCAAAATCAAAATTCTGGCCGTCCACGTATTTCGCGAGATTGATCGAACCCAAATTGCACACGGCCGTTTCGGTCTCGGACGTCACTTCGAGAATTTCGGTGCACAAGTTCGACGAATGGATCGCGGCCCCCGGCTTCGCGGTTTGGTTCGACTTCATGTTCGATGGGTCTTTGAAGTTCATCCAGCCGTTGCCGGTTTGCGCGAGGTTCTTCATCATCTTCGCGTACAGCTCGCGCGCTTTGATTTGCTTCACGAACAATTTCTTTTGCTCGGCGTCCGTGTAGATTTTTTCGAATGTTTCGCCGTAGGTGTCGGTCAGTTGCGGCACGATTTTCGGGTCGAACAACGACCAGACGCCGTCTTCTTCGACGCGTTTCATAAACAAGTCGGGAATCCAATTCGCGGTGTTCAGATTGTGCGTGCGCCGCGCTTCTTCGCCGGTGTTCTCGCGTAATTCGAGAAATTCTTCGATGTCCGAATGCCACGTCTCCAAATAAACGCAGCACGCGCCTTTGCGCTTCCCGCCTTGATTGACCGCGGCGACCGATGCATCGAGCGTCTTTAGCCATGGCACGATGCCGTTCGAATGGCCGTTCGTGCCGCGGATCAGCGACCCGCGCGAACGAATCCGATGGTAGGCGACGCCGATGCCGCCAGCGAATTTCGACAGGCACGCGATGTCCATATATTTACGATAGATCGACTTAATATCGTCTTTGGGCGAGTCGAGTAGGTAGCAGGACGACATCTGGGGATGGCGCGTGCCGGAGTTGAACAACGTCGGCGTGCTCGGCATGTACGCGTGCGAGGAGATCAACGAATAAAACTCGAGCGCTTCGGACGCGGTTTTCGACAGCCCAAGCGCCACGCGCATGAAAAAGTATTGGGGCGTTTCGATCACTTCGCGCGAGGTGGGGTTTTTCAACAGATAGCGATCGTATACGGTGCGCAGGCCGAAGTATTCGAACAAGCTGTCGCGGCTGTGATCGACGGCCACGTTGAACTTACGCGCATTTTCGGAGACCAACAAAGCGGCCTCGTCCGATATCAACCCGTATCGATGCCCGGCCAACACGCTTTGCGAAAACGAATGAATTTCCTGATTCGTGACCTCTTTATTGATCAGTGTCGCGAGCAAACGCGCGGCCAGTTGCGAGTATTCGGGTTCATCGGCGATCAGTTGCGCCGCGGTTTGAATCGACAACATATCGAGTTCTTTGGTGGACGCGCCGTCGTAAAGCCCGCCGATCGTTTTCGTGGCCACTTTCATCGGATCCACATAACTCAATCCATGGCAGCAGCGCATGACCGCGCGCACGATCTTGTTTACGTCAACGGACTCAAACGAACCGTTGCGCTTTTTGACTCGCATCGTGGTGGGCGCGGTGCCGGCCGCGGTGGTGTCGATGGAGAGACCGAGTTCATCAAGAATCGATATGTCGCTCATGGAGGAGCTCCCTATAAATGTGAAATAAAAAAACCTGTTTCGGCGGCACACAGCAGGGGCCGAAACAGGCGTCAATAGAAAGCGAAGTCGGTTTCAACCTTCCCGCGAAGGTAATACCCCGCGTAAGCGGGTCGAGCGATCGCCAGTAGACCGGACTTGATGACGCAGCAGGCCAAAATTACCGTTGCGGGGCAGTCCCGGGATTTCACCGGAGTTCCTCTGTCGATCACAAAATAAAGAACAATACCACTCGAAAGCGAAGCGGATTTAATCTCTTCATACCAATGTTGTCAATGCGCTCTGAAAAATGACATTGCACTGGGGAAAAATATCCATAAGTCAATAATTATAAACGACTTATAAGATATGTGCTTAGACGAGCAATGAAGTTACACTGATTTCATGAAGTATGAAGATATTTATTCCACGCTTGGTAAGCGCGTGCGCGATGAACGGCTGAAAGCCGGCCTCACAATGGAAGAACTGGCCGAAGCTTCATCGATCTCGGCGAGTTTCCTTGCGTACATCGAACACGGAAAAAAGAAGGCGAGTTTGGTGACTGTAAAGAAACTGGCCGAAGGGCTGCACATTCCGATCGGAGATCTGCTCGCCACCTCGCGATCATCCGCCACCACCTATGAAGTCAAAACGCTGCGAAAATTGGAGCCGCTTCTGCGCGAGCGGTCGGCCAAAGACCGGGATTTCATCGTAGGCCTGATCAAAGGTCTCACGAAGCGGCTGCCAAAAAAGTCTTCCTGAAAAAAGGTACAATCCTCCGTCGCAAACTGGCCCCATCGTCTAGCGGCCTAGGACGCTGCCCTCTCAAGGCAGAGATCACGGGTTCGAATCCCGTTGGGGCCGGTCTTCGCCAAACGACGGCTACGACCTGGCAAGCCGGTAGCGGCACAGGTGAAAGTCAGTAGGTAAAAAGCGAAGCAATGGACGGAGAAGACCGTCACGTCGTAGCCGTTTCACAGGCGAAGACGGACCCCCCTCAGACAAACACAACCCCTCTAAAAGAGGGACTTTCATGTATGTTTACATTCTTAAAAGCTGTACCGATCCATCCAAGTATTACGTCGGCTTGACGGTAAATTTAAAAACAAGATTCGCTGAGCATAATGCTGGCAAATCGATTTACACAAGAAACTTAAAGCCTTGGATTATTGAAGTTGCATTCTGGTTTCCGGAAAAAACATTTCTGATAAATTTGGCAGAATGGACCATCACACTCTCAAGTTAGAAACCACATGAAATTCCTGCATTTTTTCTTAATCGCGTTGTTTGCTGGCGGGCCGCTGATGCCGGCCACCGGTGCCGCGCCGTCCACCGACAAAGAATGTGTCGTTTGCGGACACGTTTGTTGTTGCCCGGAAATGTGCAAAGCCGAATTGGCAAACCAACGCACGGCGCGCAAATGCGATGGACCGCTGCAAATCTGCAACGCTCGAGATACGATGCCGTCCACGCTTTCGGCGCAATTGTCCAAATCGGATCTGTTTCATCCTGAAATTGATTTATCCGCGACGTTTGATTTTTACCGCAGTCCGCGTGCCAGCGCGGCACGATACGCCACCAAACTTATGGGGCGTGTACCCGCGTTAGACATCCCCACGCCTCCTCCCCGAATCCTCCTTTACTCCTTCCATTCTCGTTGTCGCTTCTAAACCCATAGCCTGTTCATTCAGAAGGAGTGTTCCATGTCGTCTTTAAGAAAAGGTTTCTCGGCCGGCTTCGTGCTGGCTTTTGTTTATGTCGGACAATCAGTCGCCAGCTGTGGCTCGGCTTCATGTCCGATTGATGTTTATACGCAGGAAAAAACGGAAAAGGGCATGATCCGTCTCGACTATTCATACGAGTACATCAATCAAGATCAGCCTCGCATCGGCCGCGACAAGGCCGAGGTCGGCGAGATTCGCGGCCATCACGATGAAATATCGACGTTGAGCCAGACTCAGCGCATCGCGATCGACGCCGGATTAACGTCGCGCTGGAGTTTGCAGGCGGTGTTGCCGTTCGTTCATCGCGAGCATCAGCATGTGCATCATCACCAAGGAGCTGACGTGCTCGAATCATGGAATTTCGACGGCATGAGCGACCTCACGCTGGTAAACCGCGTGGCGGTCCTTCGGCCGGAGCGGTCCTCGTTGCCGTTGGTGTCGGCGATTGTGGGCGGCGTTCTTCCGACCGGGCGGCGACACGTCGCCAACGCCGAAGGGGACGAGGCTGAAGTGGGAATATTGCCGGGCAAAGGCGCAGTGTCGTTGATTTTAGGGCTCTCAACGCTGCAGTCTTTCTCAGTCAAAACATTGTCGGGCCCTTATGCGGCGATGCCGTTGTTCTTCAGCTCGACGTACCAATGGAATGGAAAAAGCCAAGACGATTACAAAGTCGGCGACATCTGGATTGCGAACGTGGGACTCACGTATCCGTTGCTGCCGAAAGTCGGATTCATGAATCAATTCAATTTACGGGTTCAGAAGCAAGACGATCGCGGCCATACGTTCGAAGAAGTCCAAAAAACCGGCGGCACGTTCGTGTATTACAGCCCCGGCGTGCAACTAACGATGGCCGAGAATCTATGGTCATATCTGTACGTGCAGATTCCGGTCTATCAACGCGTGAACGTTATCCAATTGACGTCGGATTACAATTTGATGACCGGACTTTCCTATAAATTCAGCGCTCTCTAAAGTGAAGCCGACAGGCGGGAGAACGTTGGGTTCTCCCGCCTGCAGATAAATATTCTCGTTTCGTTATATGTTTTCTAAGCTCCGCGCTTGATATGAAAGTTGTTCTTTTCTGCGGCGGTCTCGGGTTACGTGTGAAAGATTTGCCGCAAGGTTTCCCAAAAACCCTGCTTCCGATCGGCGGGCGACCTATCCTCTGGCACATCATGAAGTACTACGCGTCGTTCGGCCACAACGAATTCATTATTTGTCTCGGCTATCGCGCGAAATTCATCGTGAATTATTTTGCGAACTTGCCCGAAATTGAAGAGCGTTACACGCGCCCGCGGATCGCGGGCATAGATGCGCGAACATTCTATGACTCAACCGAAAAATGGACGATGACCTTCGTGAACACCGGTCTTTTTACGAACATCGGGCAGCGCCTAAAATTCGTTCAAGCGTTTTTAAAAGACGAAGAAATTTTTCTCGCCAATTACGGCGACAATTTAAGCGACGCGCCGATGGACCAAATCATCGACGAATTCAAGAAACACTCGGGTAAAACCGCCTGCTTCATAAGCGTTCGGCCGAACTGGGCGTTCCACGTGATCGAATGTTTGGGCGAGCAAACGATGAAGACGGCGAACAAAATTAGGTCAATTGCTTCTTCCGATATCCGCGTCAACGGCGGTTTTTTCGTATTTCGTAAAAATATTTTCGATGTGCTTTCACACGGCCGGGATCTGGTCGAGGGAGCATTCCAGGAATTAATCAAGGACTACAAGCTGTTGTCGTGGCAACACGACGGTTTTTGGATTCCGCTCGACACGGCGAAAGACTATTTCCGCATCAACCATTTGTGCAAGATCAAGGAAGCGCATTGGATGATCTGGCGGGAAACGAAACCGGCGCCGTCGGTTTCTTCGGACGTTCCGTATGCGAAAGCTGAAAATTGATTTCGCGAAGAACGACCGCTTAAAAGTTCTCGTCATCGGCGCCCATTCCGACGACATTGAAATCGGATGTGGCGGAACCATTCTGCGCTTGGTGGAAGAATACCCGCGCATCGAATTCAAATGGATCGTTTTGTGCGGAAACAAACAACGTCAAAACGAAGCGCGCCGCAGCGCGCGCGACTTCACCGCCGGCCGGAAAATGACGATTCTCACCAAAGGTTATCGCGATACGTTCTTGCCCTACCAAGGACTGAAGGTCAAGTCGTTCTTCGAGACGCTGAAATCATTCGATCCGGATTTGGTGCTCACGCATTACCGCGATGATTTGCATCAAGATCATCGGATCGTATCGCAATTTACGTGGAACACGTTTCGGCGGCATTTGATTCTCGAATACGAGATTCCGAAATACGACGGAGATCTCGGCGTGCCGAACTTGTTTATTCCATTATCGCCCGCGCATGCGCGTAAGAAATCTGCGCTCTTGCACAAGCATTTCGCCACGCAACGGGACCGCCATTGGTTTCATGAAGATACTTTTTTGGGGCTTATGCGGCTGCGCGCGGTCGAAAGCCGTGAATCCGAGCACGCGGAAGCGTTCTACGCACGAAAAATAATCGTTTAGTCGCGAGGCAGCGAAAAGATTTCGATGCGCGGTGACAGCGGGCCGCTGGACTTCCAATGCTTGAAAAGCGAGCAAGCCTCCGAGGACAAGCCACAGCGGCCCGTGCGTGCGGAAAGAGAACATACAAGGGGCATAGGATTTCCGGTTTTACGATGCAATGAGTCGCGGGAAAATGCGCTAACCTTAAAGTGTCAATGAAAAAATTTCAGTTTACGAAGACGCAACGTGTGGCCGTGATCGGCGCCGGTCTTGGCGGGTTGGCGGCGGCGATCCGCATTCAATCGGCTGGAATTCAGACGACAATATTCGAGAAGCGCGAGTGTGCCGGCGGTTGTGCCGCCGCGTATAAAGATCAAGATTTTACTTTCGACGCGGGACCGAGTGTGATCACCGAGCCGGCAGGCATCGACGAACTTTTTCGGTGTTCAAATCGCCGACTTTCCGATTTCGTCGATTTGCTGCCGGTGACGCCGGCGTGGCGATTTTTTGGTGAGTCCAAAACGGCGCCGTTCCTCAAGAAATGGGACAGCGCGCACGTTTTTTTCCCGAAAGGCGGCATGGGTGCGCTCGTTCGCGCGTTGGTGCGGTTGTTCACGGAACTCGGCGGGAGAATACAAACGAACGCGCCGGTCGAGCGAATTCTTACGCACGCCGGAACGGTCACCGGTATTCAGCAACAGAATGGAGCGGCTGCGACGTTCGATGCGGTGGTCAGCAACGCGGACATCGTCCACACGGCTCGCGAGTTGCTCGCGCGCGAGTCATTGGCCGCGCCGCTGGCGCGTCGCATGGAGGGTCTATCGTATGGTCCGTCGATATTCGCGGTCACTTTCGGAACGCGAAAAAAATATCGTTCGATCTCGCACCGTAATGTTTTGTGGCTTCCGGAAGATTTATGCGTGACCTTAAATGCGCCGACCGTTACGGACCCCTCATTGGCTCCTGAGGGCGGCGAGTCTTTCTGTGCATGGTTGCCCGTGCCGCATATCGGAAAATCAGCGGTGGATTGGAATCTCGAAGGACCGCGCCTCGAGCAGAAAATTCTCGAGATGTTGGAACGTTCTTGTCTGCCGGATTTGAACGCTGCCATCGTTACGAAACGTATTTTTACGCCGGCCGATTTCAAAACGGAATTGAACATATTTCATGGAGCGGTATTTTCATTGGAACCGTCGCTGATGCAGAGAACATTTTTTCGACCACGCGCTCGCCATAACCGCATCGGAGGACTTTATTTCGTCGGAGCCGGCACACATCCGGGCGCCGGCGTTACCGGTGTGATCGCCTCGGCAAAAGGTACGGCTCGTCTCGTGATCGACGATCTCACAAGCCGCGATCCCGACGGAACGGAACCTGCGCCGGTTCCCATTCCTCCGTTCGCCGCCGAGGCCGGTTAATACAACCGGTACAACATCAAATAAATCACGACGCCGGTCACCGACACGTACATCCATAGAGGCCAGGTCCAACGCGCGATACGCTGGTGCGCCTCAAATTCCATCCGCAACGCTTTCCACAGTGTGATGAGGATCATCGGTACGATCGCGGCCGCCAAGACCGTGTGAGACAAAAGAATCGTGAAATAAACGGGACGGATCCATCCGGTGCCCTGAAAATGTTTGCTGCCAGCGTGATAGTGGTAATAAAGATACGAACATAAAAACACGGTCGAGGTGAGAAACGCGGCCATCATGCAGAGCCGATGCTCGGCGATTTTGTCGCGTTTGATGAAGTAAAAACCGGCCGACAACAACACGGCGCTTGAAAAATTCAACACCGCGTTTAACGTCGGAAGAGATATCACAGCGAACGGATCTGATCTTTAAGATTTTTCAGCGCGTCTTGGTCGGCGCTATTGAAATAGCCGCGCACGTGTCCGTCGCGATCGACGAGCACGAAATACAAACTGTGCAGAATGTCGTTGATCGATGGTTTTTCGGGCGGTTTCTGTTCCACGGCCAAATGAAAATTTTCGCGGACCAGCTTATAGATTTTTTCCTTGGGCCCGGTCAGAAAATGCCAATTCACCAAGTCTGCGTTATACGTGCCCGCGTATTTATTGAGAACTTCTGGCGTGTCATGATCCGGATCGACCGAGAACGAGAGGAACACGAGATCTTTCTGTCGAGCCATCTCTTTCTGCAGTTCGACCATGCGTGTGGTCAGCATCGGGCATGGGCCCATGCACTGTGTAAAAAAGAAGTCGGCGACCCAAACTTTTCCTTTTAAATCGGTGAGTCCATACGGTTTGCCCGATTGGTCGACAAATGTGAAATCTCCGACGCTCCCGTAATCGGCCGGCATCGAGGCCGCGCCGGTTGAGGACCGTTTCATCGTTCCAAGCCGCAGCGCCACCAATGCGAGGATCACCACGCCGAGGATGATCTGAAGTCGTTTGATCGAGGTATTTTCGTCAGCCATTTTTATTCGCGGTAACGAGCGCCGCTCCAAACGACAATGACGCGAACCCGATCGTGATAAGAACGCAAAGGAATTGCGACGGAATGTTCGGCCCCATCTGCGCGGTCGAATGAAAGAATCCTTGATGGAGAGCGGCGAGTCCGTACGTGAGCGGATTCGCCATCATGATCGATTTAAGCCACATCGGCGCGCGGTCCATGGGGAACAGCGCGCCCGACAGGAACCACATCGGCATCAGAAACAAATTCATGATCGCGTGAAAGCCTTGCGTCGAATCAAGCCGCCATGCAATGAGAAAGCCGATGCCGGTCAGCGCGAACGATACGAGTAGCATCATCACGATCACGTAAATAAACCCGAGCGCGCCCATGTGGATGCCGAGCAGCGGCGCAAACAATACAAACAGCATGGCTTGGCCCGTCGCGAGTAACGTGCCGCCGAGAATTTTTCCCATAACGATGGCCGATCGTGGCGCCGGTGACACGAGCACGCCCTGCAAAAACCCTTCACGCCGGTCTTCAATGATCGAGATCGTCGAGAAAATAGCCGTAAACAAAAGGATCATCGATACCGTGCCCGGGAAAAAATATTTGAGCGTGCCGAAACCGGAACCGATCAACACCCAAAACACGAGCGGCGTGCCGAGCGCGCCGACGATACGGTGGCGTTGACGAAGGAAGCGAATCACTTCGCGTTTGAGCAACACGCAGGATGACAAGAAGAAATTATTCATGAGCCGCCACCGCTTCTTGGGTTTCTTGAGAAAACTTTTGACCGGTTTCACCGACGAACACGTCTTCGAGCGTGGGTTTACCGACCGATACCGCTTCAATCATGCCCGGAAACGCTTCGACCAATTGCGGAATGAATTTGTGCCCTTCCGGTTTTTCGATGCGAACCGTTCCATCGAGCGGTTTCGGCTCGCCGCCGAATGTCTGCTTGATTTTTCCGGCGAGCGCGGTGGCGTCTCCGGTCTGAACGATCACCATGTCGCCGCCGATTTTTTTCTTGAGCTCAGCCGGTGTTCCAAGCGCCACGCAACGGCCGCGATGCAGAATGCCGAGCCGATCGCATTTGTCGCCTTCTTCCATCAAATGCGTGGTGACGAGCGTGGTCACGCCTTCTTTCTTCAAATCGAAAATGAGATCCCATAATTCGCGGCGTGCGCCCGGGTCGAGACCCGTCGACGGCTCGTCCATCAACAACAACTGTGGTTTGTGCAAAAGCCCTTTCGCGATTTCGCCGCGTCGCTGCAACCCGCCTGACAGATGTTCGACCAAATCGTCTGCGCGGTCGGTCAGCGAAAGTTTTTTAAAAATTTCGGCGATGCGGTCTTTCAGCTGCGTGCCGCTCAATCCGTACAAAATGCCTTGTGTGGCCACGTTTTCGAGAAGCGTTAGCTTTTTGTCGAGACTCGGGTTCTGAAATACCACGCCGATTTTCCGTCGTACGGCAGCAGGGTTCGAGGCGAGATCGGTGCCGAAAATACTGACGCGGCCGGAGGTCACGCGAAACGACGTGGACAAGATTTTAAACAAAGTGGTTTTTCCGCCGCCGTTCGGCCCGAGCAATCCGAAAATTTCGCCGGGCCGCACGGTGATGTTTAGGTTCGCGAGGACCTGCCGGCTTTTTGTCCGCGAGGAAACATAGGTGTGATTCAGCGATTCGATTTCAACGGCATTCATCGGTCACGCGGCCCACGGCGCCGACGCGCCATTCAACAGCATCAACACGACGAGCACCGGAATGTACAGCAGCGAGAACAGGAATACGCGTTTCGCGGTCAGCCGCGACTGATTCTGTACGAACCCATAGCCATAGAAAATCGTGATCGCGCCGAGCGCGAGGGCCACGCCGAAATAAACGGCGCCGGTGAGCCCCAGGAACGTCGGCAGGCAACTGACGACGGCCAGCGCGATGCTGTTCAGGAAGACTTGCCGGCCCGTTTCCGACGGCAACATGCGCAATCCGCCGAGCGCGTAGTCGTCCTTGTACATCCAGGCGAGCGACAGAAAATGCGGGAACTGCCAGAAAAACAAAATCGCGAACAACACGAGCGCTTCGATGGTCAGGCGTCCGGTCGCGGCCGTCCAGCCCATCACCGGCGGCAGCGCGCCGGCGACGGCGCCGACGGTCACGCACACGCCCGAAATCTTTTTCAACGGCGTATAAATGTACAGATAAATACTCAACGTGAGCGCCGCGAACAACGCGCTCAAAAAGTTGACGGCCCATCCAAGATACAGCACGCCGCCCATCGAGAAGAAAATGCCCAGCAAAAAAACTTCGCCCGGTTGAAGCCGGCCGGCCGGAAGCGGGCGTTGTTGCGTGCGCGGCATTTGCGCATCGACGTCACGCTCGATCAGCATATTTAAACAGCCGGCGCCGGCCGCAGCCATCAACGTGCCGAGACAGGTATGAACGAGCCTCAAGAAGTCGACGTTGCCGCGGCTGCCGAGAACGAATCCGGCCAGCGCGGTGATGCCGGCCATGAAACTGATGCCGGGTTTCGTGAGCGTGAAATAATCTTTCATCGTCGTCTGGATCGGCGACGTGTTCGTGGGGCGCGTTCGGTACGCGACCAGCGTCGCCAGCAATGAAAGTCCTAGGAACAACGCGCCGACGGCCACATGCGCGGTGATCGTAGCGATCGCCGGGAACGGCACCGGAATCACGGGCCATTCGTGCGTAAGCAAGAAATACGTGGTGACGCCGAGCGAAATTTGAACGAGCAACACCCCAATGATGGCGATCGACAACCGTTTTAGTCCCGCCGAATTTTTATGGTCGCGTTGAACGCGTCGCGCGAACCACAGCGCAAATATCGCGACCAACAGCGCGCCGCTGATGTGAAACGGCAACGCGCGGCCCGCGTGACGCAGCGTTGCGCCGAGCATCAATTGGACGAATGTCATGGCAACCAACGCAAACCCGAGCCGATGCAACGGCAACGTGTTCGCCGGCTCGTCGCGTATTTCGGCGTTTTCACGCCAGAAGCGCGAGGTCCAAACAGCCATGCATACGGTCACGCAGAAAAACGTTTGCGCGAGACACGCGTGCGCGATGGAGATCGGTTTCGGCAGACGGAACAAAACGGTGAGTCCGCCGAGCACGCCTTGCAGAATCACGAGACCGACCGCCGACCAACCGGCGATTTTCATCCAACGGCGATCTTCTTTGAACGTAAGCAATAGCGCGAGAACGACCGTAAGAAAACCCACGGTGGCCGCGACCATGCGATGTCCATGTTCATAGAAAATGCCGCCGATCATGGGAGGCATCAAGCGTCCATACGACAACGGCCAATCCGGCACCGCGAGACCCGAATCGGTGCTTTTAACGAGCCCTCCGACGAAAATCAAAAACAGCGTGCAGCATGCGAGCGCGGTCGCAAAACGATGAAGCCATTTATTGTTCATGGGGTTTGTGTTTGCGCGCGGCGCGCACGATCAGCGTGATGAGACCGGCCATCAGCGCGAACGGAAGAATGCCGAGAACGGCGACGCCCCATGTGAAACCGCGGACCAGATTGTCATCGCCGCCACCGAAACAAACGGCGCAGGCGTGCGAAGCGGAGGGGAGGAGAATAAAAAAAGCGGCGATCAACGAAAAATACATGACGAAAATCCTTGTCTCGTTACGACAAATGGCCGAGGTCTTGGATCAACGAGAAGATCAAGGCCCCGATGAAAAACAACGCGACGCCGATCAGCGCAAGAAATCCGCGCTTCTCAAAGCGAAGATGCATGAAAAAACTGGCGATCAACGTGCATTTGGTAAGCGCGATAAGGCTCGCCAACGCAATCGCGGTCTTGTGCGGCAGCCCCATGTACGACAGTCCGACCGTGCAGGCGGTCAATACCATGAGTCCGAAGAAGACCAGCAGATACGACTTTACCGATGAATGCGACGCTTCGTGTTGATCCATAAATTTTAAACCAGGTAAAACACCGGGAACAGGATGACCCAAACCAAGTCGACGAAATGCCAATACAGTCCCGCGTATTCGACGCGTTCGTAGTGACGGCTATTGAACACGCCGCGCAACCCTTGTGTGAGCACATACATATTGAAAATGAGTCCGCCAATCATGTGCAGCGCGTGCAACCCGGTTAACGTGAAATAAAACGATCCGAACAGGCCGCTGGAGATCGTAAGCCCTTCGTGAATTTTGTGGTGGTACTCGAACGCTTTGATGCAAAGAAACGTGACGCCGAGCAGCGACGTGAGGATCATGTAGCCGGCGAAATGTTTTTTGTTGTCGCGTTGAATGGCAGCCAAAGCGAGCACCATGGTCACGCTGCTCGTGATCAACACGAACGTGTTCAATGTCGCAAGCGGCCGTCCCATTACATGTTCGGGCGGTACGCCGAAGTTCGGGCTGCCCATGCGTAGAACGATGTACGCGCTGATGAACGCACCGAACAACATGATTTCGGAAGCAAGAAAAACCCACATCCCCATCTTCCCGTGGGGAATTCCAGTGGCGTTATAGTCGGCGACCGCGTCGGACATGGCTTATCCTTTAACCCCGAGCGACTCGGGTTTTACGTGTTGAGGAATAAAATCTTGGCTCGCGCCGGGCACGCTGTATTCGTAAGGGCCCGTGTAGACTTTCGGCAGCGATTTGAAATTGCCGTGCGGCGGCGGCGACGGGCAAGCCCACTCAAGCGTGGTCACTTGCCACGGATTTTCAGCCGGCTTCTCGCCTTTGAACAAACTTATGAACAAATTGATGATGAACGGGAACTGGAACACGAGCAACAGCACCGCCGACAACAGTTGGAACGGGCTCATCGGCTGCGTGGTCAAGTTATGCGCTTGCACGGTCGGATCGTAGAGCCGGCGCTGCATGCCGGCCAACCCTTGAATAAACATCGGGAAGAAAATTCCATTCATGCAAACGACGGTG
>CAYXDS010000034.1:0-15958 GCA_964463805.1 uncultured Elusimicrobia bacterium | reverse complement strand
AAATGGATTTCAAAATCGCCGAGTCCGTTGCGGCACAGCACGGCCACGCGATCGATCGCTTCGGCATCGTACTCTTCTTCCGGATAAAAATAGGAATGCTGCGGCGGACGGCCCGTCGAATCCTTGTGTTGCGCCGCCATCAACGGATATTCGCGGCACCACGCGTCGACGCGCGCGAGCGCGGTCATTTTATCGACGCCGTTCCAATACGGCTCGTAATGATCCATCAATGAAAAATAAACGTCGACGGGCGGCGTTCGTTTCGGACGGGGCTGGATCAGCTCTTGTAGGTACGAGCCGATCCAAAGATGCATGTTCCGACCGATGTTCATCTGGCGGCTTTCCTCCACAACGTGGTTTGACCGCCGCCGAGAGCGCGGAACAATCCATACAGACCGGCGCTGTTCCCCATGCAGAAATAAAGCGGGAAATACAACGGACCCGCCGGGAAACCGGCCGACGACAACAGGAAACCGATCGCAGCCAATCCATAAAACGCCGATTGGAGGTAAAAGAAAATCCGCACGATGTCCGACGATGCGAATGCACTCGCCACGTACAGAAGCACAAGAAACACCGGCGCAAGCCAGCGCAGTAGCTTGTGCGATAAGAATTGCCACGCGAAATACGTGCGTGGCGGCAATAGCATGTCCTTAAACGTGCCGACGATCTGGTAACCGGCCGAAGCGTAGCGCGTTTTCAGGAAGAATTCATCTTTGAATGATTTCGATGCCGATTCTTCGGAGGTCGCGTCCGGCTCGTAGACGACACGGAAACCGGCTTTCACAATCGACAACGTGAGATACATGTCATCATGCACAATGTGGGACGGAATCGAATTGAACAGCGCACGCCGCAACGAAAAGATTTCGCCATCCGACGTGGAAATTGAACCGGCGTTCGTCTCAAGCGTTTTCAAAAACGCTTCGTAACTCCAAAAACCCTCTTCCCCTTTGGTCGCCTCGCGATGTTCCTCTTTGCGGATGATTTTTTTGCCGGACACGCCGCCGACGGTCGGATCGTTGAAGTTCCGCATCATCATGCGCAACGTGGAAGGCGTGTAATGCGTGTTCGCATCCGAGAAAAACAAAATATCCCCTTTTGTGAGCGGTGTCGCGCGATTCAACGCGTTCGTTTTCCCGCGGCGCTCGGGGCTGTGCAACAACCTCACACCTTGCGCCTCATACTCGCGCACGACGTCCGGCGTATTGTCAGACGAGCCGTCGGTCACGATCACAATATCGAGTTTCTCGCGCGGATAATCGAGCTCGAGCGTATTTTTAATTTTCTCACGAATCACGGTCGTCTCCTTATAGGCGGCTACGATGAATGCCACGGACGGCTCAACATCGGCTTTCGCGACTTTCTGGGGCGACAATAAACTTTTCACGTACACGAGCGCGAACAACCCGAAGTACGAGTACACAATGACGGCGAAACATATCCAAAACAACACATCAAAAAACATTACTTCCTCCCAACGACATTTTTCGTTTTTTAATAGATCGCGAGCACGGCGTCCGCGTTATTCGCCCACGTGTATTTTTCATCGATCGCCCAGCGGGCCTTCTTAGAAAGATTTTCGCGCAAACTCGAGTCGCCCACGGCAAGCGCGAGCGCATTCTTCATCGCCGTTTGATTATGCGCCTCAAAAACGAGACCGTTCTCGCGATCGGTCAACACGTCGAGCACCGGCGGCACCGATGGCGCCACCACCGCTTTTTTCATTCCCATGAATTCGAACAACACGACCGGCGAACCGAACACATTCGAATCGGGAATCACGCAAATATCCATCGCGGCGATGTGCTGCGGCATCTCCGTGCGCGGCACACCGCGCACATGCACGACCAACCCGGTCAGCCCAAGTTCGCCGACCATATTTGCGATCAAATTCTTATCGACGCCTTTACCGGCCACGTCGCCGATCAGCATCAAACGCAAATCCTTACGCTGCGACGACAACTCCTTAAACGTCTTCAGCAAGCCGGGCAAGTTGTCCCATGGATCGATCCAACCGACAAAACCGATCACGACCATCGATTCCACGCCGTACTTTTTTCGGATCGTGTCGCCGCCGATGCGCGGGTTGAACATTTCCGGATCGACGCCGTTCGGCATCACGACTACCTTGTCCGCGTCGACTCCGGTTTCGACGATCTTTTTCTTCAGATAACTGGAAACAGTGACCACGCACGAGGCTCGGTCATAAACGCTTTTCTCGATCGATTGCGCGAGCGCGCGCAAAATCAACGGCCGCGCGCGAGGAATTCCGGCGATCTCATTCACTTCAACAATCAGAGGAACGCCGCGCCGGCGGCATAACACGCTCGTGGCCCACAAAAAGAATGCGTAGCGTTCATAAACGAACGCGACTTTTTCGGGCCGAATCACGTTCCACACGCGCTTTAAATGAAAGAAGTTATACGACAGTTCGATCAGTTCGAACACGATCTGCGGGCAACGGCGGCTGATCGTCTTCCAAAAACGCGAGAGCAACGACGGTGTCGCCGCATATAAATAGCTGCCCGCGGTTTTGCGCGCATCGACGCCGGGTGCCGCCATCAGTTCCACCGAGTGACCGCGCCGCTCAAATCCTTGAACGATGCCGTTGATGTGCACGCCTTCGGCGCCGTGCCCTTGTGTCCGATGATGATAAAGAATGTTCATAGCGGTTATCCGTAAATTTTAAAGTAAACGCGTGTAACGATGAAAAACGCGGTCATGCCGAACGCTTGAATCAGGGCCACGTTTCGGAAGTCGTTCACTTTGAAATGGACCTCGACGTTTTTCAGTCGTGTCGCAACCAACGCAAGCGCGAGAAATACGTACAGCAATTCAAACTCGGCCGTAACGAAACAAGACGTGCATAAATAACTGATGATGCAGATCAACAACCCCTCCATAATCGACCGCTCCTGTGCGTTTTCCGCGCGGGCGCGGGCGCCGATGAGACCTTGCAACGATACGTACAGCAGCGCAAGCCATGAGAATAAACCGGCGCATCCGGTTTCCCCCATCACTTCGAGGAAAGAGTTGTGCGCGATCAGCTTATTTGTGTACGCCATGAAATTTCCCTTGCCGATCCCGAGAATCGGATTGTACGTGACCATTTCGAATGCTTCGGCCCACATATCCACGCGATAACTGGCCGAATCGTCTTCGTCGTGGAAATCGCCGAAACGCGACGGAGCAAACGCGATCATTCCGAGGATCACGCCGATGCCGAACGTCATACCGAGAAAACTCCGGAAACGCGCGCGAAAATGCAAAAAGAATACGATCAACAACGCCATGAAACCGCCGCGCGACTCGGTCAAATAAATTCCCCACATGATGATCGGAATCGCGATGAACGCATACAACCGGTAACGAAACGGCCAAACGTTCGAGAGAAATTGCAGCAAAAAAGGAAACGATACCACGAACAACAGGCACAACACGTTCATGCCGTCCCACAATCCGATCCAAACGATGCGGTCGAGCCATCCGAGAGGCTGACCGGCCCACCCGATGCCGTTCTGTTTCTGATAAATACCTTGGATCGCGAGCGTAGCGGTCAGCAAAATCATGAACAGAAACAGCCATTTCATGCGGCGAAACGACGTGATATGCAGTGCAAACGTGATAAAGATGAAGAGAAACCGCAGGTACTTAAATAAAAACTCGAACGACTGTTCGAAATCCCCGTGAAAAAAATTCGAGCAAAAAACGATGAACGTCCATAGGATCATAATCTTCGTCGGCCACATCGCAAGCACTTCCTTAAACTCCGCGATCGACGTTTTAAAAACACCGGTGATGAGAATGAAGGAAAAAACGATGTAGTCGACCGGCTGCTCGAGAAAACCGGGAATCCAGTCCTGCGGGCGAATGTAAAGACAAAAGAAATAAACGAGCAACCCGAAAAAGGGCATGTTAGCCGCGAGACCTCAATCTTTTGACCGCATTCAGACCTTTGACGGCCATTGACTTATATTCGAGTACCTCGGCCCGCTCCACGGCCCCCGTCTGATAAAGCGCGAATGGAAAAAAGATCATGAGTGCGGCGCTGATCGCGAGCCCGATCCAAACCGACGTCGAATTGAACAAACGCAACGCCACCACGAAAATGACCGCAATACCGATGGTTTTATAGGTACGGATAAAATCGTAGTCGAGCGGATAACAACGGTGCGAAGCGATGTACGTCATTGCCGCTTCGAGGATGGATTTACACAACACCGATAGGCCGGCGCCGACGGGTCCGAACTTCGGGATCAAAATCAAATATAGGAAAACATTAATGGACGAGGAAAATAGGTTGATGTGAATCAGCCATTTGGTTTTCTTCTCATACAAGATGCCGGTTTGGAACGAATATCCGATGCCCTGAACGATAAACGACAAAACGATCCAGGGCACGGTGCGGTAGGCGTCCCAAAAACCCGGCGCGGTCATGATGCGCATGACGTCGCGCGAGAACAATGAAACGCCGAGACCGGCGATCACGAGAATCAGCAACACTTGGTTGTAGAGCTTCAACAAATGCTCCTTCACGTTCGCGTCTTTCATGATCTTAAATCGATAAGCGCCGAAGTTGCGCGTGTACGGCTCGATGATCAATTCCTGAATCAACGTTCCGAATTTATAGGCGAGCGCGTACAGGCCGACTTCGGTCAGCGAGAAAAACGCGCGCAGAATAATACGGTCCAAATTCGACAACACCATGCCGAACATCGCGGTCAATAAAAACGGATAGCTGTATTTAAAGATGACTTTCATCTTGGTCCAGTCGTAACTGATGCCGCATTCTCTGATGACCACGAACATAATGAACGAGCAGCCGACCAACACGCTCAAGAAATTCCCCATCAACACGCCGATCACGCCCGACTTCTGCACGCCGACCGTATAAACATTGCAGCAAACCTGCACCACGAGCTGCAGCAGGCATACGACCACGTACATCGTCGAATATTCGCGCGCGCGGAAATAAGCGAGGCCGATTTGGCGCAGCAACTCGAGAACGAGAATCATAAACACCCAATTGAAGCCGCGCGAAAGCGAAGCATCGCCGAAGACGACCCGCGCGAGCGGGACTTTCCAAAATGACAACGCGGCGACGAACGGAACCGAATAAAGCAACGTGGAGATGATGCAAGAGGTCACCACTTGGTTCCGGTCGCGCTTCTCTTTGTACTCGTAATAGAACCGCAGCGTGGCATGCGCAAGGCCCGCCGACAACAACGACGAAATGACGCTGGATGTCACGTAAAAAAGCTCAAGAGCGCCGTAATCGCTGACGGTCATGTAATGTGTGTAAAGAGGCAACAGCAAAAAGGAGCCGACACGCGTAGCGATGTTGCCGAGCGCGTAAATAGAGGAATGCTTAAAGAATCCCGACAAATCCAATGAACTTTCTTTTTCGCTCATGCAGGAATCCTTTGAGTGTCCGAAAGAATCATTTGGCACGCTTGCGAGAGCGAGTCCGACGCCCAGCCGTTCCAAATTTTATTGATGCGCAGCTCGGGAGCCGGGTGCTTCAAGTAATAATCAACGAGCATCATCAATGCGGCCAAATCATATCCGACACCGGAATTCGCATAGACCGCAAGGTCCGCATGCAAACTGCGAATAATCTCATCGCGGCGACGAAATGCCGCTTCGAACAGCGCGAGCGGCAAAACCATTTTTTCGGAAACGGACAAATGAAATCCCTCGCAAGCGATGACGTCGGTCAATGGCAATCCGTCCGGTTTGGCCATGTCCCAATCGATAAGCCCCGATATATTGCCATCATCATCAAGTAGGAAGTTCGACGCCTTAAAATCGCCGTGCGTATGTACGAGATCGACGGTCTTTCCTTTCAAACGCGCTTCGATAAGTTTTTTCACATCGGTCAACGGTTGCCGGGCCGACGGAAAGACTTGTACCGACATGGCCGACAACGGATCAAAGAAAAAACGGTTTAACTCATCGGTTCCCATCACAATCGAATGGCGCGTGTGCTGATAGAGCTCAGCCAGATGCGTCTGCGCGCCCTTGCGGAGGCGCTGCATTTCCGACTTCGAAAAACTCAAGTAGGGAGCGGGACGCCCTGGGATGCGGGATTCCGCATAAAACGATTGGCCGCGAAACTTGCCGAACTTCGTAAATTTCGGCATTTCAAATGAAAACGAATGCTTCTCGAGCGCCCTCATCGCCTGCATACTGGTCTCGCAACGCCGCTCGCCTACGTTGGTCGTCGGCATTCGAATCACATGACGATCGGTTCGCAAACCGTAAATGTCGAAACTTCCGAAATGAAGCGGCAGCGCATCGCGTTTGACCACGGTCGTCTCGTTCGGTATCTCCGACAGGATATGGTCGAGCATCGTCGTCTGATGGGTTGCGCTCGATCGCTTCGACAACAAACCGCACAAACGGGACGGCTGCAGCAGATACAAAAAGTTTTTAATCATCGATCGCAAACGCGAGTGCTTTAAACCACAGCGGATCTCGTAAGGTAGTTTTTCTTTGTCGACCAAATGAATGAGGATATTCGGAAATGTAAAACCGGCCAAGCGCATGCGCAATCCGAGAAACAACGGAAAAAATCCTCGTCCATCGACATACAAAGACCCGGTGGATTTCAACACGCGACGCAATTCGGAGAGCAACGCCGCGAAAGAAGCCTGCGGACGCAATTCGTCGCCCCAGCCGCGCACCGCGACCGCATCGAAACTCGCATCGTGAAACGGCAACCGTTTGGACAAGCTCGTACAAACGACGGTCAAGTTCGAAATACGCTCATGTTCGGCGCGCGAACAAGCGCTTTTGGCCAAATCCGCATCTTCAAATACAGTCCACACTTCCGAGGCGAGTCTCGAAATCGCCAGCGATGCGGAGCCCAGCCCCGCTTCAATCACGAGGATTGACGCGCCAGCCGGTAAATCCGAAAACAATTCCCACCCGCCGTTATGAAACGGCGACGTCCGATAAAAATTGTCATACACGGCTTGGACCGAAATACCGCCGAAAAAAGCAGCCATCGATTCCGGCGAAAAGCCGTCCATTTGTTTGCGAAGTTGATCAATGTTCGCATGAACGAACGGCTTATGAACCGCGGCCTTCGGAGGAAAGACCCAAAAATTCGGACGCACGCGTTGCGCGCGAACGTCACCGAGCGCGATATCGAGCACGACAGGCATGCCGTTCTTATCGAGACCGTGAGACGGCATCATGGCGCCACCTCCGATGGAACGGCGACTTTTTTTAAGTTGCGCACTTTTTTCAATACGTTGATCACCATAAATTTCAAACGCGGCCGCCGGAAACGTCCCCAATTCAAATAACGTTCGACATTCGACAGCTGGCGCTTATAAAGATTGTCGCCTTCGAGAAAGTCGAATTCGACAAGCCCGCGCTTACGACATTCCTCGAGACACAAATATACGGTAACCGACCCCGGGGCGATCTTATTGTCTTCGAAAAATGAAAAACCCGACTGATAAAAACGGACGCGATTATTTTCAATGAAACCGTACAAACAACCGAGCGTGCCCAACGAAGATTTCACACGGAACAAAAAAACCCCGCCCGAAGGCAGCAACCGCTCGATTATTTTCTTGTGAAAAGAAAGAAATCGTTCACTCGCGAATGCGCCCGGCTTCCCAAGAGACTGCCAGCGTTTCTGATGCAGCTGGACCAATTCATTGAAGATGTCGGCCGCCTGATCCGGCGTCGACATCCATTCCACGGAAACATCGCCGATCACCTTGAAACTATGCGTGAGTTTCTGTCGCGTCTTCTTGCTGAGCGTGGGCAGAATTTCCTGCTCGGACGGATGCTTGGCAAAATCGAATACGCGCGTGAGCCTTTTTTCGATGTCCAAGGTCGGCAAAGATTCGCGATAAGCGGCAATTTCTCCATCATCAAAACCGTCAAAATCGAGTTCGTCCCACCAAGAATCGGTTTTCAACCGCGCCAACAATGCGGTGGCGAAAGGACGGGCCAGGTCGGCATCCGCTAATACGCGATTGTGTTCGACGCACACGCTTTCCTCTTCCGATTCGCCGGATGTGCCGAGGTGCAGCGTATTTATTTTGAACGGACCGCGACGCGTCACCGAACGAGTAAGTAACGCAATCGCGCAGGGTCGTCCCGCGCGTTGACCGATCGCAAATTCATGAGGAATGACGCCGCCGTAAGATTCGAGCCAGGAAGAAACCCACGTCCAAGAATTCGTGAGCCAACCGCCGCCCGCACGCGACTCCAGTTGTTTCCACAAAGGTTCGACGGTTGAAATTTCCGCCGATGGAAGAAAATTAATGCTGATATCCGTCATAAAATCGCGGCGGTTTAAACGAGGGGTGAATTGATTTTTGAAAGGCCGAAGGAGTAACTATCGGTCCCCAAAACGCATCGTTAGGGAAATATTTTGGCGACTTCCAACCGCGTCTCCATCAACGCCGGAAACGGTACTGCTGGGCAAGAACGCATAGTCGATGCTCAAGCGCTGGACAGGGAACCACAAGGTTTCAAAATCCATAAAGCAAAGTCCGACACCAAACGAAAAGCCGCCGTTGGGACCGGTGCCCGAGTTGTATCCGCTGCGCAACGCGATGGTCCGATTGATCAACCACTCCACGCCGCCTTTCGCAAAATTCTCGGTCTCTCTGGGTTTCTCAATATCAAGAGAGAACGTAAGAGCATCCTTAAACGGCGTGTAACCGAATCCAAGAGTGGTGGTTCGGGGCAACGGTTCTTCGGCGCTCGAGAAATTAATATCACCGCCCAGGTTGCGACCCGACAAACCTATCTTCCACTCGGAAGAAAGACGGTACAGTAAACCAAGATCGAATGCGGAGTTGGACGCGCGAATATCAGAGATCCGCTGATCCATCCGCTTGTAAGCGGCGCCCACGAAAATGGTGTCAAAGAATCCCTTCCCATATCCGAGTGTCCAAACGGTGTCGTTCGCTTTAAAGTCGGGAGTTGTGTTGCCGAGATTGTCGCGGCCTTGGATTTTTCCAAAATCCAGGATACCGAACGAAAGTGCCACCGTACCGAATTGGCTGACGTTCGACGACGTCACTTCCCCCATTGAAATCGCGAGCGCGGCGTTCCGATAGGTGGTATCACTCGCCAGATTTTGTTGAAGGGCGGTGAATTCCACATTACGCAAAGTGCCGAGACCGGCGGGATTGTAGTAAAGCGCGTTAATATCATTGGCTACGCCGACGAATGCATTTCCCATGCCGGCCGGACGAACGCCCGTTTGAATCGTGAGTAACGAACCGCCACTCGATCCGACGCCATCGACCGACGCCGCCAACGGCAACGCCGCCGAAACCGCCGCAAATATCAAAAAGTTGGAAAATCTTTTCATCGTATGATCGCGAGCTTACCGCGCCGCTTCTCCCCTGAATGATTTGCGACCACGTAAAAATAAACGCCGCTGGCGACTTTCGAACCTTCATCATTCGACAAATCCCAAACGTATCGACCGCCCGAATTCTCGATCTCGAGTTCGCGAACGGTACGGCCGTTCAAGTCGAATACGACCAGTTTCAACTGTTCGGTGACGTTATCGAAATTAACAGCGGAGTCACCGTTATAAACGCGAACCGGATTCGGGAAAACGTTCAGCGCGGACAAATCGGAAGCCGCCCAAA
The DNA here is from genome assembly GCA_964463805.1 of uncultured Elusimicrobia bacterium. GTDB lineage: Bacteria > Elusimicrobiota > Elusimicrobia > F11 > F11 > JAJVIP01. The sequence continues at coordinate 6,320 of CAYXDS010000034.1, read as the reverse complement.
CGTTCATTCCACCGGTAAACGCAAACAACGCGAGCAAGAAAAACAACTTAAATCGCTTCACGATAGACTCCTTTGAGCGAGTCCATTGAACTATCGCCCAAATAAAACATTTTTCGGAAATAGGAGGGTATATGAGTTTCAACATCGGTCAACACGTAACCAAGCACAGGAGATTTATTCGCTCCCTGAATCGCCACCAACGCTTCCCTTACCAATTGACGCGCGGTGACGCCCGATTGAACCGCGAACACGACGCCGTCCGTGTAATTAAGAAGAACCGGAATATCGGAAATATTCAACACCGGCGGCGCGTCCATGACGATCACGTCGTATTTGGATTTCAATTCGTTCATCAGCTGAACCATACGATCCGACGCCAGCAAGCGGGATGGATTCGAAATCAACGTACCGGACGGAAACACCGACAACCGATCCACAACGGATTCCTGAACCAGCGAGTCCCAGTTTTGTTTACTGCCGGACAAATAATCAGAGAGGCCGTCCTTCGACGACAACGGCAGCAATTTTCCGACGGATCCATTGCGCAAATCACAATCCATCAAAAGAACTTTTTGATTCGTTTCCTGCGCCATCAAAATGGCGAGGTTAACAGCCGCAGTGGAGGTGCCTTCACCGCGCAGAGAACTGGTCAACAACAGCGTTTTCATCGGACGGTTGGCCGCCTGTGAACTGATTTGCGTGCGCAACAAGCGAAACTGTTCGACCGGGAAAGAATCGGAATCGTGGTAAGCGACAACCAGCGGCGAGATATCGGAATTGTTCGTTTTCCGAATCACATAAATCTCGCGCTCGAGGAACTTTCGGAATCGATTGTAGATGAGCGCGCGCACCCCTTTCAACTCATAAATCATTTTCGGCAACGTGGCCAGCAACGGGAATGCCAATGAATCTTTCGCATCTTGCACCCCGCGGAACGAACCGTCGAAATACTCGGACACGAATACCGCACCGAGTCCGGTTCCCAACGCCAACACAAAACAAATAGCCAATGTTTTAAGAGGATCCGGTTTTGCCGGCTTCAACGGAATGCGGGCCGGATCGATGATTTCGAGACTGCGATTGAATCCATGCGCATCCAACTGCTGAGAAATGTGCGCGTTCTCAAGTTTCATCAACAACGCTTGGTAAATATCTTCGTTCACGCGCTTGTCGCGTTCCATGGCCAATAAATCCTGCTCGGTAACATTGGTTTTCGCGAGACGTCCTTGTTCCAAATCGGCGCGACGTTTCTCGAGCGAGTTGATGGTGAGATCCAATTCCTTCAACTGATGCAGAATATCTTGATACACCGGGTTCGTCGATGACGTCTCACTGCCCGATTGGCTTTCTTCCATGAACCGCAACCGTTTCCGCAAAGCGCTCACTTTCACACGCAACTCGCGAACCAACGGATTGTTTTCGCTTTGTCCCTGCGATTCCATTTGGGCGAGCAAGCTTTCCGCTTGCAAAAGATCTTTGCGCAACTCGAGCGTTTGAGGGTTTTGCGCGCGCACGACTTCGGTGACCACCACTTTATCCAAGCGCGAAACTTGATCGGACAACAACGCGCGCTTTTTTAACGCGTCGTTCAATTCGGTGTTCACTTTATTGATGAAAAACGTTTTTTCCGATCCCTGCAGACGTTCCTTATAAACGCGCAACTGATCATCAATGAATTGGATCGCGCTCTTCGCGTCATCTTGCTTTTGCTGTTTGTTTGTATTGACCATGGTCTCGGCGATGGCCGTGGTCATTTTCCATGCCATCTGCGGATCGCGGTCTTCGTAAGTGATCTTTACGATCTTCTCGGACACGCTCGTAATCGAGATACGGTCCTTCATATCCTTCAACAAATCATCGAACTTCGTCGGATCTTTCAACCGGTCGCTCAATCCGGTCGTCTTCGCCAACGACGAAAGATTCGGCCAGCTCATGATCTGCGTCGTCAATGTTTTCACCTTTTTCTCGGTGCTGGTCTTAACGGCGAGACCTTCGATCAACGGGTTGATGATTTTATCGTCTTCGAGCATTACCATCGCCGATGAACGGTAAACGCGCGGCAGAAAAGGAAACACGGCGAAAGAAATGGCCAACACGATGAAGAACGGCTTAAAGAACAGCTTACGGCGCTTAAACAGAATCTCGACGAAATCGCTGACGTTTGATGGCGTGTAGTTTTTCATCGGAAATTACGCTCCGCTGTGAACCGCGAAAACAGACGGCAATCCGAAGATCGGGCTTAAGATACGGCCGATGAACGTGGCGATCGTGTCGAGAATGGTCATCGGCAAATAAATGATGTCCCCGCTTTCAATCTCGATGTTGTTGTCGAGCCGGCCGCGATACAATACTTTCGTCAAATTGATGTGCTTGAAAATGGGTCCGTTCTTGCCCTGTCGAACCACAAACACGCGCCACGTGGATGCGCGCTCGGTCGGCAATCCGGCCATCACGACCGCATCGCGCAACGTCAGCGGATTGCCTTTCAAATGGTATTTGCCGGGGTTCAACACGGCGCCCAACACATAGATCACGCGGCTGTTGTATTCTTTGACGGTTACATCGACAACGGGCGCTTGAGTGAAAAAGTCGGTGTAAATTTTTCCGAGCGACTCTTCGATTTCTTTTTCCGTCTGACCTTTCACGCTCAACGTGCCGACGAACGGGACTTCGATGTAGCCCCACGGATTCACGACCGTCGTAACGTCGAGTTCCGGATGGTTTTTCACTTCGATCTGAATCACATCGTCGGGACCGAGCACGAAATCGCTGCGGTTGCGGGCTTCGGCCGTAAACTCTTTTTTCATCGGATCCGTATCAACAGCTTCGACGACTTTCGGTTCTTCGGACGATTCGACGGGTCGCGCGCGCATCGTCGAAGCTTCAGGGCCGAACCGCAATTTCAGTGAACCCATGTGGAGCGGAGACTCGGTTGAATCGGCGTAAGGGTCAACATATGTATAAGCAAGATCGAGAAGGGCATTGGATCCCATAGGGACACGGACGCCGACGCCGGTGTTAATGGATTTTGAGTTTGCACCGATGCGGAATGCCAACTTATCGCTAAGTAAACGTTGCTCCAAACCAGCGCTCGAATGAATAGTGTCTTCGCCATTGTCGTCAAACGTGCTCACGACGTCCACGGATAAAAGGGTGTGCGCAAAGGCCCATGAAGACCCGAGACTCGCCTTCGCCGGCACTTTTTTGTCGACCGAGTCGCCGATGGAAGGCGCATTCAAGTCGCGAACCGACAAACCAAACGACAAACCGTTCTGAAACGCATACAGCAATCCAAGGTCGCCTGAAACGACGGAATCGTCATTTGTCGGCGTAACGCGATCGATCTGGGACAAGTATTTGAGGTTACCGCCGAGGAACAATCCGTAGCCTTTAATGCCCGACAATTGGCGCGCGACGGTCAACGCGTATGTATCTTCGCGTAGCACATCCAACGTATCCGAACGGGTGGCCCAAACGCCGAATTTTACGGGGCTGTCTTTTTGAAGAGGCGAGAAGAGGACCGAACCAAGCGCTCGATCCGGTTGTCCGCGTTTGTGGGCAGGTTGACCGTAGGAAGCTCCGAATTCCCCGTTTTTAACGGCGCCGAAAGCGGCGGGGTTCCAATAAGGGAATAGGCCGGTAGAATCGACAAGCGCCGTGGAAGCATTGCCGAGGGCAAGCGAGCGGGGGTCCCACGATTCTTCACGGAAACCGGCGGAAGCTTGAACAACAGCCACACAGGCGATGAGCAACGACCAGCAATGCTTTCTAGAAGCCAAGATAAATTCTCTCTTTACTCTAAAATTTTCGAAATTGGTTGCGGCTGAAAAGCCGCCTGAAGGTTCAATGCCGACTCGAGGGTAAAAAGTTATTCGTGAAGGCGGGAATCAATACCACAAAAAGGTCGCTTCGGTCAACAGGAAAACGTGCATTTTTCCGTCGGAGAACAGTTTTTTCCACGAAACCGTTCATCGGAGGACGATGATAAAATTCCGCTTCATTTCCATTCCATTCTTAAACACAAGGCGAACTTTCCCGGGATAGACCCCCGGCTCGCCATTGGTCACGGAAAGCCAGATTGCAAAAAAATTCAATTCGGTGGGGCTGAACTGTTCAGGGCGGATCGACCCCAAGTGCAAAGACACCGGGGAACCATCGGCCATACGTCCGTCCTGAGATCTTACTCCGAACTCCAAACCAGGGCTTTCAAGGAAGAAATAGCACTCTTCGGGCACGTTTTCAGGCAAGACATTATCGTTGCCGTCGATGATCTGGAGTAAATATTCGCATTTTTTCTTAACGACCGTTCTATTTTGCTTAACGTGGGTGGGATGCGCGTATAACGAAGCGCCGTTAAACACAATCGCCACATTTTCAACGTATTTAAGCTTGCCGAAATCATACTTGTTGATTCGATTAATATTTCGAACTCGAATCGCGTTCGCGGACGGGAGCTTTTTAATAAACGGCTTATTTATGGGCCTCGAAAAAACAAAATCAGGCTGAGCGGCGGGAACATCATCCGAGAAGACCGAAGGGACGATGAAAAGACTAAGTATTGAAGTAAAAACAAGAAAAAAACTTCGTTGGGACTGCAAGAAAATCTCCTTCGAGAATCGATGCGGGGTAGGGCTCATTGTTACATTTTCCAAATCAAATGGGGAACCTCAATTTTTAGAAATTCCCACCACTTCCCATATCTGGGGCTTCGTCGGCGTATAGGAACTCGGGAATGCGGCCTCACCGGTCTTCTTCGCTGAGGCAGTTGACTTTCTGATGCGTTTATTAATGTAACCCAGCATGAAAGGCACGGTGCCGAGAACAATTTTCGTATCAGTCCATAAAGAAAGTGATTTGAAATAAAGCCGGTCGTAACGCAATTTACGCTTCACATCGCGCAACTCCAGGTCGGAACGATGGCAGATTTGAGCTAAACCGGTCAAACCAGGGCGCATTTGCAACCGTTTTGGGTAAGCAGGAATACGGCTCACCAAATAATCAATGACTTCCGGTCGTTCGGGACGAGGGCCGACCAAAGTCATATCCCCCCGCAAAATATTGATCAATTGAGGCAATTCATCGAGATGCGTCTTTCTCAGGATATTACCGATGCGGGTAACACGAGGGTCATTGATCGCGCACCAAACGGCTTTCTTGCCGGCTTCGGCGTTCACTTGCATGGATCGGAACTTTAAAATTCGAAAAAATTGACCGTAACTGCTGCGACGGCGCCGGTCCCAATTCCCGTTCGCATGAATGCGATAGAAATGTTTGCGACGATTTCTGCCCACGCGAGTTTGCGAATAGAATATCGGGCCATGGGAGTCCAGCTTCACGAGAATTGCAATCATGGCGAGCAACGGGGAAACCGCAATAAGCGCCGAGCCGCTTGCGGCGATATCGAAGGATCGTTTAAGAAACGCATTGTATACAGCCCAGGGAAGTTGAATGTCGAATGTGGGGATTGTGAACTGCGGCGGCTTCGGAAGAGAAGAAAAGGGGGTCTTAATTTCTCGCATCAATCTATGCATCATAAATTATATAAACCTCACCAGAATTTCTGTGCGTATGGAATCAAGAAGTTCCTCGCTCCCGACGGAGAAAGAAGCTTCCAAATATCTTTTAGGTAGGGTAAAAGAGTTCGGAAGTGCGCAATGATCGACGGAACTTACAGAATTTACCGTGCATCCGTCAACAAATAAATTGGCGGCGGGGCTAGTCGGCCAACGGGTTTTCTTTGAGCTTTTTTAGCAGTTGGACCCTGGCATGATGGAGATAGGCTTTAACGGTCCCGAGCGGGCATTTTAACGTTTCGGCCACCGCTTGAAGGCTCATATTTTGGAAGTAGTGCATCGTAAAAATGGATTGATATTTCAATGGGATTTGTTTAACGGCCTCAACAACCGCCTCCAATTGAAGCTTATGGTGCAAAGTGGATTCAATAGGTGCGGAACTCTCCGCATAATCGTTGGCCCGGTAACCCTCCTCCTCGGCAGCCGGCCGATCCAAGGGAACCCACCGTAAAACGCGGTTATGTCGCAGCCGGTTGCGGATATGATTGATGACGATTGAATAAAGCCAGGTCGAAAACCGGGATCGGCTTTGAAAATCGGCCAAATGACGGTACGCATCAACAAAAGCCTCTTCTAATGCATCCTCCGCCTCCTCACGGGAGTGCAATATCCGCATCCCCATCGCCAGGAAACGATCTTGATATTTAAGAACGATGTTGCCGAACGCGCGAGTATTTCCCTCCAATGTTTCCCGAACCCATAACATGTCTTCTGAGGCGCCGGTGGCTTGTTTTGCAGCTGGAATAA
>CAYXDS010000033.1:0-15960 GCA_964463805.1 uncultured Elusimicrobia bacterium | reverse complement strand
ATTTCTTCGAGCGGGCTCTCGAGGTTGCGACGGATGTCGTTGCTCAATGCTTTCAGAGGCGACACGTACACCGCTTGTATTTCGTTCGTCAACGTTCCTTCGGCCGCTTGGCGCACGAGTCGGTCGATGCATACGAGAAACGCGGCCAGCGTTTTGCCGGAGCCGGTCGGCGCCGCGATCAACGTGTCGCGGTCGGACGCGATTTCGGGCCAGCCGAGCCGCTGCGGATCGGTCGGTTCGCCGAACTTGTCGGAGAACCATTTATCGACGATCGGATGGAAGGGCGTTCGGTTCATGCGCAATTTTAGAAATTTGATAAGGTCATTTTATGTTTCGTTCGCTTGTGTTGTCGGCGCTGTTGCTCGTCGGGTGCGCCGCGAAAAAACCGACGGTCCGCGAAGAGTCCAAACGCGCCCCGTATCATCTTGTCGACAACGGCGTCGAAGGCCGCGGTTCCACATTGAAATTTGAAGAATCGGCCCCGACCGCCCCGGTCAATACGTTTACCGCGCTCGCCACATGGATTGGATTTCTGTGGCTTTCCTCGCGCAACGGCAACGTGCATTACGGGCCCGTTGTCATTACAAAGCAATGACGATCGCGAATGTTCCCGTAATTGACCGTATCGTTCGTTCGCGCCGACGGACGGTATCGCTGCAGGTCACCGCCGATGCGCAATTGATCGTGCGCGCGCCAAAATGGGTGTCGTACACGGCGATTCAGGATTTCGTAAATGATAAGCAGCGATGGATCCGCAAACGCCAGCGAATTGCGCATGAAATCCGGCAACGCCACCGGCCGCATTCGTTTGTCGACGGAGAATCATTTTTGTATCTCGGTGAAAGGTGGCCGTTTTCGTTACGGCCGGATTCGAAACAGCCGCTCGAATTCGATTTTGGAGGGTTCTCGCTCGGCGATGCGCGTTACGCGGATGCGCGTGCCTGTTTTCAAGATTGGTATCGCCGGCAGGCCGAGAGTGTTATTCCGGCGAAAGTGCGCGCTTTTGCGGCCCGGTTTGGACTTCGTTACCGATCGGTGCGGATTTCGGCCGCCGTGTCCCGTTGGGGCTCCTGCAGTTCGAAAGGAACGCTGAATTTCAGTTGGCGATTGATGATGGCGCCGATGCAAGCGCTCGATTACGTGGTTGCGCATGAGCTCGCGCATTTGGTCGAGCACAATCACTCGAAACGGTTTTGGGCTCAAGTGTCGCAAATGTTTCCGGCGTACCGAGACGCGCGCCGCTGGCTCCGAGAGAATCAACAGCTTCTCGAAATTTAATTAGGAGAGGAAAAGTCATGTTCGACAAAATGAAACAGCTGTACGATATGCAGAAACAAGCGAAGCAGATGCAAAAGAGTGTGGAAGCGATGAAAGTGGAAGGCCATTCGGGCGATGTGAGCGTTGTCATGAACGGAGCGTTCAAAGTCGAGTCGATCACGATCGCTGATAAATTACTGGCACCCGCTCAAAAAGGCGCGTTGGTGGATCAATTGAAAAAAGCGCTGAACGACGCTTCTGACGAGGCCGCTAAAAAAAGCGCCGAACAAACGATGGAACTGATGAAGGGAATGAACTTAAAAATCCCGGGATTTTAGTTTCAGCTGGAACACTTCATCGAGCTTGTGCGTGGCCTGTAACTTCTGCATTTTGTCGCAGATGTTGAAGAACGAACAGTCGAGGCGGCAAATCTCGGGCGCGCGAATTTTAATTTTGTCTTCGCATTCGAGAAAATCTTTGGTGATTCGCTCGAGTTTCACTTGAAGGAAATCGGCAAGATCGATGAATTCAATGCCGATCAAGAAGCGGCCTTTGTGCGACAGCACGTGCCGGATTCGCACGTTTGAGTCGAGCACGGCTCGGTCGGGAAATGTCAGTTGCAGTTCCAAGTCTGTTCCTACTGGAATTTCCTCTCCGATGAGAATTGCCATTCCATTCGGTGAGAGGTCGATCAACTGACCCATCAGCGGCGTGCCGAAGAACGGCGGAAGCGGTTTTAGTTTGATCGGAAAACCGAGGAACGCGCGCGTTTTAAATCGCGGGAACGATCGTCGCTCTTTCGGCAGATCAACTTTTTCTCGTGAAGACATGCGGTTAGCTTAAAGCGTTTTGTCGATAAAATCACCGGATAAATGAAACAAAAGATCCGATTCAAACGGAGTCGGCGCGTAATTCGCGAATCCGTCGCCGACAAATTTCTATGTAGTCGGTCTTAACTTCTCTGCGCAAATACGCGCGTTTGTTTTTTTCGATACCGACAAATTTTCGACCTTCCATTGCCGCTGCGACGAGAAAACTGCCGCTGCCGCATGCGTTGTCTAACACGATGTCGCCCGGTCTGGAAAATGTTCGGATCAAATACCGGCCCAGTTCGACAGGCTTTTGCGTTGGGTGTTCCACCCGTCCTTCGCTTTCGGCCGTTTTGAAATAAAGCACGTCGGTCGGATAACGTTCGCCGCTGCTTTTCACTTCGACCGTTTTGAAATTGCCGTAGCTTCCGGTTAATTGTTTTTTTCGGAAACCTTTGTTGTACGGTTCCCCCAAGGTCATTTGAGGATTGTACACGGGTTGAGATTTGTAAAAAATGCAGACGTCTTCATGTCTCCGCAGCGGTTGTTTTTTCGCGTTCAAGAAATTGGTCGGTTTCGATTTCACCCAGACCATTTTGTATTTGAACATGCGCGGGTTCGACATCATGAGTTGCGCCGTGAAAAGACCCTGGGACGTCAACGCGATCACGCCCGAGCGTTTAACGACTCGTTCGTACAGCGGCCATAATTTTTCCAACGGGATAACGCTGTCCCAGTGGTTTTGCGTGACACCGTACGGCAAGTCGCACAGCACCATGTCGATTGAGTTTTCGGGAAGCCGCGCCATTACATCGAGGCAGTCGCCTTCGACCACTTTGTTTAGAAATGGTGCCCATGCGGATTTCATAACGAACGGATAGAAAACTAGATTTTGCTGATCGAAATCAAGTGTAGGCTAATGATTGGCGGCGGCCGAAAATTTCCATCCGCAAAACGCGCAGACGGACCAATTCGGGTCGATGGTTCTACGGCAGGATTTGCAAATCGACTTTATTGCGGTTCCACAATGCGGACAGTAGCAGAAACCAGGTTGAAGCGACGTTTGGCATTGCATGCAACTGAAACCGGAAGCGTGCTTGACGGGAGATGGTGCAGAAGGAGGGCTAGCCGGAATCACGGTAATTTTTACCGGTGCCGCGCCGTTTTTCGGTAAGACCTTTTCAAGAAGTTCGCACACGCGTTTGGCTTGGCTTCCTTCGAATTTATGGACCTTGCCGTCGGTGCTTAAGCTAAAGGAGCGGGTAAGAGCGCCGCCGTAATTCATGCCGCGAACATGGCTAAATAAAATCTCCACATTTTTGGCGCCCATGGCCCGGTCGAGCGCGCTGGTCGGCGAAAAGATCAGCTTTGAATCCTCAAGCCAGACATTGCCGCCTTGGGCCAACAAACCGCTCACGTAGTAATTCAATCGAAACACTTCAGGTGATGGCATTTTCTCTCCCTTAACGGGAAAGTGTAGGGGTGTTACGCGTTGTTGCAACGCCTATTTTAAAGCGTTTATTTGGTCGATGTAATTTTTGATCTGATGATCCGCGGCGTTTTCGAGGTCGATATTTTTCCACCGATTGTCCCAAATTAGTTCCTTCGGAATATGAGCTGGAGAATAGGTCCACGTATGGTCGGCGTTCAATGTGATTTCAGGTCCAAAATGTGCATAGGAACCCGAAAGGTCGTAAACGACGTCTGACGGTGGAACTTGCGCGACGATATCTGTGGCATTAATGATGCGGAAATACGGTGTTGCGCCGGCGATCGTGCCGCCTTGCTCGTTCGTCACTTTCGGTTGGCCGAACGTGAGCACTTGGTCGATCGGAAATTTGTCGTGTTCGAGGTTCAGCATCAACAAGCAAGCGAGCGCGCCGCCCAGTGAATGGCCCGTCAGGCGCGTTTTGTAGTCCTTTTGGAGGAATTTCAGCGCGTCGTTGTAGAGATCGTCCGACGCCGCTTTGAATCCCCCGTGCACGAAAATTTTCAATCGCGGATCGAATACTTTGATCGAGTTGATGTCGACCCATGCGTTCTGTTTGCTCGCTGTGCCGCGCACCGACAACGTCTGCGTGCGGCGGTCGTTGTCGAGCACGATAAAATAGTGAACGTCCGATTTCGGCAGGTAACGAATCACCACGTTCTTTTTCCCATAAGAGGATTCGATCTCTGCGTCCGAATCGTACGCGTGGCCCGCCGCTTGCGCGAATTCGGCGAGATTCGCGAAGTCTATTTTCGGTTTGTCGACGGCGCCCGGTTGAATCGGCGGCCTTTTTAACGGAACTCGGCAGCCGGTCAGTAAGACGATCGTCAGAAGAACAGCAGAAAAGTTAAAACGTGGGAATGCGAGCGTGGACATGCGGCGCATCGTACAATTGCGAAAGCGGCGGAGGAAGAAATATGAGCGAGTGGACAATTTATTACAACCCCAAATGCGGCACGTGCCGGAACACGTTGGAAATTCTTAAGCAGGCGAAGATTTCCCCCCGCATCGTCGAATATTTGAAGACGCCGCCCACCATGAAAGAGTTGGATGCGCTGTTGAAAAAATTGCGAATGACGCCCGATCAAGTGATCCGTTCCAAGGAACCGATTTATGATGAGTTGAAGCTGGCGAACGAGACGTCGCGTGACAAATTGTTGCGCGCGATCGCCGACCATCCGGTGTTGTTGCAACGGCCCATCGTCGTACGCGATGACCGAGCCGTCGTCGCGCGCCCGGCTGAAAACGTCCGCGAGTTGCTTTAAGCGACCGCTTTAAGGATCGCGCGGCAGAACGCCGGCAAATCAGCGGGCGTGCGCGACGTGATCACATTTTTATCGACGACCACTTCGGCGTCTTCGTAAACGCCGCCCGCGTTTTTCAAATCGTCTTTGATGCTGTGGAAACCGGTCACGCGAACGCCGCGGATGATGTCGGCCGACGCGAGCATCCAACCGCCATGACAGATCGCCGCCACCGGTTTGCCGCGTTTATAAATTTCTTTGGTCAGCGTGATCATTGCCGGCGAGCGTCGCATATGATCCGGCGCGTAACCGCCGGGAATGATCAGTGCGTCGTAGTCGGCCGCTTTCGCGTCGGCGATCGCGAGGTCCGCCATCGCCGGGTAACCATGTTTTGATTCGTACGTTTCTTTTTTGGGACCGATCACATCCACTTTAGCACCCGCTTCTTTTAAGCGCAGCGCCGGATACCACAGCTCTTGATCCTCGTAAAATTTTTCCACCAAAATGGCGATTTTCTTTCCGTTCAATTCCATAACGCCTCCCGATTTTTTTATGCTGTTCCAGTATAAACATTAAAAAAGAGGTGTATATGCCGTACGTGAACGTGCGCATCGCGAAAACCGGCGCCACGCCGGAGCAAAAAGCGAAAGTCATCAAAGGAATCACCGATTTGTTGTTCGACGTGCTCGGAAAACCGAAACCGTCCACCTATGTGGTCATCGACGAAGTGGAGATGGACAACTGGGGTGTGGGCGGCGAGACGCTTACAAATATAAGGAAGCCAAAATAGTCGATCACGAACCGTTAAAAAAACCGCTGCTTGTTTTCGACGGCGATTGCGGGTTTTGCCGGTATTGGGTTTCGCGGTGGCGCTCGATCACCGGTTCTCGCGTTGATTACGAAGCCTATCAGCAGGCGGCCGTCCGATTTTTAAATATCCCGCTGAAGAATTTCGAGCGTTCGGTGCAGCTGATATTGCCCGACGGCCGCGTGTTCGAAGCGGCTGAAGCGGTATTCCAGACGTTGGCGATCGCTGATCATCGCTTCGGTTTGTGGTTGTATCGACATGGGCCCGGATTTAAATTCGCCAGCGAGACCCTCTATCGGTTAGTGGCCGGCCACCGCCCGCTGTTTTCTTGGTTGACGAAAACTTTTTGGGGACCGACGCCCGTCGCCGAATCATTTTTTCTTACCCGTTGGTTTTTTCTTCGAAGTCTCGGTCTTATTTATTTGATCGCGTTCATTTCGTTGGGCCTTCAGGTCGACGGGCTGTTCGGATCCGGCGGCATCCTTCCGGTCCATAATTTTATGACGAGCGTGGTCGGGCACTTTGGAAAACACCGCTACGATCTATTACCGACCGTTTTTTGGATCAATTCGTCCGACGCGGCTCTGCACGCGGTTTGGATCACCGGCGCCATCAGTTCGGTTTTATTGACGATCGGACTGTGTCCGGTGGTCGCGGCCGTCGCTGCTTGGATTTGTTATTTGTCGTATCTCGGCGTCGGGCAGAGTTTCTTGTCGTTTCAATGGGACGCCTTGCTCGTCGAAACTGGTTTTCTCGCGATCTTTTTCGCGCCGCTGCAGATCAAGCCCTCGATCGCGCGTGAAGGATCCCCATCGCGCGGCGTGGTGTGGTTGTTCCGTTTGCTGCTTTTTCGTCTGATGTTTTTATCGGGCGCCGTGAAATTATTAAGTGGCGATCCGACATGGAGAGACTTTACCGCGCTTCGCTTCCATTATGAAACGCAGCCGCTTCCGACATGGATCGGATGGTACGCGCATCAACTGCCGGCCGCGTTTCAAACTTTTTCGACGCTGCTCGTATTCGTGATTGAATTGGTTTTTCCTTTCTTCTTATTTCTACCGAGGCGCGCGAGAAATGGTTCGTGCATCGTGTTTATCGTTTTTCAAACGTTGATTTTTGTGACCGGCAATTATTGTTTCTTCAATCTGTTGACCATCGCGTTGTGCATCGCGGCCATGGACGACGGTTTTTTCCCGAAGTTCTTGTGTGACTGGGTTCAACGCAAACGAGATTGGAGCCCTGATTTCGTCGGCGCGCGTTGGCCGCGGTGGATTGTGGCGCCGCTCGCACTGGTCCTGTTGTTTCAATCATCATTCGTTTTGAGTTCGCGTTTCGGCCTTGGACTGTTGTGGCCCAACGCGTTGATTCGATGTTCGGCGTGCATGGATCCTTTTCGCGTGGCCAATCCCTACGGACTTTTTGCGGTCATGACGACCGATCGCATGGAAATTATTATCGAAGGGTCGGACGATGGCGTGCAATGGCGCGCATACGAATTCAACTATAAACCCGGTGATCCATCGGTGCGGCCCGCGTTCGTCGCGCCACATCAACCGCGGCTCGATTGGCAGATGTGGTTCGCCGCGCTGGGCACGTATCAGCAAAATCCGTGGTTCATGGAACTCTGCGCGAAGTTGCTGTTGGGGTCTCCGGTCGTCACGAAGCTTTTTAAGACAAATCCTTTCCCCAACGATCCGCCTCGTTTTCTCCGCGCCTCTTTTTATCAGTATCATTTCACCGATTTAAAAACCCGGCGCGCGACCGGTCAGTGGTGGCGGCGCGACCGCGTCGGAGATTATTGTCCGGTGATGTCCTTACGAAAATGAAAACAAAGAAACGTTGTCCATGGCCGATTGAAAACGACCCGCTCTACATCGCCTATCACGATGAGGAGTGGGGCGTGCCCGTTCGAGATGATCGCGTGATCTTCGAATTTCTCGTACTCGAAGCATTTCAAGCCGGATTGTCGTGGAAGTGCGTGTTGCATAAGCGCGAGAATTTCCGCAAAGCTTTTGCCGGGTTCGATCCGCGCAAAGTGGCGCGTTTCGGCGCGCGTGATGTCCAGCGGCTCATGAAAGACGCCGGAATCGTACGGAACCGCGCGAAGATCGAGGCGTCGATCGCAAACGCGCAGCGATTTCTCGGCGTTCAAAAAGAATTCGGAACATTTTCAAAATACATGTGGTCGTGGGTCGGTGGAAAAACGATCGTCAATAAAAACAAAACCATGAAGGATTTTAAGCCGTTTTCCGATGAAGCGTTGGCGTGGGCCAAAGATTTAAAAGCGCGCGGATTCAAATTTCTCGGGCCTACGGTCGTCTATGCGCACATGCAGGCGGTCGGCATGGTCAACGACCACACGATTTCCTGTTTTCGATACCGTCGCGTCTAGGCGTCGAACTCAGCCCACAACACCGTGTGGTCGGACGGCGTCGAGGCGCGGCGCGGAACCAGATCCACTTCAACTTTTTTGCAGCGGTCGGCCAGAGGCGCTGTGGCCATGATGTGATCGATGCGCCAGCCTTTGTTGGTCTCGAATGATTTCGCGAAAAAATCCCAAAACGTGTATTGGACTTTGTCTGGAAATAGTTTGCGGAACACGTCCACGAAACCGAACTCGACCGTCGCTTGGTACGCTTGTTGCGCGAACTCGTGGTAACACACGTGTTTTTTGTGTTTCTCGGGCGCGTGCACGTCGAGCGGGCCCGGCGCCACGTTCATATCACCGAGCCAAACGGCCGGTTTCGAGGGACTTAGCCTTTCGTCAAACATTTTTCGTAGCCGTTTGTACCAATTCAGCTTGTATTGATATTTCGGAGAGTCGATTAAATATCCCTGCGGAATGTAGGTGTTGATGACCGGAATGCCGCGAATCACCGTTTGAATGATTCGAAAATCTTCAGAGTCGGGACCCGGTTCGAGACCGTAAATCACTTCGCTCGGTTTCTCGAGCGAGAGCGTGGCCACGCCGTTGTACGCTTTCATGCCCCGGAACGTCACGTGGTAACCAAGTTCCTGCAACGGCGCCAGCGGGAAGTGGACGTCTTCGACTTTCGTTTCCTGCAAGCACATTACATCAGGCCGATTTGCGTTGATCCAGTCGATGACGACCGGCATTCGTTTGCGGATCGAGTTCACATTGAAGGTGGCGATTTTCATCAGGCGCGTATTGTAGTCAAATCTCGTTATGGCATCTAAAGAAATAAACCGTCAGTGGGTTCTCGCCAGCCGGCCGCAAGGAATGCCCGTCGACGATAATTTCAAATTTGTTGAAGGTCCAATTCCGGAGCCGGGGCCTGGTCAAGCGCTTGTGCGCACGATTTTTCTTTCGGTGGATCCTTACATGCGCGGACGCATGCGTAACGTGCGCTCGTACGTGCCGCCGCTGCAAGTCGGAGAAGTGATTGAAGGCGGCGTGGTCGCGCGCGTGGTCAAATCAAACTCGCCGGAATTCTCCGTCGGCGATTTCGTGAACGCACGGCTCGGTTGGCAGGATTATGCGGTGGCGAACGCTTCGGATTTGCGAAAGCTGCCGAAAGATCCCGCATTGCTGTCGGCCGCGCTCGGCGTGCTCGGCATGACCGGAATGACCGCGTATTTCGCGCTGCTCGACATCGGTCAACCGACACCTGGACAAACGGTTCTGATATCGGGTGCCGCGGGCGCCGTCGGCTCGATCGCCGGACAGATCGCGAAGATCAAAGGTTGCCGTGCGGTCGGTGTGGCCGGTTCCGATGAAAAAATCAATCTGTTGAAGAATGAATTCGGTTTTGATGCGGCCATCAACTATAAAACGGCCGGCAATATCCGCAAAGCGTTGAAAGACGTGTGTCCGGACGGCGTCGACGTTTATTTCGACAATGTCGGTGGAGAAATCTCCGACGCGGCGGTGACACTTATGAATATGAATGCGCGCGTGATCGTGTGTGGCCAGATTGCTCTGGCAAATAAGGAAACACTCGAGACTGGACCGCGCAACTGGCTTTATTTTCTGGTCAAGCGCGCGCGGCTCCAAGGTTTTCTTGTGCACGATTATGCGGATCGGTTTCCGGAAGGCCTCGCGCAAATGGCACAGTGGCTTAAACAAGGAAAAATCAAACATCGCGAAACAATCATCGATGGATTGGAAAACGCGCCGCGCGCATTCATTGGATTGTTCAACGGCGCGAACGTCGGGAAGCAACTCGTCCGCCTATGACTCTCCCTTCTTGGCCGGCCGGCGTCGAAGCGAATCAGGATTTCAACGATGCGTTTCATTTGATCGAATCGGGCGAGCCCTTTGTATTCGTCACAGGACGCGCGGGGACCGGCAAGTCAACGTTCATCCGCAGTTTAATGACGATGACGAAGAAACGTTTCGCGGTTGTCGCGCCGACCGGCGTCGCCGCTCTGAATGCGGGCGGTCAGACGATTCATTCTTTTTTCCGATTTCGTCCCGGCCCGATCGATCTCAACGCGATCCTTCGTCAGCGCAGCCGCCGTTTATACGAGAAGCTTGAATTGCTGATCATCGACGAGATCTCGATGGTGCGCGCGGATCTTATGGACGGCGTCGAACGATTTTTGCGTATGAACGGGCCCGATCCGGAATTGCCGTTCGGCGGCATTCAAATCGTCGCAGTCGGAGATCTGTATCAATTGCCGCCCGTCGTTTCGGATCCGGAAGAGATGCGCATGTTCGGCGAGTTGTACGCGAGCGAATATTTTTTCAGCGCGCATTGTTTGCGACGCGAACCGATGGCCGTGGTGGAACTCGGCAAAATTTACCGGCAGAACGAGGCGATGTTCATCGATTTATTGAACCGTATTCGCGAAGGCGTCGATATCGAGCGCGCGATCGACGAATTAAACCGCGCTTGCTTGAAGCCCGGCGCCGACGATGGCGTTACGCTCGCGGCGACGAATATGATCGCGGACCGTTTGAATGCGATGAAACTCGCGGCGTTGCCAGGTGACGAGCACACGTATTTGGCGACCGTCGAAGGCGAGTTTGATTTGCGGAAAAATTTACCGGCGCCGTCGGAATTGACGCTGAAACCCGGCGCGCAAGTGATGTTCACGCGCAACGATCCCGATAAACGTTGGGTCAACGGCACGCTGGCCGTTGTGCGCCGATTGCTCGGCGACCGCATCGAAGTGGCCGTGTCCACGCCGGACGGCGACCAATATTTCGACGTCGAACGCGTTTCGTGGGACTCGGTGCGCTACACGTTCGATGACAAGGAAGCGCGCATTCGCGCCGACGTGATCGGATCGTACAACCAATTGCCGTTGATTCCCGCCTGGGCGATCACCGTTCATAAAAGCCAGGGAAAAACGCTCGACAACGTGACCATCGATTTGGGTTCGGGCGCGTTCGCGCACGGACAAGTTTATGTGGCGTTAAGTCGGTGTCGCGCGATTGAAAATATTCGGTTTAAGCGGCCGCTCAAAGCGTCCGACGTGCGGTTCGATCCGCGCGTTAAGGAATTCCAAGCGTCTCAATCACGTCGCGCCTCAATGCGTCCAGCCCGTAGCCTTTTTTAGCGCTAAACCATTGGATCTCCGTCGAATTTAAGCCGACGCTTTCCGCGAGTTTGATACGCCGCTCACGTTGAGTCGATTTACCGAGACGGTCCACTTTGGTTCCCACCACGCGGAACGGAATGTTTTTTCCGATGAGCCAGTTCAGCATCGATTTGTCGATTTCGCCGGCGCCGACTTCGGCGTCGATTAATACGTATACGCAGGCGAGTGTCGGGCGCCCCAACAAATAGTTGCCGATCATTTGGGGCCAATAGTCGCGTTGCTTTTGCGAAACTTTCGCATAACCGTAACCGGGGAGATCGACGAGCCAACGGTCGCGCGTTGCTTCGAATACATTGATTCCGCGCGTGCGGCCCGGCGTTTTCGAAACGCGCGCGAGCGTTCGGTTGTCGCAAAGCGCGCAGATCGTCGAACTTTTGCCGACGTTCGAACGGCCCACGAACGCAACCTCGGCCGTCGACGGCGGCAGTCGCGCCATATCGGTCTCGGCCAGAATAAAACGGGTTTGGCGCAACGGTTCTTTCATGTCAGTTTTGGAGCGCCGCTCTCTTTTTCTTTTCGCGTTTTTGCGCGTACATCAATTCGTCGGCTTCGCGCAGCAAGTCTTCGGTCGACCGGCGCAATTTCAAATTGTGATGCACCACGCCCACGCTCATCGCGAGCCTGTACGGTTTGTTCGCGTTGCGGTTCCATTCTTCGACGCCGTCCAGCAAACGCTGTTTCAAACTTTCGACCTGAGCGCCTTCGACGTCGTCGGTAAGAAACACCACGAACTCATCGCCGCCGAGCCGGGCGACCAAGTCCGCGTCACGGAACGTGTGCTTTAAAATTCTCGACGCCTCGACCAGCGCAAAATCTCCCTCTTTGTGTCCGTAGGTGTCGTTGATTCCCTTGAATCCGTCGAGATCGATGAACAACAAATAGATACCGGCCGCTTTTGACCGGTGCGCAAGTTTCAGTTGTTGATCGAGAACCATCATGAACGAGCGCCGGTTGTGCAGTCCGGTCAATTCGTCGCGCAATGACATCGACCGCAGTTCTTCTTCGAGTTTCACGCGGTGCGATACGTCGTGCGAATTCAGAATACACACCGATTGACCCGCCGGGTCGGTCGCGATGCGGCCACGGCCTTCCATGTGGATCCAATCGCCGTCGGCACGGCGGAAACGAAATTGCACGGTCGACAACACATGGCCGGTCTCGAAAGCTTTTTCGAACGAATCGAGGAACGGGCGGCGATCATCGCGATGCATGAAATCGAGCGCGTTGTTCGACGTTAGATGCGACACCGGATATTTCAAAATGCGTTCGGTGGACGGGCCGGCGTACGAAATCACGCCTGCTTTGTCGAGAATGAAAATAACGTCCGATGCATGTTCGATCATGAGCCGCAGCCGCTCTTCGCTTTCGCGCAGCGCTTTTTGCGACGCATGCCGTTCGATCGCGCGTAATAAATAGGAAGGCAACGTGTCTTCGGTGATTTGTCCGGCCAGCAGGTAGCTTTGCGCGCCGAATTGAATCGTCGTCAGCGCCGATCCGTGATGGGTGTCGGCAAGAATCGCGACGATCGGTACGTGTGGAGTGGATTTGTGTAAGCGCGCGAGCGGCATCATTTCCGGATCGTCGGAAGGATCGACGTCCATCAACACAATATCGGGCGTTTCTTTTTCAATTTCACGGAACGCTTCGTTCAACGTTGATACCACGAACAAATCAAACAAACGCAGCGCCGCGCGCGCGTGCAAAATATTCACAATCGGTGTCACCAACGATTTGTCGGTTTCCATCAACAGAACTCGTATCGGATTGGAGGCGTTGTTCATCGTCGGATAATTTAGGGAATCGGTCGACCGAAGTCCAGCTTTGATAGTATCGGTAAAAATTAAGGAGATCCACATGACCCGCCGCCGTTACGCTTCGTTGTTCGCCGTCGCTTTTTTATTCGCTCTCGCCTGCAAACCGCGCGTGATTGAACAAGGCAAACTCGTGAAAATCGATTACACGTTGACCGTCGATGGCGCCGTCGTGGACACGTCCACCGGTAAAGGTCCGTTGTCGTACGTGCAGGGCGCGAAGCAAATCATCCCGGGACTTGAAGAACAATTGGCGGGACTTAAAGTCGGCGACCAAAAGAAAGTAACCGTTGCTCCGGAGAAAGGATACGGACCCGTTCGAAAAGAAGCTGTGCAAGTGATTCCGCTTAAATTGTTCGGCGGCGACCCTAAAAAATTAAAAGAAGGGTCCATGGTCACGGGGCGCAACGGCGACCGAACCCTGCAAGCGCGCGTGCTCAAAATCAGCAAGAAAGATGTGACGCTCGATTTCAATCATCCGTTGGCCGGGAAAACGTTGAATTTCGACGTTACCGTGGTCGGCGTCGAAAGCGCGCCCGCCGCTCCGCCCGCACAACCGGCTCCTCCTTCGAAAGCCTCATAAACTTACGATCGTTTTACATTCCCTTTACAAACGGGCGCGGCGCGTTGACGTAACGTAGCGCCGCTTTCCTGGAAAATCAGGCGAGCAAGGAGGGCCCGTTGCGTCGGAGGGGACGCGCGCGGCCCTTCTCTTTTCCTCTCAAAGGAAACACGCCATGAACGACACCGATCACTTCGCCGGACACCGGCGGCGTTTGCGCGAACGCTTCGCGAAAACCTATGCGGCCGGATTTCATTCCTATGAAATTCTCGAATTGTTGCTCACCTATGCGATTCCGCGTCGCGACGTAAAACCGGTGGCTAAGACGCTCATCGAGCGGTTTCGAAATTTGAACGGCGTACTCGACGCTTCGGTTCAAGAGTTGGCCGCCGTTGCAAATGTCGGCGTGCCTTCAGCGTTGTTAATTAAACTCGTGAAAGAAATCGGCGCGCTTTATTTGTCCGCGCGTTTGGCCGATAAGGATCTCGTGACATCGCCGCAGCGCGTCGTCGATTTCGCCCGAATGACGTTGGCCGGATTGCCGCACGAGGCGTTTATGGTCGTTTTCCTCAACGCTCAAAACGAGTTCATCGCGCATGAAATCATTAATGAGGGCACCATCGACCAAGTCGCTGTTTATCCGCGCCGCATCATTGAAAAGGCGTTAGGTCATCATGCGGTAGCTCTCGTCATCGTGCACAATCATCCGAGCGGTTATACCGATCCTTCCGAAGAGGATAAAACGTTGACGCGCACGATCCGAAATGCGGTTGCGATGCTCGATATTCGACTGCTCGATCATTTGATCGTCGGCGGCCGCGGTTATTTTAGTTTCGTCGAGCGCGGATTATTGTGACGGCGATATTTTGTAAGTTCCACTCCCCACCCACAAAATAAGCAAGGAGAAAGCATCATGTTCAGAAAAAACATTTCCACGGGCAGCAAATGGGAGCCGATCATCGGCTATTCGCGCGCAGTTCGCGTGGGAAACCAAATTTTTGTTTCCGGAACCACCGGATCCGGCGCCGATGGCAAAGTCACCGGCGATATGTATGAGCAAACCAAACAAACTCTTAAAAATATTGAAACCGCGTTGAAAAGCGCCGGTGCTACCATGAAAGATGTGGTTCGCACGCGTATGTTTCTCGCGAACATCGATGATTGGGAGAAAGCCGGCCGCGCGCACGGCGAATTTTTCGGCGAGATTCGCCCGGCCAGCACGATGGTCGAAGCCAAACGTTTGATCTCGCCGGAAATGTTGATTGAGATTGAGGCCGACGCGGTCATCGAAGGCTGATTGACAGCGTCACTTAAGTGTTTTAGGTTGCACCCACTTTATTTGGAGGTAATTTATGGCCAGCACACGTAAACGGCGCAAAAAACAGCTTCAAAGTCGCCGCAAAAACCGTTATCCGCTTGAGGAGCGTCATCGCCGGGGTCTTTCGACCAGCGTGATCGCTGCGAAAGCGCGTGCGGAAAGCAAAAAAGCTTAAGTTTCGTTCCCCTCTACAAAAAAACGCGATTCGGCCGTATGCTTGCATCCATGGCCGATCGCGTTCTTTTTTCCATCGTCGGGATGTTGACGGGGCTCACGGTTCCGTTCAGTTGGCTGCTCTGGCGCGCCTATGCGGCGCGTCGGCTTTGGTGGCAAGTTTGGCTTGAGACCGAACTTAAGCATCATTACGACGTGTACATTTGCACCGGTATGGTCTCGGTCGCCGTTTTTTTCGTGCTCGGTTATTTGTTTGGCCGCCGCAACGACGAGCGCCGGGAAGTCTCGCGAACGGTTGAAGATACGAACCTGCAATTGAATGTGTTGGCTAACACCGACGGGCTCACCGGCCTTTTCAATTCGCGTTACATCCACGACCGGCTCGACGTTGAAATGGAAACCGCGTTTCGCTCACCGCTGACCTGTCTGCTCATCGACATCGACCATTTCAAACGCATCAACGACAAATACGGCCATCCGTTTGGCGACGACGTGCTCACGCAGGTGGCAAAGATTTTGAAACGCGTGGTTCGTCCGAGCGACGCGGTCGGCCGAATCGGCGGAGAGGAATTCATCGTGGTGTTGCCGCACACGGCGCAGGAACGATCGATGAAGGTCGCCGAGCGTATTCGCAACGAAGTGATGGAACAAGAATTTTCCTATGAAGGTAACCCCGTGCATGTGACGATCAGCGTGGGATTGGTTTCGGTTCCCGCGCCGGGTTTGCGTTACCGGCATGCGTTGTTAAAGGCCGTTGATGAGGCGTTATATGCGGCCAAACGCACGGGCCGTAATCGCGTCGTCGTTTGGCAGCCGCCCTCCGAGGGTAAAGCAGCGGCGTGATCGTCGCGCTTTGATATACTTCGGTCCTCTTGGAGGGGTCGCATAGTGGCCTAGTGCGGCGGTTTGCTAAACCGCTA
>CAYXDS010000032.1:0-16448 GCA_964463805.1 uncultured Elusimicrobia bacterium | reverse complement strand
TTTACGCGGACTTGATGACGAATTTGATGCTCGTTTTCCTGGCGTTGTTCGGACTGACGATCATGGGAAACGACGCGGTTGCGCGCGCGGTGCAATCGATGAAGCTCGGCGAAATCCGTAAATTAAAAGCCGTGGATCTTGAGTTCGAGGACGTAGCGCCGACGTTGCGCGATAAGTTCAAAGGCGCAGCGGATGTTCACGTGACCGAAGAGATCGGCGCGGTCCGCATCGAATTCGGAGAAAATCTTCTTTTCAATTCGGGCAAAGCCGTTTTAAAACCGGACGCGCTGGCCGCAGTCAGAGTCGTTGCCGATTTATTGAAAGGAATGCCGCATACAATCGTCGTCGAAGGGCACACGGATTCGACGCCCGTTCAGTGGGGCGGCGTCTATCGGGACAACAACGAGCTTTCGCTCGCGCGAGCGATGTCGGTGATCAATCTATTAACGAGCGACGGCATTCCTTCCGCGCAGATTGCCGCCGCCGCTTATGGCGCCTATCGGCCGCGCGCTTCAAACGCGACCGCGATCGGGCGAGGTATCAACCGGCGCGTCGAGATTGCGCTGTTTAAGGAATTTCCTTATGGAAGAAAATAACGATCGGGGCCAGCATCGCGCTCTCTCGCATCTGTGGCTGATTTCTTATTCGGACTTCATGACGATTCTCATGATTTTCTTTTTGGCGATGTACGGATACACGTATCTGGCGAAAGCGGCGCTTTTAAAAGCGGAGAAGAAGCAGCTGACGTACTCTGAGTTTGCGCAACGCATGCAAAAGATTAAGGAAGGGCTCGGTGAGCAAGTGAAGGTCCAAGATGATGTCGATAAAGTGGTGCTTAAACTCGGAGAGAAGATCTTGTTCGCGAGCGGCAGCGCCACGTTGTCCGACTCCGCTTCCGGCACTCTTGAAGAATTGGCCAATTCCATTAAGTTGATTGAAGGCGTCGTGATTGTGGAAGGACACACGGACAACGTTCCGATCCGCGCCGGCCGATACAAGTCAAATTGGGAGTTATCATCAGCGCGCGCGTACTCGGTGATCAGTGAGTTGAGCAAACAAGGCGTGGCTTCGGAACGTTTGGCCGCCTGGGGATTTGGAGAAAATCGGCCGTTGGTCGACAACGACACGCCCGAGCATCGAAATGAGAATAGACGGATTGAAGTGGTCGTTTTAAAGAAGAAGACAGCATAAAAGAGTAAGGAGAGAGCAATGGCCGGAGAGCGGATCCTGATTGTTGACGACGACGAACAAGTAGCATCGTACACGCGTTTGTCGTTCACGTTGGCCGGTTATCAAGTCGAGTGGATTAAAGACGGCCGCAAAGCGGTTCAAAAAGTGCGCGAGATGATGCCCGACGCGTTGATCCTCGATTTGAAACTTCCGGGCATCAACGGATTTCGCATTTGCGAACAATTGCGTCTTGAGCCGCAGACGCGCGCGATCCCGATCATCGTGGTCAGCGGCAGCTGGAAAGATTCACAAGACCGAATTCGTTCCATTGAAGTGGGCGCTGACGATTTCCTTACGAAGCCGTTCGATTCTCAAGAAATGATCGCGCGCATCAAACGCATCCTGCAGCGCAAAAAAATCGACATGGGACACAATCCGTTGACGGGTCTTCCGGGGAATCTTGCGATCGAAGAAGAAGCTCGCCGCCGTTTGGTCCGTAAAGACAATCTCGCGTTCGCGTATATCGACCTCGACAATTTCAAAGCGTACAACGACGTGTACGGCGTGAAGCAAGGCGACAAAGTGATTCGATTGTTGGCCGACCTCCTCGTGCAAGCGGTCAAACGGTGGGGAAACCAAGAAGATTTCATTGGTCACGTCGGCGGCGACGATTTTGTGGCGATGACCACGCCCGATAAAGCGCAAGCGGTGTTCGATTGGATCGCCAAGCGTTTCGACGACCGCATCACCGCGTACTATTCGGACGCCGATTTGAAAGCCGGTTGCATCACCGCGAAAGACCGGCAAGGCCATGTAAAGAAATTCAATTTCGTGTCTGCATCGATCGTTTTTCTCACTGATAAAAACATCGAGACCAACCAATACCCATTATTGATTCAAGCTCTCACCGAAATGAAAGGTTACGTGAAACACACGGTGGACCGCACCAAAGGCGGCAGCGTGGTGTTTCAAGACCGTCGGACCACCGAAGAACCGCCGATCCAATCCACGCCTTCCACCCACCAAGAAAAGCTGCCGCCGGCCGCCTAAACGAACAATCAAAACTGTTACGAAAGGTTTACCAACCCTTAACTAAAATTTAAGGTCTCCTTATTATTATGGCGGATATGCGCTCCGGATTTATCCGCCGATCGATCGCACTTTCCCTGTCTGTCGTCGTTTTCTGCACGCACGTTTTATTCGCGAACACACTCGAAAAAAACATGTGGGAAGAACGACGCAAAGCTCTGTCCGTTGTCGCGCCATCCGCATTTCCGAGCGTATCCGCATCTAAAATCCAGCCAAAAAAAGAAATTGCCGGTAATTTGTCCTCGTTGATATCGACGCTATCGGCATACGGAACTGTTCGCGAGATTAAACCTGGCAAAGGTTCGTCCACCATCGTATTCATTCAAGACGTCCACGGCCGCCTCGATGCGCAAAAGAATATCGGCGAAATGTTGCTGCAACTCTTGGCGATGAAGCCGGACACATTGATCGGTCTCGAAGGCACGGCCGGCGATATCCCCATTGAAAAATTCCGCAAGTCCACGGTCGAAGTCAACAAAGACGTCGGCTCGTTCTTCCTGAATACCGGCCTCATCACCGGTGCCGAATACGCTGGTTTCGGTGCGAAGACGGCTCCGCGTCTGTTCGGACTGGAACAAAAAGAGCTCTATTTGAAGAACGTCGCTGCCGTGAAAGCGTCGTTGGCGAAACAACAAGCCGAACTGGCGTCAATCGACATCGAGAAAGCAAAGCTCGAACGCGAGAAACAAAAAATTTATTCACCGCAGATGCTGGCCGTCGACCAAAAGAAACGCGCGTATACCGATGGATCATTGGCGGTTGGTGATTATCTTCTCGGTCTTTCTCAAATCGTTGCCGCGGAGAAATATCCGAACGTCGCGTCGTTCTTGAAAGTGTGGAAACTCGAAAAAAGTTTGGACTTCGATCGAGCTGAACGCGAGCGCGCACATTTCATGTCGCGTCTCGTGCAAAAGATCGATCGAGCTTCGTTGGATGAACTGGTCCGCCAGGGAACGGCGCTGCGCTCCGGTGCCACAACAGTGCCGGCCTATTATCAATTGGTGAAAACCGTTGCCGCGAAATCGGGTGCGTCTCTTTCGACGGTCCCTGAATTTAATCGTTACATTTCCTATGTGCTTCTCGCCGATTCGATCCGCACCGATGCCTTCCTCGCCGAAATCCCGATGTATGAAGACCTCGTCTGGGATCATCTGTGCAAAACGCGCGAGCAGAAAAATCTTTATCGCGCATCGGTGAAAGCGGCACTCGATGAGAAGCTGGTGCGCCTGACATTAACCGCACAAGAGTGGAATCTCCGTAGGGGCCGGCCCCTACAATCGTTCGAATCGTTTTATGAAGTTGCCGACGCAAGAAACGCAGCGCTCGCGTCGAACTTCAGCAAAAAATGGTCATCGTTTCCATCCGACGTAGCGGTCATCATCGCCGGAGGTTTTCATTCTGAAGGTTTGACTCATTTGTTGGCCGACGGAAACGCAACGTTCATTACGGTCACGCCGAAACTCACGAAAGTCGATCCAATCCGCGATAATGATTACCTGAAAGTCTTCGCGCGCGAAAAAACGCCATTGTCGCAACTGTTCGATGCACCAAAAATTTCGCTGGTGATGACCCAACCGACACTGCCGATCGCACTCGGTCTCAACGATGACGCGGCAAAGGCGGTTGCGTTGGCCGGACCGCTTGAAGAGGCTCGAGCCGAAGCCGTCGATCATACGGTAAAGGTTGAAAAGCCGGGGCAGCCAACATTAACTGTGGCACCGCCGTCCGAGAAAGCGCTCGCGTTATCACCGCAAACGTTCAGCGGAACCACCGATCAAGGATTTCACATCCGCATTGAACCAACTGAAGCGGTTGATGATCGTTTCCCGTTTCAACACGCGTTTGGAAAAGTCTCTGATTTTATGTTGCGCAAGCTTGGATATGCGGACGATCCTAACGGTATCCGCGAACCGATCCTTTTGGAAAAAACCGAACCGAAACTTGATCAAGACTCATTGCGCATGATTCAAGCGATTTTCGTGATTACATTCTTGATGGGCTGGCCGCAATATCACATGGGTTTCTTTTCACAGTACGAAAATCGAAAGCTCGCAAAAGCATTCGTAAACATGACGCTGAATGAAGGATTGGGGGTGGCTCGCACTCTCAAAGAAGCGGTCGAAGCTTTGCGTAAGTTGGTTGATGAAGGTGTCTATGACGCCGGTGCGTTTGCCGCGTTCGAAAGAATTCTTCCGCAACTTATTCCTATCTACGACCGGTATGAAAAATTCAGGCAGCTTGATCGGAAAAATATGAAAGTTGAAGACAGATTTCCGCGGGCGTTGATTCGCTTTTTATTTACCGGCAATTATTTTGGCGAATCGCGGCTGGATCATTTGGTGCACATAAAAATGTTGGCGGTCCAACCAGCGGAACAAAAAAATGAATCGACTCAGGGAAAGTCAGGCGCGACTCCGGTGGTCGGTATGCATGAGTCAATCCGCATGGCGCAGGATGTGGATCTCAATGACAAAGACATCTTGATTGTTGGCCCGGCGATGGACGGTTCGAGTGTCATTGAGATCATCGAACGTTTCCCCAAAATAAAATCGATTCATTTGCTCGACGTGCAGTCGATCGTTTTTGCCGGCATCGATGACGCGCTCATACAGTTAAAGCAACAAAAATCGGAAATCAATTTGCCGCCGCTCTTCGGATATTTGGCCAACGCGCGGCACATGCCGATTCCATCGGAAACAATGGATGTCGTCTGCCATCAAGCGGTCGTAGATGACATGTTTTTTTCCGCGGAAGATAAGAAGCTGCTCGGTTCGGAAGTAAAGCGAGTGCTTAGAAACGGTGGCATCGCTGCCGTGAGGGAATTTGTCGCGAAGGATTTCAGTAACGACGGCGATCCTGAAATGATCATCATGCATAAAGGCGCCGTTCATGCGATGTATATGAAACAAGCGCGATCCAAAAACCAAGTTGAAATGAGATTTGTCGAAACGGATGAGCAAATTAAGCGCGTTAGCGAGCTATACAGTAACGGCCGCACATCTGGTGTTACACCTGTTACGAACAGTCCGTTTCTTGATTTGTATCTGGGCATGCTCAAGTGGAAGCTAAATGACGGTAAAGGACAATGGGCACAAGATTTTGGATTTAAAAAAAATCTTGAGGGTGCCGATGTCCTCGTCATCGGTCCAAACTCCGATGGGTCCGATATTGACGCCTTATCAAAAGCGTTCCCGGGAATTAACTCAATTCATCTTGTGAGCGCACATGGCGAAGTTTTCAACGGAATCGATGCTCATTTGAAAAAATTGAAGAGCGCGCATCCCCCGGTTTATGGATATCGAGTTAATGCGCTTGCGATGCCGGCTGAGTTGACCGGACGTTTTGATTTAGTGATCCATATTTCTGTGGTCGACAGTGCTTACTTTTCAAAAAAACAATGGGAACAATTCGGCCGCCAGATCAAAAATGTTTTAAAGCCCAACGGTCTCGTTATTTCTCAAGTGGTAACCGACGCCGATATTCATTTCGACGACCCAGATATGCAATTGATTGACAGAGAAGGGGACATCATCAATGTGATGTTCTGGCATAAAAAAAATGACACCGAGAACAGTTCTGGTTCCCATTTGAGTCGTGAACCCACCGATAAAACATATCAAGGCCCGGCTCCCATGTCGCTCTTCTACGGTTCTGAGTTCTACGAGAAAAATATCGCGCCGCTGTGGGAAAGTCCATTGCTCATGGTAATGGTTGGGTTCATTCCGATCGTCATATTTAGCGTGATCGACCTGGGAACGCGCAGCTTAACCACGGATATTATTTTAATGTTGGGCTTCCTTTTCTCTCTGCATCGAATGAGTCTTTGGCTGGCGGTCGATTGGTTCACGGAAATTCATCTTCGGAACGGAAGAGACATTAACGACGGCGCGTTGGTCGCGCATTGGCTTTCAATGCTCGCCGTTTATTTCGGATTTCTGATTTATTTAATCGTCGATATATACAATCCGACGTTAATTTCTCCGTCGAGCGCCATGCAAATTCTTTTGGGCATTTACGGTTTCGCGCATACATTCGCTCATTGGGATCAGAATTCATCCGTAGATTCAGCGGAACGGATGACCTTAATTGGCTTCGGCGGAACCGGGCCGAAAAATGAGACTGAGTTGAAGCGTGCGATTTTCGCCGCCGAACGTGCGGGAAAGCCGATGGAAACGCTTGTGGCTTACAATGAGTTGGGTCGGTTTTATCTCGATCACGGCCAAACCGAATTCGGTATCAAATTGATGGTTGTATTTTTGCATTGGATCGATGGACTAGAAGTGAAATTCGCCGCAGACAGAGAGATGCTGCAGAAATTAAAACAGGCGAAGAACGAAGCGGCGATCACGTGCGCGCTTTTGTACGAACGCGCCGGCAATATTAAGGATGCGGTGTTCACTCTTGGGTTTTATAGTCGTAAGCAGCAACGCTTCGTCGTTCTGCGGTTTCTTGATAGAAATCCGGAAGCGTACTCATTGCTGACACGGTTGCTGCGCGGAGCCGGAGAGGAATTTAACGCGCGCCAAATTGAAGATCAGGCGGAAGAGATGCGTCCGCTTTTTCCGAAACCGAAAACGTGGCTCGAACAGAGCCTGGAAAATCCGGCGTTCCGTCAATTTGCTGAAAGTGTGGTTGCGAGCCAGGATTCACCGCGCGCGTCAACTGTCCTCGACGAATTTGACGTGACCGCGCTGTTCGAAGAATTAAAAGGACAAGACACGAAACAAGTGTTGCGCGGTTTGCTGAAGGCCGTGAAAAGCACACGTGGACAGCTCGCGAAAAGCTTGGGCATCAAAGCCGATTCGATCGAGTTTTGGGAAACCCACGGACTTCCACCGATGGCACAATTGAGAGTCGCCGAGTATTTCATCAACAATTTCCAATTCCCGATCCGCCAAACGTTGGATTTCTTAAGAGAGAATGAAACCGATTCCGATGAACAGGTCCTTTCGATCGAGCAGGCACTCGCCCACGCCGAAGGTAAAGAAGTCGGAGAGGTATTCTTTTATTTATTCGAAAAATTTCTTGGCTTGAAGGGATTTTTGGATGAGCTATTCGACGTTCCCGAAAAACAGATAAAACACTGGAGAGAGAAGGGCTTCCCAGAGGACCGACGGCGGCCGGCGGTGGAGATGTTGGTGGGCCGATTCGGTTTCCCGCGCGAGCAAACCGAGAAAGTTTTCGGTTTCACAATATTGCCGATCGAAAGAATGTTCGGTCGCGGCGTCGTCGAATGGGCCGCTTCCCAAACGGTGAAGCCGGAAGCGGTTTCCAAATCCGCCAAAGCGATCGCAAAGGATCCGACTTTGTGGGCCGAAGTCGCCGGCGGCATCGACTTCGGTCGCGCGGTCGTTCGCGCGGTGGTCCGAGCAAACGTGCCGCTTGGAACTCTTTCGCTGCAGGAATTTACGGCCGCAATGTTGCCGTTCGTGCCGAAACGGCAACCGGGTCGTGCATTCGAGATTCCGATGACGCTCGCAGATTTTCTCGATTTACGCCAACGCATGGAGGAAGAGCCGTTGCGATCCCAATTGCGCTCTGCGCTGGCGATTCCCGGTGCTGTTGTCCCGTCTTCTTACGCCGTACCATCAATCAACACATTACTCGCCGTGATTTTTGTTCCAATCTTCGCGCTTCTCTCGCCCTCATTGAATTGGGGCTCGCCAATCACGTATGTTTTTTTTCTGGTTGGTTTTTTTGTTTTATTCGCTTCCCGATCGGACGAGGAACATCCACTGTTTCAAATCGGGGAGTTGAGGTTTTTCTTCAATGATCTGGTGCTTTCTGCTGAGGCGTATCGGCGTGAGAAACGAAGATATGGCGGAGCGAGCGATCTTTCTCCGACCTTTCCAAACCTCACCGCATGGATCGAAGCCCGGCAATCCACGTTGAAGATCCGTCCCTATCTTTTGCATGCGGTTGATCATCACGACGGATACACGGTGTTTCCGTTTATTTTCGACGGCCGCGAATATTTCTTCACCTACAAAAACAACGGAGAACCCATCGAATCCGCCGCGGATCCGCGGTTAGGTTTTACTCAGCTTGCATCCAATGACAATTTCATCGCTTATGGAAATCATACGGTCGGATTCCTGTCGGATGATTTGAAAATATGGGCGCTGGTAACGACGCGTGAAAAATTGGAGCAGACGTTCAAACTCGATTCCAATAAGCATTCGTACAAAGCGCTGTGGTACGACTTTGATCCGACGGATTTTCTTTCTCTCGCCCGCATTGTCGAATTGCGCAAAACGGGAATTCAGATCGGGATAAATATGCCTCCCCGAAAAGACCCTCCCGGCTTTACGATGGGACTTTTTTCCGGACGGATCACCTCACATGGAGATCCCGCCGATGAGGACCTGCATTCGCTTCGTGAATTGTTTTCATCATTGGGAGCCGACGACGGAGATCTCGACGGAATCCGCGTTTACTTTGAAACGACGGGACAATCGTATGACTTGGGGTCAGCCGAACAAATGGAGAATGGATCGGCCGATTTAACTTCACCGCTCGACGGTTTTGTCCGCTTCTGCGCAAACGTGGGCCTTCCGCAAAATGAAGTGGCGAAGTTCCGATCCCGTGGAGATTTCGGTTCAGAGCCGGGCAGCGTGCTGCGACTTGAAGGCGGATCCGCCGCCGAAGGTCCACGGCAGGTTTTCCCGGCCATCCGTTCCCTTGAGGAAATAAATTTTGAGAAAAATCCCCGATTCGAAAATCGGGAGATCATCGCTGCCGTGCTCGCTGCCAAGAGTTTGCTCGGCCTCGAACCGGATGCCGCGCTCTCACCGGATCAATTAAGCGTGGCTGTCGGTTTTTTTGCCTTGAAAGCGGCAACGCGGCTTCTTCCGTTCAATTTGGATGATCCGCTCGTCCAAGAAAGACACGATGCGATGCTTGAACTCGGTTTGAGATACGCGGCGCTCGCGCGGCAACCCGACCACGTGGCGGAATTTTCAATGGTGAATTCGGCGTTGAGCCAACTTTCCAGAGAAAATAGGGAAGATCAATTCGACTTAAGGCGGTACGAAATTCCACTTTTGGTCCAGAAAATTTTGTCGAGATCCCAAAAGCGACTTTGCGATGTTCTTCCTTCTATCGTCGGCGTCGACCCTGCCGTAGTGCAGGCAGTCTTGAGCGGATACGCCGATACGATCGGCCAATTCGTTGAAGATGGGATCCGCAGCGGATCGTTGGCCAGTATGGCGGTCCAAATTTCTCCGGAACCGCTCACGCAAGAGCAAGTGTTTGCGCAGTTGGGAACGAATCCCGTTCTTGTGGTCATTTTCGACCGCATGGCCGAAAAAACGCAAGCGGTGCTCGGCATGGCCGCTCGTGCCGTCGGTGTAACCGTGATCGGAATGGAGGCTCATGAGGATTGGCTGACGGAAGGGGGAGCCCTCAAAAGAGGGCTCATCTTTAACGCCGAAACCGCTGAAGCGAAACTTGTTTCGTTTGTGAATCCGATCAGACCGGATGCCGTCCAAGTGTTGGACCTCGGCGCGTCTTCAATGGCGACGGACGTGCACGCGATGCTTACGAAATTCTTCACGGAACGTGGTATTCCCATGGTCAATCCGTTGACTCCAGATTCCGGCGCCGCCATCGCTTCCGATAAACAACGCCTGTTTGTTAAGTTGAGTCCGCTGAAACTCGTCCCCGCTTGGATTGCATTGAAAACGAATTCGCTGGAGCGTGAATTGGCGCAACAAGCGGATTCATTCGTTCAGGCTCAGGGAAGCGACAATGTTTTTCGCGTTCGCCCGGCGGGGGGTGGCTATGCGAAGGAAAATTCGGTCCATTTCGGACGCCGTTTCATCGCGGCGATTAAAAAACTGAATGAGAACGGACATGAAACAGCCATCGTTTCACAAAACGACATGGGTAACTTGAGATGGGGGAATCAAATGGCGAACCCGGTCGTTTTCCGAGTAAACGTGACGTTCGGATTTCCGTACAAGACCGAGTTGGGCCCGGTGTTTCTCGGCGACAACATCGATATTGTCGCGAACAAGTGGGCAGCGAGTTTTGAGGACGTATTGAAGAACATTCAATTCTTTTGGTCTCCGACGCCGCAAGTGATGTTGGACGGGTTCAAACTATATGAAGGTCTCGGAAATGATGTCGATTCCATGCGCCAAGCGGCGGTCGATACGCTAAGCGCGGTCAACGAAGGCCTGCCCGCTGAAAAAATACTTCGTCAAGCGTCCGTCTACTTGACTCTGATTGTCAATGAAAACGGTCCACCGCAATGGAACGTGATCCACGTCGACGTCCGCCCCAACCCACAAGGGTTAACTCCCGGCGCCGTCGGCGCGTGGAATTTGCTGCAAGTGAGAAATCTATTCCGCATCGGCGTTTATGAAACGGTGCTATTGAACGCTCTGTTGTTCCAACTGCTCAGCACAATTCTTCCTCAAGGACCGCCGCTGTGGGGAATTCTGTTGTTCGCTTTCGGATTTTTTATTTTCGAATTCACCGCGCTGTACGCTCTTCATTTCTATTTCGGTGTCGCTCAAGCGGAAGGCGATCCCATCACCCACGATCACAAGTTGTCGTTCATCGCCACGTTAAAAGCTCAACTCAGTTTCTTGTCGGTGGTCGGACTTTTCACTGGCGGAATTGAATTTTGGATTGCAGCGGCCGCTTTGGCGCATGGGGCGGCGAATGTCGCAAGTCGCGACTTGACCCCTTCATGGATGACCCCTTCATGGATGAGAGAAGCGTCCGTGTTGCCGATCAAGAATGGCGACGCCGATCGTCTTACCGTCCGCACAAACGGCAAACCGATGACGCCGTTTCAGAAAGACCTTTTCAATCGCTATCTGCAAATGCGCGCGAGTGAATATTCACAATTTTGGTTCACAGGTTGGAGCGACGAAAAACTTCTGCTGATCGATCCAAAGGGAAAGCTAAAAGCGGCTGGTATCGGTGTTTATGAAATCCCGTATTTCACCGATCCGACGCTGCTGCGCGAGCGTTTCAAGATCATTCTGAAAACGATCGATCCGTCCAATGAGCACGCCGAAGAAGTGGAAGATCTGGTCCTTCATCCGCCGCTGTTGGCGTATTGGGACCGCGGCGAGAGCGGGCGCCTGATCGTGACCAACCAAAACGCGGTCGATTGGATTGTTCAGATGAGCGACACGGCGCTCAACGATTGGCTCGATGGACATCCGGTCCGTCTTGCGCGGGAGCGTCGGACCGGGCGTCGGTCACCGTTAAACGCGCCGCTTCCTCAAGCTTTAAGAGAGGCGATCGCGTCGGGCACGCGTACGCTGGTCTTCGGTAAGTTGCCGCAGCGCGCGATCGAATTGGATTCGACGTCGTCGGCCCTTTCGCCGGAATTAAACGAATTGTTTGCTTTCGCCGCGCGGCACGCGTTGGAGAGGATGGGCTTGTGGCACGAAGACAAATTGGTCAACGCGGCGGTCGCGGAGATGGCGGATATCGTCTCCGGCAAGGTGAAGCAGGAACATATGGCGGACCCTCGCCAAGCGGAACAGCTGAATTTCCATTGGAAACGCTCGTTGGGACAGCAGATGCTTCAACTCACCGAATATCTGAAGAAACGCAAAAGTGCTTTGCCGGTCGTCGCCGTGCGGTCGGTCGATCGATCGAGTTTCTTGGTCCGCGATGTGGTCGTCGCCGCCGATGCGACGAGGATTTATATTTCCGAGCGCGTGTTGAACGCGGTTCGCTCGAGCAAAGAGCCCGTTCCGGTTCTTGCGGCCTTGCTGGTGTCGGCCTATGCCTCGAGGTTGCCCGACGAAGCCGATTCCGTGCACGTGTTGATGCGCATGATGGATCCGAAAGATTTGCTTGGACAGATTTTAAAGCGTTTGGCGCTCGAAGATAAGAAAAGAGTGATCTCGGTCAAGGAAGTGACGGAACTTACGGCGGTCGGCGAAAAAATGCGCAGTGAACGGTATTCGGACGAACGCGCGCTGCTCGCGCGTGATTTCGCTTCACGCGTGGGGCTTCTTCCGAGCGAACCAATATTCTCTTCGGTCGTTCCGGCGTCTCCAATCAAATTCGACAAAGACCTTCCCGCGGTTTCTCTCGGAAGGACACCATTCCGCAGTTGGCAATTGAATCTCCGCATCATCAAGCATCTGTCGTCGGCGATATCCAAATACAAGAAAAAAGGAGCCTATCCGCTGGATATTAGCGTCGATGGCATCCTCATGATTCCGGGCGAAATGAGCGACGCCGATCTGCGGACGCTGCTCGAGAAAAGAGATATTCGGTACGAAACGGTGGTCGAAGTCCTCGAAATATTGGCCGATGCGCTGATGATCGACAATAAATTCGCGGACACTTATTTCGGAGTTTTTCCGATCGGAAGAGAATTGCGGTCTGAGATGTCGTTGATTGCCGCGAAAATGTTTGACCCGTTGAATAAACCGTTGGGCCGAAAGTTGCCGTTGAATCTAGCCGAAATAATGAGAATGTTGCGAGGCGTATCGATCGCCACGTACTTTGATTCCGCCACTCTGCGCGAAAGGGAACAATTTGTTTTTCAAGCGCTCCATACCTCGAATATTTCGGCGCTGTTTGCGATGCCGCCCAGAGAACCGATGTCGCTCATTCGCGGTTCAGAATTCTACGAGGTATACATAGCACCCTATTGGGAAAGTCCGCTGCTGGCGTTTGTGGTCGGTCTTATTCCGATGCTTGTCTTCGGTACGATCGGAGGTGGTCAGCAAGATTTACTTGCGCACGTTCTTATTTTGTCGGCTTTCGTTTTGTCTGTTCGTCAGATGAGTCTCTGGTTGGCCGTGGATGGGTTCACGGCCATTCATTTGAAGAAAGGGCGCCAAATTAAAGAGGGCGCGCAGGCCGCGCACGAATGGTCGATGGCCGCCGTCTATTTAAGCTTCATTGTCATATTAATCGTTGATTGCTGCAATGCAACTCCCATTTCATTGATACGCGCGATGCAGATCCTTCTCGGCGCGTATGGCCTCGTGCACACGCGCGCTCATTTTGAATGGAATCGATCCGTGGGCGCAGAAAAAAGAATGAGCATCATTGTGCATTTCCTTGCGGCGGCGCAGTTTAGGGGAGTTACGGTCCTTGATCTGTGGCGGGAAATCAAGACACAAAGAAAAAATCGTAACCCAGCGTACTTTTTGTTGCCACCCCTCTCCCAAATAATGAGCCTGGCATTTTTTAACAATCATCAATTGTTGGCTGCGGGCTATCGAGGGGCTGTCTATCGATTAGATGTTCTGTCTCCAATCAAAACTCCAGTCGTGCCTATATTGAATGAGAAAGCAGAGATTTTACCGGTTCTTAGTGGTTCCGGACGATATTTGATCAGACAGTACGCGCTGCTTCCCGATCGTCCCATGGACCTTTATGATTTCTATAGCGAGCCTGAAGCGAACGTAAACCCTCGATCATTTGCTGCTTCCTTGTTGAGGCATCGACTTTCTTACATGGAACTT
Organism: uncultured Elusimicrobia bacterium; assembly: GCA_964463805.1. GTDB lineage: Bacteria > Elusimicrobiota > Elusimicrobia > F11 > F11 > JAJVIP01. The sequence continues at coordinate 2,733 of CAYXDS010000032.1, read as the reverse complement.
AGTCCGAATGGCGCTTACCTGGCGTATGCAACTGACAATGGCGTTGTCTGGTTATTGAAAACAATGGAGGCGATTCAACCCGGAGTCAATCCAATATTGATTGGAAATACAGGGTTACCTGGCCCCTATTGGAATTTTTCTTTCACACCGGATAGTAAGCAACTTGCCTGGACTTACATCACGCATCATAATCGTATGCGGACCGTCTATCGATATAAAATCGACCAACCCGTTCAGCCGGGTTTGAATCCTGAATTGATTTATTACCAGCAGGAACGTTATTTTCAGGATAGAGATATAGCTTTTAATCAAGATGGCGGATTGGTGCATAGCGTAGAAGATCGTTCGCATTACGTTCCTCCCTCCGGATCAGAATCTGCTTCCGCCGTTTCCCACATCAACGCGCTAGGCGCCTTCATCGTCGTGCCAATCGTCGCGTTGATTTTGTCGCCGGCGATCGGAACCGAATCATTCATTGCACTTGTCTCGTTAATACTTTTTGGGTCGACGATCGTTTTTGCTGCAATTTCTTATTGGCCAATGATCGTTGTCGGTGGCGTTGCCATATCGCTAGCAGTGATTATTGCGGCTGTTTTTATCGTTCGAGGTCGTTTAAACAATTTGGCCTCTTGGGTGCTTAAGCTTGCTCTTGGTGTCTCTCCAATTCTGCTAGGAATGGCGGTCGCGCATTTCATCTATCGACCGATTTGGATCGGCTGGAGTCTGACGTTGGAGGAAAACCTTACTGTTTTGGGCGCCGTGGCATTTGCGGTTTTAATGGGCATCTTTTTGGCGAGTCTGGCCTATCCAACCCGATGGACCGAGCTGAAATTAATGGCGGCGTTGCGAACGTACAAAGACGATCCATCCGACAAAAACATTCGGCGATTGAATCGACTGGCGATTCGATTGACTCACCGCATTCAAGACGACAATGTCGACGACGTGATGGTCTTTTTAGGGGAAGTCTGGCCTTGGATCAGTACGGCCACCAAGCAAATCATCGAAGGACATCTGCATGATTTGTACAAGGGATCCTTGACATTGATGGGGAAAGCGCAGGGATTTATTCATGTGTTGAATTCTAAATCAACCAAAGTGTTTCCTTACCCGAAAGACGTGTCTGAAACTCCATTAACGAAAGTTTGGGCGCGAATTTTTATTTATCCATTCCGAATGTCATTGTTGTTTGCATTTGTTTTCTTTGTCTCTTGGTTGGGACATGTCGCCGTTATATGGCCGCGTCTCGAATCCGATGAAGTTCAGCGAAGCGTCGTTCCGTTGCTTCAGGTGTTGATCGATAAAAACATTTGGTCGGAAAAAGATTCATCAGACTTCATCCGAATGCGCGAGTATTTTCCACAACGACAAGCTGAGTTGGAAGATGTCCGCCAAAAGAAGAAGAATGCATTGAGCGACATTAAAAGACTCGAATTCAAAAACGATTGGACGTTTGACGATCTGAATGCAGTGAGAGAAGCTTTCGATGCCGGTGCGGGAATCGGTTCGCTTACACGCGCGGCTTTGATCAGGCGAATGAAAGAAGCTGAAAAAAAGCAAGAGTCGGTGCAGGCGAAAATGAAAGATCTTTTGGACCCGGCACGAAGAACACCGGAGCGATTGAACGAGGCGAAAGATCTGATCTCTCAACCTGAATTCAACTTGATCGTTCCCAGAGAGCGAAATGCTTTCATTGAAGAATTGGGATTGATGCCTGGCCAAGGTCATCTTCAGCAAGACGCGGCCCTCAAGGCGTTCGTCGTTCATTCGGCGCCCGTGCGGAAAAATTTGGTGGGTCACGTGTTCAATTTCCATCAGCGGCGTAACGAGCCGCAACTGGATGCCGCCATCGATGCGGCGATTAAATCGCAAGTGAATGATCCATCCGTTGTGCGCGTGTTGCATGTCGATTTGTTGATGGATTCTTCCGCGGACTTTGAGAAAGAGCGCAAAGAAACCGAAGATCTCGCGGTCCGCATGTTGGCCGCGCGCGATTCGAAGCAAAACCCACCGGTGTTCGTCATGCATGGGGAAACCGGCTCACGCGAGCAAATGCGGCATCGACTGGAGGCGCTGGCGGGGGCCTCTGCGAGGTCAGCCCTTATCCTCGTTGAAAACGAGCGGTTGTTGCGCATCGAAAAGATTCGACGGGATTACCTGCGGGAGAGGGGGCTTGGTATGAACTCCTATTATAAGGTAAGAGTCATTACGCCGTTGGTGGAGAGCATTGCCCGCGAGGATTGGAAATACGTGGATCTTTTGTTGTTGGGCCGCGTGGCGCCGTTCGTTCAGCTTGAGATCGAGCTGTCCAAACGACGTTTGTATTCATCGCACGCGTAACTTTTAAAAAGTTATTTGACTCATTTACAGGCTTTTGTTATATACCACGCCGACCCCAGTTAGTCCTCGTCAACCTGCATTGGACCCTCTGTAGTAGAATTAAAAAAGGGCGTTAAAATCAGGCTGGATTTTCTGTTTGAAACGGGGTGGTTTTCTCTAAGCGCGGGTGTGGTTCAATGGTAGAACGCGAGCCTTCCAAGCTTGAGACGTGGGTTCGATTCCCATCACCCGCTTACGCTAGACGCGCTTCGCGCAGCTACAGCGGGCAGGCCCGCTAGCGTAGACTTAAAAGCAAGATGGCTGGGCGCCGCCCAGCGTAGCTGTCTTGTAGCGAAGCTGGGGTAGCTCAGTTGGTAGAGCACGTCATTGGTAATGACGAGGTCGGCAGTTCGA
>CAYXDS010000031.1:0-16811 GCA_964463805.1 uncultured Elusimicrobia bacterium | reverse complement strand
CGATTGGTTCTCACACATCGGCACGGCGATTGCCGCGCGAAGTCCGGCAGAAGCGGCGGGTCCCGTCGCGCCGTTGAATCTTGAGCATATCGATCGTCCCACATTCGAAAATGATGCGGCGATGCTTGCCCATGTTCATGAATTCATTGGAAACAAGGGTTTCCGTCCGCAGTTGATCGAGGCGTTAAAGCGTTCATTGCCGATCAATCGCCGAGTGGACGCCGAAGACTTAGCCGATGTGCTGCTGGCGGTTGCATTGAATGAGGCGTCTGGCGGCGTGCGCGAAATTGATCGAACGCTGTATTATTTCGACTTTGATTCGCAATCGGCTGATTCGGTTTACGCAAATCGGATTCAGGTGATGCGAAGCATTCTCAAATTGAATTCTCGACAACGTACGGTTTGGGCAAGCCCCGATTCTGCCCGTGTTGTGAATGAAGCGGTTGCTGCGCTACGTGAATTTGGGTTCGTCATCGGTGATGTGGTGATTAAAGACGCCGATTCTTTGGAGCTCTCGGCCATGTTCGCTCAAGCTTCCAAGCTCGTGTTACCGAACGCACTGAAACAGAAGTTGGCAAAAGATGATGAGGACGTCATTTCGCTGGATCAGCTGGTGCCGCCGCTCGATATCGTGAAACTTTCCGACCTCGGTGAGTTCTTACGTCAAACGTTGGTCGCCGCTTAATCTTTAAAAGTCATTTTGTAAGATCTTTTGAATGACGATTGATAATGTGTTCGATGCTATCGCCGAGGATTTCGGTAAAGGAAAAATTCCTTGTCTCGTGATCGGGGGGATTGCCGTCAATTTCTATAAGTACAATCGGCAAACAACCGATGTTGATTTCTTGCTTTCTAAGGATGATTCGAAACAGGCATTCATTAGTTTAGAGAAAATCGGATACCGGTTGACTCATCAACGCGGCGCGTTTGCCCAATTCGAAAGCGATCATCCAAGCCTTATGGATATTGACTTGATGTTTGTCGATAAGGAAACGTTGAATGAGATTTTAAAAGATGCCCAAGAAATAAAGATTAAGGACAAAATTTATCTGGTGCCCTCTTTGGAAAATTTAATCGCTTTAAAGTTGCATTCCAGCAAAGGCAGTAAATTTCGCGAATTGAAGGATTTGTTGGATGTGGTTGTACTCGTTAAGATGAATAATCTCAATCCCAAGTCGAAATCTTTTAGGGACTTGTGTTTCAGATACGGGAATGAAGATTTGTACCGAAAAATCATCGAGCATTCCCTGGATACAAAAAAATGAAAAAATTAAAGTTCCCGAAAATTAATGTCGACTTTGTCCCTCGGCGAAGTAAAAGCATGGATGAAGTGGTCGATTCTTTGATGTTTTCTTTGAGAAACAACCTCATCGATAAATCAGCCGCCCGCCTTCAAAAGAAATGGACACGTGTCGACCGTCCGTTCCGAATACTCACCGATAAAAAAGCCGCCTAACTAGTTTTTGCCAACCTAGCGGGAAAATGTTTTACTCCGCACGCATCAATTCCTCGGTGCCTGCGCGGCGGAACAACGTCGCTTGGGAGAATAGGGAATCCCGTGAGAATCGGGAGCTGTCCCGCAACTGTAAACGAGATGAGCCTCATGAGCCACTGTGCGCCCCCGGCGGACGGGAAGGTTCGAGGTTAGAGCACTCGCAAGCCAGGAGACCTGCCTAGGAATCAAATATATCCGAAGGAGATATCCCTGTGCTTAAACGCATTCTTGCCTTATGCTGTGCCGTCTCATTGATGTATCCGCCTTTCATTCACGCCGATGAAGAATCCGATGATCAAACGTTCGTATCGTTAACCCGCCGTTCCGACAAGATGTCCAAGCTGCCGGCCAATATTTCGGTCGTTACGGCGGACGACATCAAAGCGGCCAATGCGAAATCATTGGACGAAGTCATCACTCGCGTGGTCGGTGTTCAGGTTTCAAAATCCGGTTCGGAAGGAACGTTCTCCACGATGAGAATTCGCGGTGTCCCCAGTTCCGCGCAAGTGGCCATCATCATCGATGATCAACCGTATGGTGGTTTCTCGGCCGATCAGAACGTGGATATTTCACAAATCCCGGTAGAGAACATTGACCGTATCGAGGTGGTGCGCGGAGGCTCGTCTGTATTGTACGGCGCGAATACCACCGGCGGCGTGGTTCATATCTTCACGAAGAAAAAAACGAAAGGGAAAGCCGAAGTGGCCGCCGGTTACGAAGGCCGTTCGTTCCAAACGAAAATCTCACGCGCCGAAGCAGGGGGTGATCTTGGCCGGCTGAGCGGTTTCGCCAACGTCAGCCATATGGAGACGAATGGTTTCCAAGAAAACTCCAATGCGAACAATACCAGCGGTTTCGGCAGTTTAAATATGATCGTCGGATCAAATATCCGACTCGGCCTTGAAGGAAGCGGGTTTAGTCATGAGGTGGGCGTTCCGCAGGGAACGAATGTTCCGATTGAAGACTGGGACGGAACCAAGGAACGGGCGGCCGCGAATCCAACCAAACGCTCGAAACGCGAGCGCGAAGAGGGGCGTGTGCATGTCGATGTTCCGATGGAAACCGTCGGTGAAATCAAATCGACGCTTTACGGATCGCGTGACGTGTATGCCGTCAACAAAAGCGCCGGTGGTTTCTTTGATCCGGATTACGATCAAACGGCGCACGTGTTGGGCGGCGATGTTCGATTTATCGGCGCGGCCGGTTTGACCGCAGGCGTTTCGTATGAACGCGACGAAAACAAAAACACCGCGTTGCCCGAGTGGAAGCATGTGACCAACGAAGCAGGCTACGCCGAATATAACTTCGATTGGGAGAAGCTCACGTTGATTCCCGCTGTACGTTACGATCACAACAGCAATTTCGGCGGTGTGACGAACCCGCGCTTAAGTGCGGTTTTTCAAGCGACGAAGAAATGGATTCTTTCGGCCAACGTGGCGCGTTCGTTTCGGGCGCCGTCTTTCTTTGATTTGTTTTTCGACAGCCCGCCCACGTATGCATCGAATCGAGACTTGAAACCAGAAAAAGCGTGGACATACGATGTCGGCAACGAGTTCAAGTTTAATCCGCAGAGCAATGTGAAGGTTGTCGGTTTCTATACCAACATCACCGATCGTATCGCCGGTGTCGACCGGGATGGGGACGGCATCAAAGAAACAAATGACAACGTGTCCGATTCGGTCCTGGCCGGCGCCGAAGTCGAAGCGCGCACGCGCGTGGGGTTTGTCGTGCCGTGGGGAAATTACACGTATCAACGTTCGAAGTCTCCGGCCACCAATAAAAGTCATTTCGTCGATAATCCTTTGAACCCGCATCATTTGGCCAACATAGGGTTGGATTTTGAATTGCCCGCTCAAATCACCTTTACGAACCTTGTTCGCTATGTGGGAAAACAATATTCCTCTGAGGATCGCAAAGGAACATTGTTGCCGTCGTACGCGGTATGGAATGCGCGGGTCGCGATGAAGTTCAAAATCGGCGAAATATTCGCGGGCGTGAACAATATCCTCGATCGTCGATATGCGGAATCCTTCGACTTCGATCCGATTACGTTTGCGACCACGCTCAGTCCCATGCCGGTGCGCAATTGTTATGCCGGGGTTATGGTGCGGTTCGCCGCGGCTCAGGAAAACTAGAGATCATCAATGGAAGACCTTGCCCCGCGTGAATTCAAAGCGCCCGATGAGCGCATCAAAAAGGGCCTGCTGATTGTTTATACCGGTGAGGGCAAGGGCAAATCCACGGCCGCTTTTGGAGCCGCGTTCCGATCGCTCGGACGCGGCTTCAAAGTGGCGGTCGTTCAATTCATTAAGGGGCCTTGGATCTCCGGCGAAATCAAAGCGCTCGAAAAATTTGGCGAACAAGTATCGTTTCATTCGGTCGGCGATGGTTTCACATGGGACACCAAAGATCTTCAAAAAGACATCGCCAGCGCGCGCGCTGGGTGGGAAAAGTGCCGCTCATTAATGGAGGCGGCCAAGCACGACGTCTATGTTTTTGATGAACTGATCTACGTGCTCAAATATAAATTCCTGTCGCTTGAACAAGTGCTGTCCGACTTGGAGCGCTTAAAGCCGCCGATGTCGCATGTCATTCTCACCGGCCGCGACGCACCCGCCGAACTCATTGAGAAAGCGGACCTTGTGACCGTCATGACCGAAGTTAAACATCCGTACCAAAAGGGGATCGTCGCGCAACCCGGCATTGATTACTGATAGTCCAATGCTGTAACATGGTGTCCGCTCAACTTTTTGGGAGGCACCAATGGCTTCTGACGCGACGCACACGTGCGGGTGGACATTTAGTCCCGCCGATAAATATTGCCGAGGATGCGGCGAACGCATCTTTAAGGCCACACGCGAATACTCGGAGATCTCAGCCGAGATGGAAGCGCTGAAGACGATGGCCATGGAAAAACCACACCCGGCGTTCGGCGCGATCGCAATGATGCTTTTTAACATCCTGTCCTGGGCCTCCGGCGAAAGCCAAGTTCGGCCCGTCGATTTGTTGAAACAAATGGAGAAAATGGCCGACCGTTTCCCCGGCGGGTGGGGATATCCACCATCCGGACCGAACGCGTGACCGTTTCTCGAGTGTTAACGCACCTGCCTTATTAACCCGCAATTGAAATCCATCATCAAAGGAAAGTTATGAAACCGAAGTTTACCGCTCATGGCGAGAGTTTCGTTGTCGATCATTACAACGCGGCCGATCCGTTCGCGAATTTTTTCCCGGCGTTGGCTGGATTAACGGGCAAGCCGATGTGGGTGTTCTTCACAAATCGGGGCCAAGGCATTTCAAGTTTCGGCATTAATAATAAAGACGGCGCGATGCTGGAGTTTTTGCCCGCGAACAAAGCGTATCAGGCGACTCCATTATTAGGTTTCCGTACTTTTATTCGACCACAGGGCGCGAATGCGCAGGTGTATGAGCCTTTCTCCGTCGCCGAATCGACCGCTCATCAAACGATGATTGTGCGTCCATACGAAATGGAAATTCACGAGAAGAACCCGGCGCTCGGCCTCGAAATCGTCGTCACGTATTTCGGCGTGCCGAATGAAGTATGTCCGATGCTCGCGCGATCGTTGACGATTAAAAATACCGGCGCCAAAACTCAGACATTGTCGGTTGTCGATGGGATGCCGCGTGTGGTGCCGTGGGGGATGAACGATTTTCTCGCCAAGCACATGTCTCGAACCATCGAGGCGTTTGCTGAGGTCGTCAATCTAAAGGCCAACGTTCCTTTGTTCCGATTGAAGATTGAACCGCACGACCGTCCTGAAATCAAATTTCTTGAAGGTGGATTTTTCGCATTTGCGTCCAGTGGCGCCGATGCGTTGCCGGTGATTGTCGACCCGAGCATGGTATTCGGTCAAGACACGTCGTTCCAACGGCCGTCCGCGATCGATCGCATAAAGCCGAATGCGAAGCAGCTTGCGTCGAACATCATGCCGTCCGCCTTTTTCTCGGGCACGCTTACGATCCCTCCGAAACAGTCGAAGACGATCCAGTCGTATTACGGTTTTGCCGAAAATTCGAACGAGTCGTTGCAGTTGGCGCAAAACGTGCGCGGCCGAAAGGATTATTTCGACGCGAAACGCGGTGAAATGAAACAAATTTACACGGATTTAATCGGTCATCTTGGTTTTTCAAGTGGCAACGACGTGCTCGATCAATACGCGTCGGTCACGTTCATGGACAACGTGCTTCGCGGCGGATTGCCGATCTCGTTCGGCGCGAACGGGCCGATCGCCCACGTTTTTTCGAGAAAACACGGCGATATGGAGCGCGACTACAACGCGTTCCAAGTTTCGGCGTCGCCTTATTCGCAAGGCAACGGTAATTTCCGTGATGTGAATCAAAACCGGCGCAATGATTTATTGATCAACCCGAGAGTGGCCAACGCCAACGTTGACGTGTTTTTCAACTTGCTTCAGTTGGACGGATACAACCCGCTGGTGATCAACCCGGTCAAATTCTCGGTTCCGAAGGATATATTGAATCGGCTCGATCTCAATATGTCGGATCGGGCGCGCGCCGACTATGTGGCGTTGATCCGTCAACCTGTTATGGTCGGACAAATTTACGAATTCATTCGGCGGCACACGTCGGATCCGCTGAACATCAACAATCAGTTCCGCGACGTGATGAGCGCTTCTCTGCCGCATCAAGGCGTGCAGCACGGCGAAGGATTCTGGAGCGATCATTGGATTTACAACCTTGACCATCTCGAACAGTTTGTTTCAATCTATCCGGATAAGAAGAAATGGTTGCTCTATGACAAGAACGATTTCACGTTTTACGATTCGGATCATTACGTGCGGCCGCGCCGCGAAAAATATGTAGTGACGTCCGATAAAAAGATTCGGCAATACAACGCGGTCGTGCACAGCCCGCAGAAGGAAGAATTGATCCGCTCGCGCGCGTCTCAGCCGAACAAGGTCCGTATCGAGGCCGGGCAAGGCGAAATCCTGCAAGTCAATTTGCTCACGAAGTTGTTGTCGTTGGTCGTTGTGAAGTTCAGCACGCTTGATCCGGCCGGCGTCGGCATCGAAATGGAAGCCGATAAACCCGGATGGTGTGACGCATTGAACGGGTTGCCCGGTTTGGTCGGCTCGTCTTCGAACGAGATGTTCGAACTGCACCGCCTCGTTCGGTTTTTGAACGACGTGGCGTTGCCGCTCTCCGAGAATAAGGCGATCGATATTCCTTCCGAGCTTTATTCGTTCTTGCGCGACATCGAAGAATCGTTCGAACTCGACAACGGCAAGGACTTCACTCCGGTGTGGGACCGTATGGCCACCGCGCGCGAAGAGTTTCGAGCGAAGACGTTCATGGGCGTGTCAGGCAAGACGCGGAATATCCGCATCCTCGAGTTGAAGAATTTCCTCACGCGTGCGGGCGCCGTGTTGACGCGCGCTGAGAAAAAATCATTCGATCCGGCGACCGGCGTGCCCACCAGTTATTTTTATTACGAAGTCGACGCGAGCCATCTCGGCGACGGTTGGCGGCAGGCGTTGGGGAAACTTTCGTGGAAGCAGCATCGTGTGGCGCCGTTTCTCGAGTCGGCCGTGCATGCGATGAAGTCATTGAAGCCGGGCGATGCGCGCAAACTTTACAACGCGGTCCGCAAATCTGAATTGCACGATGAAAAACTCGGCATGTATCGGATCAACGCTTCGTTGAAAGAAGAGTCGACCGAGCTGGGACGCATTTGCGTGTTTTCACCCGGATGGCTTGAGAACGAATCGATTTTCCTGCACATGCATTACAAATACTTGCTCGAAATCCTTCGCGCCGGCATGACCGAGACGTTTTTTAAAGAGATTGAAACCGGTCTCGTCGCGTTTCTCGACCCTGAGGTTTACGGTCGATCCATCTACGAAAATTCATCCTTCATCGCCAGTTCGGCGTTCCCGGACGATTCGTACCACGGTCGGGGATTCGTCGCGCGGTTGTCGGGCGCGACCTCCGAGTTTTTAAGCATGCTGTATTATTTGGTTTTCGGTCCATCGATATTCAAGATCGTCGAAGGCATTCTCGTATTCGCGCCGGAACCCCGGTTGCCGAAAGAATGGTTCACGAAAGAAGATAATGGGTTGATTCAGAAGAATTCGTTGTCGCTTAAAATTTTCGGCGTACCGGTGACATATTTGAATGAGAACCGTAAAAACACCTTTGGACCCGGCGCGGCGAAACCGGTCGAGTTCGAATGGATTTTGGATGGGCGCTTCTATCGTCACAGCGGGCGTCATTTGACCGCCGACGCGTCTTTGGCGTTGCGAGAAGGGAAGTTAGAGAGGCTGACGATTTATTTGAAGTAAGTCACCAATTGAAAAAATTATTCCCGTTCGTGTCGATATTGTCGTTGCAAATATACATGTGACCGTTCAGTGAATCATAAATAAACGGCGTGTCCGCGACCACCGCTCCCGGTGTCCCGTTAATAATGGAAATGTCCTTGACCGGATTGGATTTCATGGCGTTTGCGGCCAATATGTCGAAATCGAACCCGGCCACCGTCAGCAATGGGTTGTAGAGTCGAGGGGTCGGTAATTCCTTCAGGTACCTTGGGCATAAAACTTCCGATAACGACATTCCATTTGCATACGGCAAATATCCGTCCGGATAACGTTGAAACGGATAGGTACCTTCCATATCTGCGTAATAAACTCCAATCACCGTACGCATCATCCCTAAATTTGATTTCGAGGTGGCCTGCCCAGCCTTTCGCACCAAAATGTTCATTTGAGGTGTAACGATTGATGCGAGAATTGAAACGATCGCGATGACGATGATGAATTCGATGAGCGTATAACCAGCGCTGTCGCGGATTTTAAATTTCATTGTAGAGTGATTTTTGAATTGTGATTCGTTTCGCTGTTTCTTTCGAGATCGTGATCGTGATTCCTTTCACCGGTTTTAATTGAACGAAGCCGGCCGGCACCGGTTCTTTCCAATCAAGCGCGTTCTCCATGACCGAAGCGACCATTTGCCGCGGCAAGCGCGCCACCATACTCCGGTCCACCGAAATTTCATATCCGGGCGTTTGTGCGACCGCTTTTTCCGCTCGGATTATGCCGCCGCTTTTAAACCGAACGAGCGTTGTTTTGCGCACGTCTGCTTGTTCTTCCATTTCTTTAAGGTGCACATTAACATTTCGCCTTTTCGCGAAAGCGAACTGCATTTGTCTTTGTTCTTCCTCACCCGTGGTGTTGGGCAGCGGCGCGTCCGGCGCTTTGTACGTCCCTTTGAATTCTCCTCGGCCCATGAGCCGTTCTATTCGGGCGTCCGTCTCCGCTTTTCGGATTTGTGCCACAAGTTTCGGGTCCATTTTATCGATCGCGGATTTGGGAAGGTTATCAAGCATGCCGGGAACATAACGAACTTTGTCGTAACGGCGTTCCGGCGTTTTCGGTTGTTCGGGATTTTTAATAAGGAATCTTGCTCCCACGCAAATAACTAGAATGATGGCCAACTTCCGAAAGCGTTGGGCTCGAGCTTGGCGATTTTTCTGCTCGATTTCTTCGGGTGTATCTTGAAGGTTTATCAGTTGGACGGCCATGGGGTAAGTTTAATGGGCGCGCGGGGTCACTTGCCAGTTTGAAAATAATGATTTTTGGCACCCGAAAGGAACGGATTTTAAGAGCTTTTCGGTTTGCTTGACGCGCTCAATTTAAATCAATACACTGCTGTCGTTAAGTGGCCCGCAAGGCCACTTTTTTTAATTTATGAGCGATCTTTTGGTCAAAATTGAGCAGTTTTTGACGCCGGTTTTGGAACAGGAACAAGTGGAACTCGTTGATTTAACGTATCAAAAGTCACACGGTGGCTGGACCCTATCGTTGTTCCTCGATAAACCTGGCGGGATTACGCTCGACGATTGCGCCGAATGGAGCAACCGAATCGGGCTGTTAATTGATGGGGAAAACCTCATCGAACGTTCGTATGTGTTGGAGGTGTCGTCTCCGGGGCTCGACCGGCCGTTGCGCAAATTGAAGGATTTTGAGCGTTTTGCTGGACAAAAAGTGCATGCTCGTTTGTTTGCGCCGATGGAAGGACAAAAGAATTTTCACGGGATGTTGCTCGGAGCCGATGAATCCGTCATAAAGCTCGAGTTGGATGATAAAAGGCGTGTTGAGTTGCCTCGGTCGCAGATTGCAAAATGCCGGTTGAATCCGGTCATTAATTTTTAAAGATTTTGAAGCCATAGGAGGAATGCGGTGGATATTAAAAGCGGTCTGGCCCATGTTCTTGATCAGATCGAACGCGAGAAGGGCATTAAAAAAGAAGAGATCTTGAAAATGATCGAGCAGGCGCTCGTTTCCGCGTACCGTAAGCACGCGGGGGACGCCGTGAATGTGGAAGCGCACGTGGATCCCGCCGGAGAAATTTCCGCTGTGGTTGTTAAAATGATCGTCGAAACCGTTTCCGATCCGATGATTGAAATCAGTATCGCCGAAGCAAAGAAAATAGATTCCAGCGCCGCCGTCGGCGGACAAGTCCGCTATCCGATCGATACCGAAGAGTTTGGCCGTATTGCCGCGCAAACCGCGAAACAAGTTCTTACCCAAAAAATCCGCGAAACCGAACGCGAGTTCGTATACGACGAATTCAAACCGAAAGAGGGAACGCTTGTGAATGGTTCCGTACATCGTTTTGTGAACCGCAATGTGATCGTTGATTTGGGGCGCGCCGAAGGGGTGCTGCCGGTGCGTGAGCAAGTCCGTCGTGAACATTGGGTGGTCGGCGAGCGCATTCGCGTGCTCGTATTGAAAGTAGAAAAAGGACCGCGCGGCCCCGAAGTTGTCTTATCGCGCGCCCATGAAGATTTTGTGAAACGGCTATTCGAACAAGAAGTGCCGGAGATTTACGAAAAGACCGTTCAAGTCGTGATGGTCGTGCGTGAACCCGGGCAGCGTTCGAAGGTCGTCGTGAAATCAAACAATCCGAAAGTCGATCCGATCGGCGCGTGTGTTGGCGTGAAAGGTTCTCGCGTGCGGCCGATCATTAACGAGCTGCAAGGCGAACGTATCGATCTTGTTCCTTATTCGACGGATCCGGCCACTTTCATCGGATCGTCTTTGGCGCCCGCCAAGCCCGTCGCTGTGCATATCATTGATGCCGATGCGAAAAAAGCCGAAGCGTTGGTCGCTGACGATGCGTTGTCGCTTGCGATAGGCAAAAACGGACAGAACGTTCGTCTGGCCTGCAAGCTGACCGGTTGGGAGATTGATATCAAAACCGAATCGCAGCGTAAGCAAGCCACGCAGGCGAACGCTTCTGCCGCACGCGAAATGTTTTTGGAACTCGAAGGCGTCGGGCCGCGTATCGCTGAGGTATTGATCAAGGGCGGCATGGATTCACTTGAGAAAATTGCGCGCAGCAAGGTCGAAGATTTGACCGTATTTGCCGGTATCGGTGAGAAATTGGCCGAGAAGATGATTGAGTCCGCTAAGAAGCAAATGGAAAAAGCCTCCGAGGCGGTCGCTTCCGCAGGCCCTGGCGACGATACGCCGCAAGAAGGCGATATCGTCATCGAAGAGTCGGTAAATGGTCACACAAAGGATGCAGGCACCCATTAATTCATGACAACGAAGAAAACCTCAACAACGCCTAAGAAAAAAACGGCTGCGAAACCACGCGCGAAGAAAGCGGTAAAAAAAGAAGAACCGCCGGAGCGCGAAATCAGTTTAAAACCGTTTATTACGCCGCCGCCCGCATACGTGGTGCCTCCACCGCCGAAGAAAGTGGAACCCGTTGTGGCGCCGCCTCCGGCGCCGGTGGTCTCCGCTCCGGCTCCTGTTGCTCCTGTTGTTGCGAAACCGGCAACGCCGCCTCCACCGCCACCGACGGTAGCTAAACCCCAGGTTGCAAAACCGGCCGCACCGAAAAAAATGCCGCCGCCGATGAAAGCGCCACTGCCGCCGCGTCGAGAACCCGTCCATATTCCGCCGGTTGCGAAAGCACCGCCGAAACCCGCCCCGGAACGCCGTGCACCGGTTGAGTCTGCTGCGCTGGAAACCGCGCCGGTCAAAAAGAAAATCCAATTCAACGAAATGATGGCCGTCAAAGATTTGGCGTCCATCATGAATGTGAGCGTCACGGACGTTATAAAGAAATTACTTACGCTCGGCACACCCGCTTCGATCAATCAACGCTTGAATTCCGATATTGCCGCGTTGGTTGCCGATGCGTTCGGTTACGAATTTGAAGTGAAGTCTCTTTATGAAGAAGAGAAGGCCGATCTGCCTGAACTGGCCGCCGCGTTGAAACCGCGTCCTCCGGTCGTTACGGTGATGGGCCACGTCGATCATGGAAAGACATCTTTGTTGGATGCGATCCGTTCGACGTCCGTCGTGAAAGGCGAAGCCGGAGGCATCACGCAGCACATCGGCGCCTATCAGGTGAAAACCGACAAAGGAACAGTTTCTTTCCTCGATACGCCGGGCCACGAAGCGTTTACGGCCATGCGGGCGCGCGGTGCGATGGCGACCGATATCGTCATTCTCGTCGTAGCCGCCGACGACAGCGTGATGCCGCAGACGATCGAAGCGATCGATCATGCGAAAGCGGCCGACGTGCCGATCGTTGTCGCGATCAATAAAGTCGATTTGCCGACGGCCAACGTGCAAAAGGTTAAGCAAGAGCTGGCCAATCATAATTTGGTTGCTGAGGATTGGGGCGGAAAAACCGTGATGGTTGAAGTGTCGGCCCGCACAAAACACAACATCGACAAACTTTTGGAAATGATTTTGCTTGAAGCGGAACTGCTCGAATTGAAGGCGAATCCGGATCGCGCGGCCAAAGGCGTCGTGCTTGAAGCTCACATGGATCAGCGTCGCGGTATCGTCGCTACCGTTCTGGTTCAAGCGGGCACGCTTAAGCTCGGCGACGTGGTGGTTTGCGGACTCACCTACGGTCGCGCTCGCGCGATGCTCGACGACAATTGGCAGACCATTGAGTCCGCCGGTCCATCGACGCCCGTGCGTTTGTTGGGCCTGAGCCAAGTGCCGCAAGTCGGCGATCAATTATCGGTTGTCGAAAGCGATCGCGAAGCGCGTGACATCGCGGAACGGCGCAAACAATTTCTTAAAGAGGCGGCCGATAAGAAATCGACGCACCTTTCGCTCGAAGGATTGCACGCGAAGATCGCCGAGGGGAAAATTCAAGATTTGCCGATTATTCTAAAAACCGACGTGCAAGGTTCCATGCAGGCGATTCAAGATTCGCTCGGCAAACTCACCGGTTATCCGATTCAGTTGCGCTATGTGCACTCAGGGGTCGGCAACATCAACGAGTCGGACGTGTTGCTGGCCGAGGCGTCGGACGCGATTGTGTTCGGTTTTCATGTGCGCATCGAATCGTCCGCGGAGGCCGAAGCGAAACGCGCGGGCGTCGACATCCGCACTTATCAAATTATTTATGAAATGCTGGCCGACGTAAAGGCGGCCATGGAAGGATTGCTGAAGCCCGAAGAGCGCGAAGTGTTGAAAGGCCGCGCTCAAGTGAAAGGCATGTTCCCATCGGCCAAATACGGCATGATCGCCGGTTGCATGATTACCGAAGGGAAAATCACGCGTAACGCGAAAGCTCGCGTGATCCGCGGCGGCCAGGTGATCGGTTCGGGCCCCATCAGCAGTTTGCGTCGGTTTAAGGACGACGTGAAAGAAGTTGAGAAAGGGTACGAATGCGGGCTTTCGATCGACGGCGTTCGGGCGTTCGAACCAGGCGATGTGATCGAGGCCGTGGTCATCGAGAAACACGCGCGTCGTCTCGACGCGTAAGCGTGATTTATGCATCCTCGCCGTTTGGCCCGTCTCACCGAGCTTATTCAGCAAACCGTTTCTCAGTCCGCTCTGAATCTTAAAGATCCGGGCATCGGTTTTATTACAATCACCGGCGCTGAAATTTCGCAAGACGTATCGACGGCGAAAATTTTTTATTCGGTGCTCGGTACACCGGCGGAACGCGAAGCGACGGCCGAAGCGCTTGAACGCGCGAAACCTCACATTCGCCATGAAGTGGGGAAACTCGAGAATTTAAGGCGCGTGCCGCAGCTTATTTTCGTTTTTGATGAAAGCGTCGAACGCGCGGACCGCATGAACCGTCTGTTGAATTCCATCCACGACGAAGAAAAACATGACTGATTTGGCCGTCGTTGACCAAATTTTGACCCTCATTAAGGAAGGGCAATCCTTTAGCTTGTCCGGCCATCAAAATCCGGATGGTGACGTGATCGGCTCTGAATTGGCAATGGCCAGTTTGATCCGTCGGATGGGAGCAAAGAAGAAAGTCGATATTCAAAACAACGGGCCCGTGCCTCGCTCGGTCGGATTCTTGCCGGGTGCGAACCAAATCAAAAATTTAACGCGTATCGACGGCCGGTACGACGTTCAAATCGTTTTCGAATGCTCGGGAGCCGACCGTATGGGCGAGATCATCGACTTTGAAAGCCAAGTGGGCAAGGTGATCAACATCGATCACCATTTGCACAATCCGAATTTCGGCCACGTGAATTTCGTCGAACCGACCACTTCCTCGACGGCCGAGTTGATCTTCAAAATTTTCGATCGATCGGGCTTGCCGATTCAGCCTGAAGAAGCGATGTGCATGTTCACGGGGCTCGTCACCGATACCGGTTGGTTTCGCTATGGAAATACGAATCCGCAAAGCCTTTCGATCGCGAGCCGATTGTTGGCGACCGGGTTCAAAGTCGAAGAACTTTCCGAAAAAATTTACTTGAGCAAGACGAAAACCGCGTTGCCGCTGCTCGCGTGGGTGTTGTCGCACATGACGCTTCATTATGATGACCGCGTCGCGATGTTGAAATTGCCTGAGGCCGTATTTAAAGAGTTGGGCGCCGTGGCCGATGACGTCGAGGAAGTCGTGAACGCGGGGCTGCAAATCGAATCGGTGTGCGCGTCGGTTTTGCTCAAAGAGAAAACCAACCCGCCTGTCGTCAAAGCGAGTTTACGGTCCAAAGGCGAATTCGACATCAACCAAGTCGCGCGCGTGTTCGGCGGCGGCGGGCACCGCAACGCGTCCGGTTGTTCGATTCAACTCGATCTCGCGGCCGCCGAAGAGGCCGTCTTGAAGGAAATGCGTCGAGTATTCTAATCTCATGACAGGCGGGCTGCTTCTTGTAAATAAATCGTCGGGCCCTACCTCCTACGATCTCATACGATGGATAAAACGAAAAACCAAACACGTGACGCCACAGCCGAAAATCGGACATTGCGGCACACTCGACCCGTTGGCGTCGGGTTTGATGATCATCTTACTCGGCAAAGCCACGAAGACTCAGTCGCAATGGATGGGGCGGGACAAGGTGTATCGGTGCTCGTTGCGCCTCGGCGTTTCCACCGACTCCGCGGATATTACGGGGAAAATTCTTGAAACGCGGCCTGCGCCGGCCGTCACTGCGGCGCAACTCGACGCGGTTCGTGCCGAGATGATCGGCCCTCAGATGCAAGTCCCTCCGATGTATTCCGCTTTGAAAGTTGAAGGCACTCCGTTGTACAAGCTCGCGCGCAAAGGCCAAACCGTTGAACGCAAGCCTCGCCCCATCACGATTCATTCGCTTGAATTTTTATCGATGAACGGGGACGACATCGAATTTCGCGTGCATTGTTCCTCGGGAACCTATGTGCGGACGTTGGTGGAAGACATCGCATCGAAACTCGGAACGATCGCCACGATGGCTTCCCTTGTGCGGGAGAAAATCGGTGAATTCTCATTGATTGACGCGATTCCGGACGAGGATTTAAAGACCATGGAACAGGAACAAATTTTTGAAAAGCTGCGGGCCGTCGCATGAAGCGCGGGCGTTTGATCACGATCGGATCGTTCGACGGCGTGCATTTGGGGCACCAGGCTCTCGTCAAGCGAACGGTCCTGGAAGCGAAGAAGCGGCATTTGAAATCATTGGCGCTCACATTCGCGGCGCCGCCGCGCATGGTGCTCGATCCGAACGCGCCTCACCGCATCTTAAGCGACGCGGCTGAAAAACAATATCTGCTGAAATCCCACGGCATCGACGACGTAATGTTCTTTAATTTCGACAAAAAAGCGTCCGAGATGAAACCGTTCGCTTTCTTCCGATCGATTCTGTTCGAACGGCTCAAAGCAAAGGGCATCGTTGTCGGCGCCGATTTCCGTTTTGGCGCCGGACGGGCGGCCGGCGCGGTGGAACTCGTTCGGTGGGGAGAGGAGTTTGAAATTCCGATTTGGATTATTTCCCCGGTCAAGCACAGCCACAAAATCGTTTCGTCATCGCTGATTCGGCAATTGATGGAGACCAACCATTTCAAACAAGCGATCGGGTTTCTCGGTCATCCTTATTTAATTGAGGGACATGTCGTTCGCGGCCGCCAAGTGGGCCGTGAGATCGGGTTCCCAACATTGAATATCCGCACGTCACCGGGCAAAGTGTTGCCGCGCGGCGTGTTCGTTGTTCGCGGCGAAGTGATTCGGCCGAAACCGATTTTGTTCGAAGGCGTGTGCAACATCGGAACGCGGCCCACGTTTCTCAAAAAGTCCGAGTTGGCCGTTGAAGTTCATGCGTTCGGTGATCTGCCCGAAATGATGGTCAACAAAAAAGTGCGGTTTGATTTGCTGCATTGGCTGCGGCCCGAAAAGAAATTTTCGGGCATCGGCGCGCTAAAGAAGGCGATCACGGCCGACGTGTTCAATGCGAAGCGGTTTTTAAGTCGAGAAACCAACCTGAATTGAGTGCTTTACAGACCCGGGTCAAGTACCTTATAATCCGCCCACACTATTCATGGAGAGTATATGATTGGAAAAGAAAGTAAATTGGCCGCCGCAACACCGTTCAAGCTGCATGCGAACGACACCGGAGGCTCCGCCGTTCAGATCGCCGTTCTCACGGCCCGTATCAATGATTTGACGAAGCATCTCGCTTCGAACAAAAAAGATCACATTTCTCGTGTGGGACTTTTGAAAATGGTTGGCCAACGCCGCCGTCTTCTTAGTTTCCTCAACGAGTCCGACCCCAAGCAGTATCAGAAAGTCATTTCCGAATTAAACCTCAGAAAATAAATTGTTTTTGGAACGCGTCACACAAACGAGGGATGCATTCGCTTCTCCACAATGGGGAGGGGCAAATGGATCCCTTTACATGTTACATGGCGCGTTCCTGTTCATAATCCAAGGAGAAAGTCATGTTAAATGAAGACGTAAAGAAAAGAACCGTCATTACGCTCGACGGTAAAGAAATTATTATCGAAACAGGTGAAGTGGCGAAACAAGCGCGCGGTTCCGTGTTGGTTCGTTGCGGCGACACGGTCGTTCTCGT
>CAYXDS010000030.1:0-16953 GCA_964463805.1 uncultured Elusimicrobia bacterium | reverse complement strand
CGAAGGCGGGAACCTAGACACCTAAGGTGTCTGGGCCCCCGCCTTCGCGGGGGTGACGACACCAACGGGGTGACGGATCATTGGGAAGTCACCGTCAGCATTTTCCCCGAGTTCTTTTCGATAACGGTAATCCCCGCGAAATCGTGGAACCGGTAGCTTTTGAAAAGCTTCGCGACTTCCTCGGCCACGAAAGGCAACACTGTTTTTTCAAGGAACAGCGGCGGCGGCGAGACGCTTGGCTTGGAGACCATATCGAGCATGATCTTCATGTGGCCGTTCGCGTCGCGCGGCTGATCGAACATCGCATTCACTTCGCGAACGACCGCCTGTTTGTTCACGTCCTTACGCTCGCGCAGCATGCGCCGCATCGTATTTTCAACCACGTGCCCCACAAAATCCTTAAACCTTACTTCTTCAAGCTCGAACGGCGGGGGCGTGAAATCCTCAGGCGTGGAACTTGAATCCATCGCCATCATCATGAGCCGCACCAAATCCATTTCCTGCGGATCGAACGGCACGTGTCGGTCGCCGACCACGAATTCTTCAAGCAAACGGTCCTGCGTCTGCGTGTAGGACAGCGCCTCGGCCATCGACTTGCGCAAATCCTCGACGTAACGCGTGAACACCAGTTTGAATTTCGGGTTTTCCTCGTCCAATATTTCGAGCACGATGAAATCCGGCGCTTCATCGGCCGACAACACCACGCGCACGAGCACCGTGAACAGCCCGTTCATCTTTTTGTAAATCGACTCGTCGCCCGAATAGAGCTCGCTCAACAAATTTTTCACTTTAAACCGGATGCCGAGCGTTTTCCCGGCCTGCTGCACTTCCACGTCGAGCTTGTACTCTTTCTTCGCAAGTTCCTTCACGCTCTCTTTCAGCGTTTCCTTTTTGTACGTCGGTCCGCATCCGAATAACAACAGCAATGCCGTCATTCCCGCGAAGGCGGGAATCCAGCCACCGAAAGTGTCTGGGCCCTCGCCTCCGCGGGGGTGACGGCCAAAGAAGTTCTTCATGCGACCGCCTTTTCCAGCAGCGCGCGGTTCATTTGCCATTTGGTCAGCAAGTAATAAAGAAGAGGAATCACGAACAGCGTAAGCATCGTCGATACGAACAACCCGCCGAACGTGACCACGGCCAACGGCTGCGCGAGTTCGTCGCCTTGGCCGAGACCGAGCGCCAGCGGCGCCGAGCCGAGCACGGCGGTCGACATTGTCATGAGAATCGGGCGGATGCGGCCGAGGCTGCCCGTAAGGATGGCTTCCCGCAGTTCCATGCCGTCGCTGATTAAACTGTTGATGTAGTCGATCAGCACGATTCCGTTGTTCACGACGATACCGGCCAAAATCACGATTCCGAGCGCGGCCACCGACGACAGGGGCATGTTGCTCACGAACAACGTGACCGCCACGCCGATCACCGAGAGAGGAACCGTCGACATGATGATGATCGGCTGCATCACCGATTCGAACTGCGCGGCCATGATCATATAGATCAGCACGACCGCCAACAGAAACGTGTATTTCAAACTTGAGAACGATTCGGCCACGCGGCGGCTTTCTCCGCCGAGATCGAACGTGTAATCCTTGAAACCGCGGTAGTCGCGAAGGATCTTCTGCACGCGTTGGATCGCATTCGCGGTGCTTAATCCGGAGACTTCGGCCGTCACAACGAACGCGCGCTGTTGGTCGAGGTGACGGATCTCGCTGGCGCCGGTTCCCGAAAGAATTTGCGCAACGTCGTTCAACGGCACCATGAGCCCGCGTTGCGGCGAGCGCAGCGCCAGTTGCCGGATGCTTTCGTTGTTGTCGCGGTCCACTTTGCGCAGTCGTACGCGAATGTCGATGTCGTCGGCGCCTTGTTTGAATTGCGTGGAGACCATTCCTTTGATCGCGATCAGAGCGGTCTTCGCGATGTCGGCCACCGACAATTGGTAGCCGGCCGCGCGGTCTTTGTCCACGATCACTTTGGTCTCGCGCGACGGCAGCGCGAACGTGGTTTGAACGCCGTACATGTTCGGATCTTCGTCGAAACGTTTCACCAATTCATCCGAGAAATACTTCATGCGCGTCAAATCTTGTCCCTTCACTTCGACTTCGATCGGCGCGCCGCCGGCCAACGCCGAGCGCAGCGGGCTGTCCTGCAACAAATACACGAGCTGGCCGCCTTCGAGATTCTCGCGTTTCACGAGCGCTTTAAACTTCTCAATCACTTCGTTCGTGGTCAGGCCCTTGTTCAAATCAACGGTGACCGCCAATTGCGCCTGATGCGACTGCAGCGCCTCGATTTCTTCGTCTTCTTGGGCCGAGCCAATCGTGACCGACGTGTTGATGTTTCTGAAATTTCCGAGCACGCCTTCAAGTTTGTGCGCGATCGAGTTCGTCACCTCGAGCCGCGTTCCGATCGGCATATTCAACTGCAGCATGAATTGACCTTGGTCCATCTTCGGCATAAACACGCGCGGCGTCCAAATAATCATGAGAATCGACAGAGCAAGGATCGCCCCCGTCAGCTGCGCGACGGTCAGCGGGTGATCGAGTGTGTATTCGAGCAGTTTGCGATAGTAACTGTTGATCTTGTCTTGTTTCTCGTTCGTGAGAACCAATTTGTTGATCCATGGAAACTTTCGCGTGACCGCGCTCATGTCCCACGGATACGCAGCCATGCGCGGGATAAACGTGATCGACACGAACAACGACGCGAAGTTCGTGAAAATCGTGACCATGAAAAGACCTTGGAATAATTGCTGCGCGACGCCGCTCACGAACAACAACGGCAGGAACACGGCCACGTTCGTCAGCGTCGAAGACAGCATCGCCGAAATCATTTCGTTCGAACCGTCGACGGCCGCGTCGATCAGCGGCTTCTTAAATTCTTTGTGATGACGCGTGATGTTGTCGGTCATACATATCGAACAGTCGGACATACTACCGACCGACAACGCGAGGCCGGCCAGCGTGAGCATGTTCATCGAGAAACCGGTGCAATACATTGTGATCACCGTCACGAGAATCGCGATTGGGATCGCGAGGCCCGCGAACAATGCGTCGCGCAAATCGCCGAGAAAGAAGAACAGCACGAGAAACGCGAGCACGCCGCCGGCGATGATGTTATTGCGCATATTCGCGAGCGCGTCGACGATGTAGTTCGATTCGTCGTAAATCACTTCCATGTTGAAATCGGCCGGCAATGATGACTTCAGTTCCTTCAACGCGTTTTGCACACCTTCGGACACGTGCACCGTGTTCGCTTCGGCCTGCTTCTGAATCGATATCGAAATATTTTCCTTTCCGTTGTAGCGCGAATAGCTGGTTTTGTCCTGCAGCGATTCCTTGATCTCGGCCAAGCTGTCGAGCGAGATCAAACGCTGATCGTTCGGCGCGGCCCCGTGGTCTTTGTCTTCGCGTTTTTTCCATTTGTACACGGGGTCGACTTCGGGATTTTCGACGAGCACCACCGTTTTTCCAATATCGTCGAGCTTCGTAAAGCGTCCGTGCGTACGCACCAAATATTCGACGACCTTGCCTTGCGTCGTACCGGCCGGATAATCGTAATTTGCGTTCTTGATCGAATCCACCACCATCGGCAGCGATACGTGGCTCGCATCGAGCCGTCCGCGGTCCACTTCCACCAAAATTTCCTTTTTCTGTCCGCCCGAGATCGCGACCGCGGCCACGCCTTCGGTTTTCTCGAGTTTCGTCTTCACGATGTCTTCGCACAGCTTGGTCATCACCGATAGCTCGAGTTTGCCGGTCACGCTCACGATCATGACCGGGTGCGAGAACGGGTTCACGCGCTTGATGATCGGCTCTTCGGCTTCTTGCGGGATGCGATCTTTCATGCGGTCGAGTTTTTCACGCGCGGCCAAATGAGCGAACCCCATGTCGGTTCCCCATCCGAATTCGAGTTTGACCGCGGAGATGCCTTCCTTAGATATGGAGCGCACGCGCTTTAAGTTCGGAACCGTGCCGACGCCTTCTTCGATCGGCTTCGTGATCAGGTTCTCTATTTCTTCGGGCGCCGCATTCGGATATTTCGTGATGATCACAAGTTGCGGCACCGAAATGTTCGGAAAAAGCTCCTGCGGCAATTGGGCCCACGAGATGGCCCCAAAAATAGCAATGCCCAGATAGACCATCGAGGTCATCACCGGGCGTTTAACGAAGAGTGTTCCTAGTTTCATTTTAGTGTGCGATCAACCTCTCACTACTTCCGCTCCTGCCACGCGATCCATATCGGCCAACGCGATGTTGTAGGCCGACAACGCGTCTTGCTCGGAGATTTGCGCCTGCGAATACGCGACTTCCGCCGCCATCAACTGAGAAAGTTCGGCGAGACCGAGCTTCACTTTTTCCCGCGTGATTTCCAAATCTTTTTGACGGTATTTCAAATCTTCACGCACCGCAACCAGTTGCCGCGCCGCTTTTTCCAAATTGTAATAGGTCTGACGCACTTCGAACTCGGCTTTACGGCTCGCTTCGACCAATTCGGCTTTCGCGCGATCGTATTGAAGTTCGGCTTGCCGCGCGTTCGAAACGCCGGGCACCGCGTCCAAAATGCCGAGCTCAACCGTGCGCTGGCGCGTATCGGTCACGAACGTCTGCCCCAAGTCCGGCGCCGTGTGTTCCTTGCTGAACGAACCGCGCAACGTGTTGCCGGAGAACGGCCGAGACAGCTTCACACCGATATTCCAAGCGCTGTGCATTTCAAAATCGTCTTGTTCGAACGCGGCGCCCGCTTTACCGAGAAAGCCGGACGCGTCCAATTTCAATTCGTTGTCGCCGCGCGCGGCCTTCATGTTGTAACGCGCGAGTTCGGTGTTCAGCGTGGCGATGCGAACATCGGGCCGATGTTCCTGCGCCCAATTGATGATCGACTCCACATTGAAACTCAACCGCCCGAACGACAACGCACCCGGAACCGGGTCCGGCACTTGGTTCGTTTGATTCAAAAGCGAGATCACGACGAGCCGCGCCAGAGCCACATCTTGCTCGTCCGAACTCAATTGATACGACGCTTGATCCGCTTGCGCGGTCACGTTCAATACTTCGGATTTCGACGTGAGATCGAGTTTGTGTTTTTTCGAGGTCAAATCTTTGATCACGTTGCCTTGCGCGACGAGCTCGCGGCGGATCCGCAAAATCGCTTGGTTTTTCAGAAGCGAGTAATACGCTTTTTTCATTTCGTACGTGAGATCTTGCGCTTGCTTGCGCACGTTCTCAAGCGCCATGAGCCGGTTCAACTTCGCTTGACGATACGCGCCGTACAAACGCCCCGACTGATAAATCGGCTGATTGGCCTGCATGCCGTATTCCTCGCGCTTGTAGGTGGTCGCTTCGAACCCGTCGAACGCTTGGCTTGGGAATGGGTTCACTTCTTTTCCGTGCGTGTCGCTCACGCGGGCCGTTAACGCCGGGAAGAGCGCGCGGCGCGCTTCCCACACGCGGAATTTCGACAGATCCGCTTCGCCGCGCGACACGGTCAACAATTGACTGTTCGCCTGGGAAACGGCCACAAAATCTTCGGCGCGCGGGTTCGGCGGCAAATTCGCGGCGCCTTCGTATTTCGCTTTATCGAAACGGAAATCGAGATCCGGCACGTCGACTTTCGTGGTCGTGCGATCCAGTCCGACCACCAACACCCAACCTTCCTGCTGCACGTGATAGAAAACCGAACGGCTCAGTTTCAGTTCCAAATACTCGAGCGGTAATTTTTGGTCGCGGTCACGGTTCGCCACCGTCGCATCGGTGAAGCTCGCGTAACCGTAACGGATTTCGGCCAACGGATCCGAACCCACCACTTGAATCGGATCGCCCGACGCAAATACGGCCGTGTCGGTAAATTGCACGAACAGCGACGGCGGATCGCGGCGTTCGAAAACAAAGGCCTGCACCGGTTTTGACGTTTGGATCAGCACGAGCAACCGGTTTCCAGCGTCGTCGATTGAAACCTTTTCAAGAACCGCGGCGCCCGCGGCGGCTGCGGATGAAACGACCATCGGCGGAAGCTTCGGCAAATCGGTAATGGCGGGTGTCGACACGTCCACGCTCGGCGCAACCGTCACGTCCTCTTTCGCGGACGGAGTGGAAATCTCGACGGCTGGCTCCGCCGCAGGCTCCACTGATTCAACGGTCGGAGAAGACGTCTCAACGGCCGCTTCTTCGGCGCTTGCAATGGAAAAAAACAATAAAGCCGTCATTCCCGCGAAGGCGGGAATCCAGATGCGACGAATTAAGGCGCTCATTGCGGATCCCCGGAGGACGGCTCGGTGGTTCGTTCTTCTTCGGCGCGCGCTTTCTTCAACGCGGCCGCCGCTTTTTTATGTTCCGGGCTGATGACGAGCACTTGCTTCCACTGCTGAATCGCCATCGCGCGGTTTCCTTGCGAATAGGCGATCAAACCTTCCTTGTAAATTTTCTCGCTTTCCTCGTCCTGCGCTTTAATCACACGGTCCAATTCCCGTTGCGTATTGATGTTGCCCGGATCGCGCTTCAACTGCGATTCGAGCTCGCGGCGGCTCTCGGCGAAATTTTCAAATTTGTCGGCGACCTTCACCGCTTCGTTGCCTTGATTCGACGGCTTCACGCGCTTGAACAGCGATTCGCCGGCGGTCGTGTTCGGAAAATAGTCGCTGCCTTTCAAACGCTGATTGATTTTCGCGATGTAATCGGTGGCCGTCGTGAAATTCGGATCGAGCGCGGCCAACTGTTCGAACGCGGCGAGCGCCTTCTTCCAATCTTGCGACGCGTACAGTTGCAATCCTTGCTCGAGCAAATCGTGGGTTTCGTCCGAACGTCCTTTGCCTTCGGCGCGCAAAATCGCTTCCTCGGCGCGCGCGTTGCCTTCAAGCGCCTCTTGATCGTCGGGACGCAACACCAATACCTTCGACCACGATGCTTTCGCTTCGCGGTACAATCCGCCTTCGTAAAACGCGCGCGCGCCGCGGCGGAAGAAATCCTCTTGCTCGGCCAGCATCATGCGCTTGAAATTATTTTCGGCGCGCGCGGTCGCGTTCGCAAGCGCCACGTTGTTCGGTTCCATATGCGAGCGCTCGGACCAAATGCGCCAAGCCTTTGCCCAGTCGCGTTCGAGATAAGCGCTTACGCCGCGCGCGAACGCCCAAGTGGAGAGATTCAATCGTTTCTTGTCGGCCGTTTTCTTCATGCGTTTGCGGATTGAACTGATTGCGTTTTCGGCCGGCTTGAAACCGGGCGTCGAATCGATCGCCGCGTGAAACGAATCGATCGCCGCGACGATGTCACCGGTGCGTTCGAGTTCGCGTCCTTCTTTGTATTTCGATTTCGACAGCGCGAGCGCGCGCGCCTTCTGCTCGTCCTGCACTTTTTTAAGCCGGATTTTCACCTTCTGAAGCCCCTGCTGCGCGGCTTTGTTCTTCGGATCGAGCCGGATCACTTCTTCGAAGTAAGAATAAGCTTGCTTGTCGGCGCCGTCCATATAGGCGGCAAATGCTTTCGCGAGGACTTTGTCTTCGGGCGTTTGTAAGTTCGTGTAGGCGGAGTGGGCGGGCTGAAGGATTAAAAAAGAAATGCAGAATGCGGATTGCAGAATGCGGATTTTAAGCCTCAATCCGAATTCTGCATTCCGCAATTCTCCAATCTTATTTCCCCTGATCGGGGTTCGCATATTTCTTTTGTTCCTCAATCTTCGTTATCGCTTGCAGCGCTTCGTCGTTCGACGAATCCAACTCAAGCGCGCGTTTCCACATTTGTTCGGCTTTCTGAGTCTGACCGCTTAGATACGCTTCCAGACCTTCTTTGTAAGCCTTCTTCGATTCATCCGAATTCTTGAGTCGCAAGTCGCGTTGCGCCGATTCAAGCGCCGGCGCGTACCGCGGGTCGGCCGGGTTCAATTCCACCGCGCGCTTCAATCTCTTGACCGCTTCGTCGAGCTGACCGTTGTCCGCGTTCACTTGCGACTGGTCGTACAACACGCCCGCCAACGTCGCTTTGGTCAAGTTCAGGTAACGACCCACTTCTTCGTATTCCGGAACCTTCGCTTTCACTTCTTCAAATCGCGCCAAAGCGGTTTCCAAATCGTTCTTCTGATAGGCGGCCAAACCGGCCTTATAAGCATCGCCTGCGCCGGCCAAAAGTTCAAGCTCTTGCTTACGACGGTTTTCGTCGGTCATGACCTGTTTGGTCTTCTCAAGTTGAGCTT
The DNA here is from genome assembly GCA_964463805.1 of uncultured Elusimicrobia bacterium. Lineage (GTDB taxonomy): Bacteria > Elusimicrobiota > Elusimicrobia > F11 > F11 > JAJVIP01. The sequence continues at coordinate 8,775 of CAYXDS010000030.1, read as the reverse complement.
TCGCGTCCGCATGGTTCGGGTCGATCGTCAACGTTTTCTCGAACGCGGTAACCGCCTTCGGATAATCACCGGCCGCATAGAAGTCCATGCCCTGTTTGAACGACTCGTGAGCGAGGCTCGCGTAACGGTTCTGGATGCGGTCCAAGTACACCTTCGAACCCACATGCTGCGGTTGCAGACGAAGGATCGTCTCAAAGCCTTTCTTCGCTTCGACCAGTTCGTCGCGGTCGAACGCCACTTTCGCGTTCGTAAACGCGTCGGCGATTTGCGCTTCCATGCGCGCCTGGTCTTTCGAGGCGGACATTTCTTCGAATTGTTTCTCGATTTTCGCTTTCAACTGCACCGAGGGCGTGTGCCACGGAGCGATCGTCAAGATTTGGTTCACCGTGCTGTATGCGGTCACGCCGTCGCCCGATGCGAACTGACGCTCGGCGGCGCGGTACGAGTTCTCAACCTGCTCGTCGGCCGCTTTCAATTGCATCGCATGACCGAAGCGCAGTCCCACGCTGATGCGATTCGTGTTGCCCAAATCACCGAACGGCACAAACGCGTAATCGATGTTCCACTGCGTAAATTTGAGGCCCATGCCGTAGGAAATGCCGTTGCCGACGAAGTTCGAAATCGTGTTGTAACCGACGCGCAACTTTAAAATTTGGAATAGCGTGTATTCGAGGCCGGTCGCCATATAGGCATCGGCGTCGCGCGGCGAGATCGCGTCCATACCGAGAACGAGGTTTCCACCCAGCGCCGAAAAGCCGGCGCCAAGCACCATTTGACGCGGCAGCGGCGAACCGGATTGGTCGTATTTTACGTCGGGACCGATGTTGCGGATGTTGGCGGCCAATCGCAAACCGCGCAATTTTCCCGATTCAAATGGATACATCAAACCAATGTCGGCCATCGGCACCGACGCTTTATAACCGGCCAAATTCGACTTCAAATATTTGAGGTTCGCGCCCAAGGACAAAGGCGATTTCTCTGAAAAACGTTTCGCATACGAACCACTGATCAATAAATTCTTCGCTTCGACGCCGCTGGTCGGGTTACCGCTGTCGTCGTAACCTTTAATATCTCCGTAATCGAGAAGATTCACGCCTACCGCGAACGCGCCTCTGTTTTGTGTGGGACGGCCGTAGGACGCATGTTGATAACGAACGCCTTGAACCATGTCGTAATGCATTAAGGAGAGTTCTTGATAGCGCATTGTCGAAAGACCGGCCGGATTCCAATACGCGGCGTTCACATCTTCGGTGATAGCCGATTGCGCCTCGCCCATCGCGGCGCCTCTCGCGCCGGTTCCGATGCGAAGAAAATTGGCTGCGGTCGTTCCCGCCCCGGCGTACACCGAGCCTGCGAGAAGGCCTGCAGCCACAAAGACTAAAAGATGGTTAGGTGTATTGGTTTTCATACGTAACCAAACTGTAACAATGTCGCATTAAGGACGCCTTAAGGACGGGTTAAAATGAGGTTAAATGTATTGTAGTGGATTTTTAGAGGCGTTTTTTCAGGTTGGCAGGAAAGAAAATGGTGAAACTAGCGGATTACGACTAACTTGCCTTCTTTTTGCACACCGGGACCATCGATAAAATAGATGTAGACGCCGGTAGCGACTTTCTGACCTTTTGTGTTTGTAACAGGCCAATCCAGCAGCCCGCCGGGCGGAATATCGAGGTTAGTGACCAGCTGGCCATCGACTGTGTAGACCTTAACGGTGCCAGAGCCGGGCAAATTCGTGAATGAGATGGCGGTTTGAGAGGGATTCTTTGCGGGTGCGAACGGAACGGGAAATGCGTGAGGCTCGTCGGCAAGAATCGGAGCGACGAGGATCGAACCTAGAACTAAAGCCAAAAATGATGTGCGCATTTTAATCATCTTACGATAACAATTTTTCCGTTCTTTGTATTGCCGCCGGATTTGATCTGGTACAAGTATACATCGGCGCCGAGCGGCTCTCCATTTTCGTTTTTCACGTCCCACTCGATGACGTCCGGATGACCCGGATCAAATTTGATCGTCTTCACGGTCTCGCCCGACAACGACGTAAAAATTTTGATTTCCCCTTCGTCGGGTAGATTTTTGAATTTCAGAGTGGTGTTTTTCGACGCGACGAACGGCACCGGGTACGCGATCGCATCGCCGACGTCGTTCGACGGCGCGCCCATGATCGCGAACAAACCGGCCTGATAAATATCCGCGCGCATCACTTTGTTTTCTTTGTCGATGATCGCGCCCGGCACTTTCACCCAAATTTGGTGCGACTCGTCGAGACGATAGAGTCCCAATGTGGCCACGCGGATCTTCACACCGGCAGCCGCCATTCCATCCTTCTTACCGGCCGTGCCTTTATTCAAACTGTTCGGCGCATTGCCCGGTTGATCGATAAATCCATCGCCGTCTTCGTCGAGATACGGAATCACGACCGAAGCGGGGCCGTTCAATTTGCCACTTGTGCGCGCATGACGCGAATCGAACGTGGCCAAGTAACGGCGAGACAACGGTCGCGCGTACTCGCCGCTCAAGCGAATCTGTCGCAGCGTTGCCTCTCCTTCGGAACCCGATTCAAATCCCCATGGGAACGACGCCGGATCGGTTTCGGCGCCGAGCGATCCTTCTTCAGGCAATGATCCGGCCGGGAACGTCAGCATTGTCGGACGGTTTGTGAACGGATCGTTGGCCACATACGCGTTGTCGACTTTCGGATCGAAGAACGTGCGGAAGTAATAATCGAACTCTTCAAACAGACCGTTGCCGGCCAAGTCCTTCACGCCTTGCGTGATCACGAGCTTATACAGATAACCGGCTTTGAGTCCGGGTTGGACAAAGTTAATGTCGAGTTTGCGTTCGTTGTCCGAGTAACTGATCGTGTAATCGGCGTCGGGTTGCGTAACGACGCTATGGCTTAAATTGTCTTGGATCGCGATGATCTTGATGTTTTGCTTGGTCAACGTCGACGGTTCCAGCCGTTTCGTGAACGTCATGTGAATCGCGTGAGAACGCGGCGCCCAAGGAACCGACGCTGCGAATGAAACGTCGAGCGCAGGAGATTGCGGCGTGCCGAGCGTGGCGGCCGGACCGCTCGCGCCGGCACCGATCAATTGTCCGAGCTGCGACAGAGGACGCGCGCCGCTCGCGGCCGCGCCGCCGTCTTGCGAGAAGCCGGCCAGCGTCGGAGGAATCACATCTTGATAAAGCGGGTACGGACCGAACGCTTTGTTGATCGACGGCGTGTCTTGATTGTTGTAGCTCATCACGTGCAGATACCAGGTCGTGTAACTTTCGATCACGTCGCGAGTGAACTCCTTGATCTCGCTCGGATCGTCCCAACGCGTTTCGTTGCCGACGAATATATAGGTCGTTTGCGTGGACAACTTCACACGGTAATACGCGGCCGTGCCGATGCCGAACGGCAAATTGTTCTTAAACCGAAATTTGATTTCTTGACTCAACACGTTCACTTGATGGTTTGTCGATTCGACGTCGGGATCGGTGGCCATCGTGAACGCGGTCGCATCGTTCGACGGCAAGCTCTCGCCGAGCCGCGTGAACGCGACCACGCTGCGCGTGAATGGCGTGTTCGGCGCCGGAAGACCGGCCTCGATCACGTTTACGCCATCCGGACGCTCGTTCTGCGGATCGCTGTAGAGTCTCTCCGCGCGAATCACCGGCGAACCGGCGACCAATTCGCGCACGCGGAAGCCGTCTTCGTCGGTCGCGTTGTCTTTCCAAATCCAGTTGATCGCGGTCTTCGATGCGCCGACGCCGCGCAAGTTCGTCGGCGGCGGCAAGCTGACCGTCACGCCAAAACCGATGGCTGACGGAGCGGTTTCAATGTGCGGGCCGCCGTTCGCATCGCCGTTGCGCGCGACGACCGCGTAATAATAGGTGGTGGCCGTGCGCAAGTTCGTGTGCGTGAATCCTTCGTCCCAACGATCTTTCGTCTGCCAGAACGGCGTGCTCTGCAAGCCGCCCTGCGACGACACCCAACTCGACGCAAACGTTTCGGTGTCGCGTTGCACGAGACGGATCGCGTATTGCGTGTTCGATGGGTTGCTGTTGTTGTTGAAGTTGATCGTCATGTACACGTTGTGCGACTCGTCGAAGCCGGGCGTCACGTTCGGCTGACCGGCCGGGTTCGCGAGCGACCACGCTTCAATTTCCGACGACGGTTGACCCGTGATGTCGTCCGACGATCGCGCGCGCACGCGCACGTTCAATTTCGTATTCGGCCCGAGGCCGGTCACATCGCCGGTCGGGCCCGGAGGCGGCGCCGGGAATGAATAGCCGGTCGCGTTATTGATCAAACCGTAAATGTCGTAATCCTTGATGATCGGCTGCACTTGCGCGCTGACCGTGACCGACGGTTCGCCTTCTTCATTGAACACGCCGAGACCGCGTAGATAGTAATAGTAAACGGGACCTGCCGCCGGCGGGGCGACCGACGTCCAACGGAATGTAATCGTGTTCGTGGTCGCGTTTACGAATTGCAGCGGCGACGCGTCGCCGGGCGTGCCGCCGTCGGAATCGTGACGCGTTTCGGTCAAGCTGTTCGGAATATCGTCGGTGGAAGCGCCGTCCGGAATGATGTAGTGCAACGTGGCGCCCGGCAGCACCGTGTCAAAGTAGCGCGTGAAGTTTACGCCGTCGAGCGAGACGTACGCGCGGAACGCGTTGGCGCCCATCGAACCCCACGACAACTTCACTTCATCGTTGCTGATCACTTGAGCGGCCAACGCCGGTTTCTGCGGCACCGTGCGCAGCGTGGCCGTGCTCGAGAACGCGGTCATCACATCCGCATGATTGCGCGCGACGACGCGGTAGCTGAAATCAGTCCATGACGCGAGATTGGCGTGCGTGGCGCGAATCGTTCCGAGCGTGGTGCCGTTGATGTCGCGGCTCCAATCGTCGCGAGAGAACCACGACGGATTTGTCGCCGCGGTTCCGTTTCCATCGCCGGTCAAGTACTGGTTCGTGTTCACATTGTAAATCGCATATTCGGTGTGGATCGGATTCAAATCGCCGGCGCTGATGCTGATCTGGATCACGTTGCCGAGCGCCGCGGTCCACTTCGCCGTCAACGTCGGCTGCACCGGCGCCGACGCGAGCGTGATCGCCGCCGATGGAAACACCGCGGGAGCCGTCAACACACCGGCCGCATTCACGGCGAACACGCGCACATAGTAAGTGGTGTTGTGCGTAAGCCCTTGGATCGAGACGTTCGAGGCAAGCACGTTGTCGCTGCGCAACACCGACGAGAAGCTCGGCGTTTCCGAACTCTCGGCGTAGTAAATCGTCCATGGCGGATTGCCGTTCGTGCTCCAAGTCACATCGATATGATCGGTAAACGGCGTGAGCGTGCCCGGCGCCGGCGGCGTCGAGAGCGTGACCACGCTGCCGAACGGCACGATCGGCGACGACGAGTAACGGCCCGTCGAACGGCCGCGGAAATAATAAGTGGTGTTGATGTCGAGCCCCGTGTTCATCCAAGCGAGCGAGAACGTTGTGGTCGACGCTTCGGCCGCGGTCGCGAAATTATCGCGCGAACGCTCGATCAGATAGGAAACCGTCGGCGAATTGCCGCCGTTGTTCCAATTCACGCGCACGCCGTCGATTGCCAAATTATCGAACGTGTACGGCGCGGCCGGCGGCGATACAAGCGTCGGACCTTGACCGAGCCTCAGCCAATCGGTCGGCACGCCCGCATGATTGATCGCACGAACAGCGAAATAATAGGAGGTGTCGGGTGTAAGCCCAGTCAACGCGGCGGCCGTGCCTATGATGAAGAGTTTTTTATCGTCGGGTTGGTCGAAAGCGCTCGAGACGGATGCGCGCAACTCGTACAACGTTTGGCCCGGCGGCGTCAGTGCGCCTTCGGTCCACGACGCGGACGCCGATGAAATATAAATCGCGAGAGCGCCGCCGGTCGGCGCTTCGGCCAACGTGACGCCGCTCGTCGACGCATACGCGCTGAAGAAATTGTTTGTCGTGTGCGCGCGCACGCCGAACGCGTACGTGGTGTTCGGCGTCAGCGGTTGGAAGCGGCGATTCAACGTGACGCCGGTCGACTGCGGCGCCGGCGTTGTATCGAGAACGGTGCCCGTGTTCGACAACACTTCAAACGTGGTGCCGGCCGCATTCAAGTCAACCCACGTCATATCAGCAAGCGTAGTGGCCATCGTCAGCGACGTGATCGACGGCGCCACCACTTCGTTGGTCGTGCGACTCGAACCGGCGATGACCCAATTCGTCGGATAACCGTAATAGTTCACCGCGCGCACCGCGATGTAATAAAGCGTGCCCACCTGAAGTCCGGTCACCGATCCCGACGAGATGTTCACGCCGGCCGTTTGGAGGATCGGGTTCGACATGTCCGGCGCCCGCGACGCGCCCACTTGATAAACGGTGATGCTCGAATTTTGCAGCGTGTCCCATGTAAGCGACGCCGATGAATTGTAAACGCTCGGTTGACCGATCACGAGCGGCGGCTGCGCGAACGTGTACGTCGAAGCGGCAAACGGCTGAGTCACATTGCCCGACCGGTCGCGCACGACCAAGTTGATCGACACGCGCGTGTTCGGTTTGATCGGCTGGCCGAACGAATCGACCACTGCTGTAAACGTGGACACGCGCCAGATATCCTGCGGATATTCGAAATTGTACGGCGGCACGCCGAGACCCGATCCGCCCACTTCATCCTGCGCTTCCCCGGCCACCCATGTCACGCTGGTCGTATAAACATTCACGTGATCGAGCACCGGCGGGTTCGGCGTCGGCGGCGTCGCGTCGATCGCCACGAATCCGAACGTATAAACCGGTCCGCCCACGTTCGCGCTGTTGTACGAACGGAAATGCATGTAATACGAACCGCTCGCGGCCGGTTGCGTCGAGAAATCAAGCGCGTCCCAGCGCGAAGCGGCGGCGGAGGCGAACAAACTCAAATCGGAAACGGCCGCGTACGTATCGACGAGCACTTGGTAATACTGAACTTTCCCCTCGAACACCGGATGCGCCCAGCCCGCGTCGTTCACGAACGTGAATGTTTTTCCGAGCTGGTAATAACCGGTTTCGACGAACAAATCGTTGCCTTGCGCGTCGCGCGCCGGGCGAACGTTGCGGTTCTGCGCGGTTGGAATTTCGGCGAGCGTGACCACCTGCGACGGCGGCGCTGTGTTCGTCTCGATGCCGTTGATGTTGCGCGCTTTCACGGTCACCGTGTAGCGCGTGTTCGGTTGCAGCGTGGCCGGTGGAACGTCCCAGGAAACGCTCGGCAGCCACGACGATTCGATCGTCGATTGGCCGCGCGCGAATATAAATTTGAAAGCGGTTTGTCCGACGCCGACGTTGAAGAACGACCCTTGCGCGGTCACCGTTAAACTCGACTCCCACACGTTCGATGCGAGCACGCCGGCCGGCGTTGCTTGCAGCGTGGCCGCCGATTTCACGTCGGGACCCGTGATCAATCCCAAACTGTCGCGCAAATACGCGTTCATCGTATAGGTGGTGTTCGGCGTCAGTTGGTCCGACACCAAATCGATGATCGCCGGGTTTTGAATGTCCGCGCAAATCCAGCGCGTCGTTCCGGCCGTCAATTGGAATCCGTAGAACTCTTGGCCCGACTGGCAATTCGCTTCGTTGAAGTTCGAACCGTTCGCTTTGCTTTGGCGCCAACGGATCGTCGTCGACGAAACGTCGACCGCCTCTACGTGCGGTTCGCTGCCGGTTTGCGCGAACACGTGGAACGGACCGATGTTGATGCTCGGCACAACTTCATCGAATGGAACCTCGCCGCCGTGATACGCGCCCACGTGCAGATAATAATCGCCTTGTGCGAACACCGTGGTGCTGATCACCGGGCGCGACGCGTCGACGCGATCTTCAAGACCTGAGAACGGACCATACGTGGCGCTGCGGTCCCACACCCATCGATAAAATTCAACGGTGCCGGTTCCGAACGGAGTCAATGTCGTTCCGTAGAACGTGGTGCCCGACAAGAACGCGCCGCCGATCAATGCCGGGTCCAGCGTGTTCGCCGAATTCGTGGACACGACCACCGACGGCGGCTCGGATAATGTGGTCACTGTTCCGAGGCTTACCCATGCGGTCGGCACGTTCACCGCATTTTCGGCTTTCACGCGAACGTAATACGTTGTGTTCGCATTCAGCGGCGTCGCCGCGCGGCCGAACGTGGCCGTCGTTCCGATTGTCATCGATGACTCAAACACCGAACTGAACGCGTCGTCGAGAGAAATTTGCGCCGTGTACAACGTGCCGAGTGGGTTTTGGTTCGACAACCATTGCGCGGTCACCGACGTCTTGTAAATCCTAAATCCGCCGAACGCGCCGGGCGCGGCCGCATGCGTGTACGTGGAAATTTGGGCGGCCGGCGCCGTGATGTTCAACAACGCGTCGCGCACGCGCAACGCCATCGAGTAACGGGTGTTCGGTTTCAAGTTGAACGTGGTCGAACTCGAATCCGCGGTAAATCCGTCGGGGCTTGATTCGAAATTCCAAACGTAAGGCGTGCTGTTGAGGCCCGACATCGTATCGGTGGTGGTCGCGATCGCTTTCCATGTAATCAAATTGAAATCAGGAACCGGCGCATCGAACTGGGCCGGGTTCGGCGTCGGCGCATCGACGTCGTAACCGAACCAGGACAACACGTCGACCGCATCGGGCACAGTCATATCTCCGACGCCGTTCACGGAACGCACGTGCAAATACCATTTGCCCGACACGGTGGCCGTCGTCGTAAATTCGTCGGTGAGAACGGTCGGCGCC
>CAYXDS010000029.1:0-17722 GCA_964463805.1 uncultured Elusimicrobia bacterium | reverse complement strand
ATGTTGTCGGTCCCGATGCAAATCGACGGCCGCGTGATCGGCGTGATCAACAGCTACACGAACCAGCCGCACGAATTCACTGAATTGGAAGTGAAAATCCTGCAGTCGGTAGCCAATCAGGCCGCCGTGGCCATTGAAAACACGAAGCTGCGCCAGGAAAACATCGAGGTTAAACAGGCGCTGGAGGAGCGCAAGCGCATCGAACAGGCCAAAGCGCTGCTCATGGAAAAGGACGGTTTGACCGAAGCCGAGGCGCATCAGTTGATTCAGAAGACCAGCCGGGATCAGCGACGGCCGATGATCGAGGTCGCGAACGCGATCTTGCTCGCATATCCGTTGCGGAAGAAGTAACGAGTTTTCTATGCTCACGCCTTCGTTGCCCGAACAAATTTTCGACGGATACCTAACTAACCATGATCATAACCAAGACACGAGAGCAACTTTGGGAGCACGTTTTAAACCATCTTAAACCGGATCTGAAGGGCGAGACGTTCGACCTTTGGCTGAAGCCGCTGAAAGCGGTGCGCGCCGAAGACGGCGTGTTCGTTTTGCGGGTGCCGAATCGCTTTTTTTCCGATTGGATCAAAGCGCATTATCAAACACGGATCGAAGATCTTATATCCGAAGCGTCGGGCGCGTCAGTGAAATTGTCGTTTGAGATGCAAGCCGACGAAACGCTGGTCCCCCCGTTGCACGACTACAAGACCACTGACGTAAAACTCTCCTCCTCATCCGCTGCGAAAACTACGTCATTCGCCGAAGATTTAAGGATCGATTCCAAATACGCGTTCGACAATTTCGTGGTCGGTCCGTCGAACCGGTTCGCCGAGGCGGCCGCTGAAGCGGTCGCGCGCGATCCGGGCCGCACGTATAATCCGTTGTTCATTTACGGCGGCGTGGGTCTCGGCAAAACGCACTTGTTGCATTCGATCGCCCGTAAGATTTCCGAAAACCAGCCGAACGCGCGTATCGCGTACGTGCCCAGCGAACGGTTCATCAACGAATTCATTGACGCGCTGCGCTTCGAGCGCATGAAAGATTTCCGCGCGAAATACCGCAACCTCGATTGCTTGCTCATCGACGATATTCAGTTCCTCATGGGAAAAGATTCGTCTCAAGAAGAATTTTTCTACACGTTCAACTCACTCTATGACTCGCGCAAGCAAATGGTTATTTGCTCCGATCGTCCACCGAAAGAAACATTGGTCGGCGACCGGTTGATTTCCCGGTTCGAGTGGGGTGTCATCGCCGACGTGCAGCCGCCGGATTTGGAAACGCGCATCGCGATTTTGCGCAAGAAAACGTCCGAAGCCGGTCAGCCGGTGCCGGACGACGTGATTTTGTTCGTGGCGACGCACATTAAAACGAACATCCGCGAACTCGAAGGCTCGATCACGCGCATTATGGCGCATGTGAATCTGACCGGATCGCCGATGACCGTCGACACGGCTCGCGGCGTTCTCAAAGATATTTTGGGCGCTCCTGAACATGCGACGCCGGTCACGATCGATCAAGTCCAACGTGTGGTTGCCCGTCATTTCAATTTGGATATTCGCGACATGAAATCGAAGCGCCGCACCGATGCGATCGCGTTTCCGCGCCAAGTCGCCATGTATTTGTGCCGAACGCTGACCGAAATGTCGACCATTGAAATCGGAAACGGTTTCGGGGGCAAAGATCACACGACGGTCATGCACGCGTGCAATAAGATTAAAAATAAGTTGAGCGGCGATCCGTATTTCGTGGCGCTCGTGAACAAAATTACGCAAGACATCCGTGAGGAAAGCCTCCTGATTACCCCCTAGCTGTCATTCCCGCGAAGGCGGGGGAGACGACGTTGAGTAACATGGGGATAGTTTCTTAATAAGCTGTTTGTAATTGTGGATAACGAAAACAGCGAGGGATAACGCGGATCGAATTGAAAAGTTATCCACTGTCGCACTGAGTAGTTGAAACGTTACAAATACTTGAAAATCAGTTTGTTTTTCTTCGGAGGTCCCAGTTATCATGCCGGCCAACACATCTACTACTACGACTGCTAGTTCTTCACAAAATAAAAGAAGTCAGCTCATGAAACTGCACTTAACCAAGGCTGATCTTTTTCAAGGCATTCAAACCGTCCAAAGCGCGATTTCGGTAAGAAGCACGTTGCCCGTTCTTGGAAACATCTTATTTGAAGCCACCGATCAAGGTTTGCGGCTTTCCGCCACCGACTTGGAAGTGGGTGTTCGTACGTGGGTCAAAGCGGATGTTATTGAAAGTGGCGCCATTACAATTCCTGCGAAAATTCTCGCCGACTTTTTACGCACGTTGGAAGACGATCGCGAAGTGAAGATCGACGTGGTTGAAAACAATAAAGTGGAAGTGCGTTCGGGACGCGACCGATTGAACATCACGGGACTTCCCAAAGAAGATTATCCGGTGTTGCCTGAATTCGATGCGGCGAAGGCGGTCACGATTCCCGCCCATACAATTCGTGAGATGCTGAAGAAAACAATGTTCGCCGCTTCCTCCGACGAAACGCGTTATGTGTTGAACGGCGTTCATATTATTGTCGAAAACGGCAAAGCGACCGCGGTGGCCACCGACGGCCGTCGGCTCGCCTATATTCAACGGCCGATTCCCGGGAAAGATCTGCAGATTAAAGTGATCATTCCAACCAAAGCGGTTCAAGAACTCATGCGCATTGTTGCCGACGACAAGAGCGGCGAACATAATTTGAAAGTGTCGTTCACCGACAATCAAGCGAGTTTCTCAGATGGGTCGACCATTATTTTATCGCGTCTCATCGAAGGTCATTTCCCGAATTTTGAACAAGTGATTCCAAAATCCAAAGAATTGCAGTTGCGTTTGAATCGCGGAGCGTTTTTATCGTCTGTGACGCGGGCCGCGGTCGGAACGCTGGAGCGTGGTGGGTCGGTGCGGCTCACGTTGACCAAGGGCGCGATCAAAATTCAGGCGGCCGCGCAGGGACGCGTTGAAGTCGAGTCGGAAGTGCCGACCAATTACGAAGGAGCGGATTTGGAAGTGGCGTTCAACCCGATTTATTTGATTGATGCATTGAAGGCGCTCGATCAAGCGGACGTGGTCATGGAATTGACCACCGCGATGAACCCCGGCGTGATCCGTCCGGCCGACGATGAGTCGTACCGGTACGTGATGATGCCGATGAAGATCTAACCACACCGAGTTCCCCCTCCGGATGTTTCTTCATTCAATCGCACTTCGCCAGTTCCGAAGTCATCATGAATTGGAACTCGGCGTCGAACCGGGCGTGAATTTATTTATTGGGCCGAACGGCGCCGGTAAGACCAACGTGATCGAAGCGATCGCGGTATTGGCCACCGGCGTTTCGCCGCGCGGCGCGGATCCGGAAACGATGGTTGAGTGGAACCAGGAAGGGTTCGCGATCAAAGGCGAATTCGCGTATGAGAATTCGGGTTACGATCCGATCACGCTTGAAATGAAATATAGGATCGGTTCGACGCGTGTGATTCGGCAGAACGGACAGATTACGGTCAAGTTAAGGGATTTGTTGGGACGGGTTCCGTTGGTGAGTTTCGTGCCCGAAGATTTGTCGTTGGTGAAAGGCGAACCGGAATTGCGTCGCCGCGCTGTGAATATGATTCTCGCGCAAGTCGATCACATTTACGCGGACACGCTTCGTATGTATGCGGACGCGGTCAAGGCGCGCAACGCCGCGTTGCGTCAGTTGGCGGACGGCTTGATCGGCCGAGACGCGTTGACGCCTTGGGATGCGGCCGTCATCGAGCATGGATTGGTTCTTTGTCAGAAGCGTAGCGCGTTTCTTGAAGATTTTTCAGAACGCGTGGACCGCGTTCAACAGCGGATCAGCAACAGCCGCGAAGCGGTTCGGGTTGAGTATCGGCCTTCCTTCGTCGGGCCCTACGATGATTCAGCAGCGGATCGGTGGCGGGCTGAGATGGCACGGATGGAACCACAGGAACTAGCGACTGGCGCGACGATGATGGGGCCGCATCGCGATGACGTTTTGTTTTTGTTGAACGACCGCGCGGCGCGGTTGTTTGGGTCGGAAGGACAGAAACGCACGTGTGCGGTGTCATTTAAGTTGGCTGAAATTCCTTATATTCAGGAAAAGCTCGGCCAGAAACCGATTTGTTTGTTGGACGACGTGTTGTCCGAACTCGACGCCGAGCGCGCGTCGCATTTGCTCGATGAGTTGTCGCGTACGGGCCAATGTTTCGTGACGATGACCGGTCTTGAGTCGTGGCCGCAAGGCCGACCGATGCCGGCCGCTGTGTTCAACGTCGATGCAAATGGCGTGACACGTCAAGAAGAATTGCAGCATGCTTGAATTCGTCTCCCCCCGCGAAGGCGGGGGCCCAGACACTTGAGGTGTCTGGATTCCCGCCTTCGCGGGAAAGACGGCGTACGACGAATGGGGATATATGGACGAGAAGTTTAAGTCGCACTTAAAGTCCGGTGAAAAGGTGCAGTTGCCGGCGTCGACGATGGTGAACAGTATTTTGCAAATGCTACGGTTCGATCCGTCGTTGTACGCGGTGTTTGAGATTTGGGACAAAGAGACGCAGTCGGTCGTGCGCGGGTGCGAAGCGATCGCGATCAGCGGCTCGCGGCTCGTGGTCAGCGTGCCGTCGGCCGCGCACCGGCAGGAATTGCTGTACGCGAAGGACCGGATTCTCTCTCGCGTGAACCAGGCGATGGGCCGGCGCGTGATTACCGACATACAATTTGAATTTAAGAAGGGAGGCAAGTTAGGTGACGAAGGAAAAACCCGAGTCGGGTTCGATCGTAATTGAAAAATCTATGAGCAATCAAACTTCCAGCGGATACGATGCATCAAAAATAACGGTTTTAGAAGGACTTGAAGCGGTCCGTAAACGGCCCGCCATGTACATCGGTTCAACCGGCCCCGCCGGCTTGCACCATTTGGTTTACGAAGCGGTCGACAACGCGATCGACGAAGTGCTCGGCGGCCACGCGAAGAACATCGAAGTGATCATTCATCAAGACGGTTCGCTGTCGGTCGAAGACGACGGCCGCGGTATTCCGGTTGACGTGAAGAAAGATGAGAAAGATCCGAAGCTCAAGGGCAAAACCGCGCTTGAAATCATCATGACCACGCTGCACGCGGGCGGAAAATTCGAGAAGTCCGCTTACAAAGTGTCGGGCGGTCTGCACGGCGTCGGCATCACGTGCGTGAACGCTCTTTCAACTTGGTTTCGCGCCACCGTTTATCGCGACGGCAAAGTGCACGAGCAGTCGTATAAGATCGGTAAACCCGACGGCGCCGTCAATGTGACCGGAAAGACCGACAAGCGTGGTACGAAAGTTCATTTTATGCCGGACGAAACGATTTTTGCCAGCACGAAATTCTCATTCGACACGTTGTCGAACCGTTTGCGCGAACTCGCGTTCTTGAACGCGGGCGCGCACATCAAAATAATCGACGAACGCGACGACAAACAGCACACGTTTCATTATGAAGGCGGCATCAACGAGTTCGTTAAATATTTGAACGCGCACAAGAAAGCGCTGCATCCGACGCCGATCTACGTGACCAAGGAAAAGGACGACGTGATCGTCGAAGTGGGAATCCAGTACAACGATTCGTACGCGGAGCAGGCGTACTCGTTCGTGAACAATATCAACACGATCGAAGGCGGCACGCATATGGCCGGCTTCCGCTCGGCGCTCACACGCGTGATCAACGACTACATAAAGAAACGCGATTTGACGAAAGGCCGCGACCTCGGCATCACCGGTGAAGATTGCCGCGAAGGGTTGGCCATGGTGCTGTCGATCAAAATTCCAAACCCGCAGTTCGAAGGTCAAACGAAAACAAAACTCGGCAATTCCGAAATCGAAGGCTTGACCAAATCGATCGTCGGCGACGCGCTGTCTACGTTTTTCGAAGAGAACCCCGCGACGGCCGGCAAGATCTGCGAAAAGATCGTCACCGCCGCCGAAGCGCGCGAGGCCGCACGCAAAGCGCGCGAACTGACGCGCCGCAAAGGCGCGCTCGATGGCGCGTCTCTGCCCGGCAAATTGGCCGACTGCCAAGAACGTGATCCGGAGAAATGCGAACTGTACATCGTCGAAGGCGACTCGGCCGGCGGATCGGCCAAGCAAGGACGCAACCGCTCGTTTCAGGCCGTTCTTCCGTTGCGCGGAAAAATCATTAACGTTGAAAAATCGCGAATCGCGAAAGTTTTGGCCAACGAAGAAATCCGCACGTTGATCACCGCGATCGGTTGCGGCGTGGGTTCGACGGCCGGCGCCGAATCGGACGGATTCAATATCGCGAAACTGCGTTATCACAAAATCGTGATCATGACCGACGCCGACGTGGACGGCGCGCACATTCGTACGTTGATTCTTACGTTCTTCTTCCGTCAGATGCGCGCGCTTGTGGACGGCGGACATATTTATATCGCGCAGCCGCCGCTGTACAAAGTCGCAAAAGCGAAAAAAGAGTTTTACGTGGACACTGTCGAGCAGATGGAAAAATGGCTGCTCGACCAGGCGCTTGAATCGACCGAGGTCGTGCGTCTCAAAGCCGACAAAGAAGCGGGCATCGTTGAGGCGCCAAAATTGCGCGCGCTCGTGACCGATCTCGTTGAGTTCGATGCATTGAAGAGCAAATTGCGCCGCAAGGGCCTCAACTGGGAGCAATTCGTGAAAGCGTACAACGACGAAAAGTTGCCGTTGTACGCGGTCGAAGACAACGGTTCCATCCACTATTTCTATTCCGAAAAGGAATGGAAGGAATTTAAACCGGACTACATGAAAAAGCGCCGCGAATTGCTAAGCGACGAGGCGAAAACGGCCGGCGAAGACGCGAGCGAGTTGACCGAAGAGGATGTGCTCTCCGAAGTCAAAGAGTTCATCGAGATTCCGAAACTGTTGGCCGTGCTCAAGAAGTTTGAAGCGGTCGGTTTCGACGTGACGCAGGAAGCGAAAGCGGTCATCGAGGCGAAAGCGCAATATCGCGTTCGTATGAAAGACGGCGATCGCGATGTGAAGACCGTCGAAGAACTCGTCGAAGCGATTCGCGAGGCCGGCAAGCAGGGCGCGTCGATTCAGCGTTACAAAGGTCTCGGCGAAATGAATCCCGAGCAATTGTGGGAAACCACGATGGATCCGGGCAATCGCCGGTTCCTGCAGGTGAAGCTCGAGGACGCGGTCGAAGCCGAGAAGATTTTCTCAACGCTTATGGGCGATAAAGTCGAGCCGCGAAGGCTCTTCATCGAGACGCACGCGCTCGATGTACAGAATTTAGATATTTAATCTGTCATTGCGAGGCCCGTCTTTGTCTCATGGGCCGTGGCAATCTCATGGATTGATTTATGAGATTACCACGGCCAAACGACGGCCTCGCAATGACAAAATGATTTAAGGAGATTAGAGTTACATGGCCAAAGACGACAAGCCGCAGCAGATGGATTTTCGAGTCACGCCGACCAATATTGAAGATGAGATGAAGACGTCCTACATCGATTACGCGATGAGCGTGATCGTCGGACGCGCGATCCCCGACGTGCGGGACGGACTGAAGCCCGTTCACCGTCGCGTGCTGTACACGATCGACGAAATGGGTCTCGCGTACAATAAGCCCTACAAGAAATCGGCTCGCATCGTCGGAGATGTTCTCGGTAAATACCATCCGCACGGCGATTTGTCCGTTTACGACGCGTTGGTCCGCATGGTGCAGGATTTTTCACTGCGTTATCCGCTCATCGACGGTCAAGGAAACTTCGGTTCGGTCGACGGCGACTCGCCGGCGGCCATGCGCTACACCGAAGTGCGGCCGGCCCGCATCACCGAAGAACTGATCACCGACATCGAAAAAGAAACCGTCGATTTCACGCCGAACTACGACGGCTCGCTCGTCGAACCGACGATTTTGCCGGCGAAATTCCCGAACCTGCTGATCAACGGCTCGGCCGGCATCGCGGTCGGCATGGCCACGAATATTCCGCCGCATAATTTAAATGAAGTGATCGATGCGACCGTGGCCGTCATCGACAACCCCGAAATCGACGTGAAGGAATTGTCGAAACTCGTCAAAGGTCCGGACTTCCCGACCGGCGGCATCATTCTCGGCAAACAAGGCATCAAAGATTATTTCGAAAGAGGCCGCGGTTCCGTGCGGGTTCGCGCGAAAACCGAGATTGAAGATATCAAGGGCGGCCGCCAAGCGATTATCGTGACCGAGTTGCCGTACCAAGTGAACAAGGCCGTGTTGCTCGAAAACATCGCGGGGTTGGTTCGCGAAAAGAAGATCAACGATATTTCCGACCTGCGCGACGAATCGAACCGCCTGGGCATGCGCATGGTCATCGAAATCAAACGCGACGGCAACGCGCAGATCGTGTTGAACCAGCTTTTCAAAATGACGCAACTCGAAACGTCGTTCGGCGTGATCATGTTGGCGTTGGCGAACGGCAAACCGAAGGTTCTTACGCTGAAAGACATGATCACGTATTACCTCGCGCATCGGCAGGAAGTGATCGTTCGCCGCACCAAGTTCGAACTGGCCAAAGCCGAAGCGCGCGCGCACATCTTAGAGGGTTTGCGCAAAGCGATCGACCATCTCGACGAAGTGATCAAGATCATCCGCTCGTCGAAAGATACGGCCACCGCGCGCCAACGTTTGATCGAGCGGTTTGATTTCTCGACGATCCAAGCGCAGGCGATCCTCGACATGCGTCTCCATCAGTTGACGAGCCTCGAACGCGAAGCGCTTGAGAACGAGTACAAAGAACTGATCAAAACGATCGCGCGGCTCAAAGGCATCTTGGCCGATCCGAAAAAAGTGCTCGCCATCATTAAGGAAGAAATTGGGGCCATCAAAGAACGATACGGCGACAAACGCCGCACGCAGATTCAGGCGTCGTTTGAAGAATTCGACGTCGAAGATTTGATTGCCGATGAAGAAGTGGTGGTCACGATCTCGCACGCCGGTTATGTGAAACGGCTGCCGGCTGACACCTACCGCGCGCAAGGCCGCGGCGGACGCGGGCTCACCGGCATGACCACGAAAGAAGAAGATTTCGTCGAACAAATCTTTGTGACCAGCACGCTTGCGCATTTGCTGTTGTTCACGAGCCGCGGGCGCGTGTACGGCATCCGCGTGTTCGAAATTCCGGACGCGGGCCGCACCGCGCGCGGAAAAGCGATGGCGAATTTCATACCGATCGAATCGACCGAGAAAATCACGGCCGCGATCGCGATCCGGTCGTTTACCGAAGACGCCGAAGGCTCGCTGGTCATGTGTACGCGCGGCGGACAAATCAAGAAGACCGCCACCACTGAGTTCGACAGCATCCGCAAGTCCGGCATTATCGCGATGGGGCTCGATGAAGGCGATATTCTCATCGGCGCGAAATTCACCGACGGCAAGAAAGACATCATGTTGGCCACCTCGTCCGGCATGTCGATCCGATTCCCCGAAAGCGAAATCCGCTCGATGGGTCGCGGCGCCGGCGGCGTGCGCGGCATCAAACTCGATTCGGGCGACCAAGTCGTCGGGCTCGAAGTGGTCGATCCGAAGGAAAAAGGCATCACGATGCTCACCGTTTGCGAAAACGGCTACGGAAAACGGACCGAACTTTCCGAATACCGCGACCAATCACGCGGCGGCAAAGGAATCATCACGATTAAAGCGACCGACCGAAACGGCGCGGTCGTCGGTATTCGCCTTGTTACTGATAAGGATGACGTGATGATCATGACCGAAAAGGGTATGGCGATTCGTTCGCACTGCAAAGATCTGTCAGTCATTTCGCGCAATACGCAAGGCGTGCGTCTTGTGCGCCTGGAAGAAGGCGATAAAGTGGCAGCCGTCGCATCGGTCGTGGCCGAGGGAGACGAGGTTAAAATTTAAGTTAAGAAATCAAGTCGAATTCGACTTGATCACTTAAATTGCGCATTTTTTTCACTGGAAACGCCACACTTTGTCACCGGTTTGTCACGGGTCGCGGGTTACGCTGCAGCCATGGACCCAAAAGACAGACGTACACATCCGAGGTTTGAAGGGCAGTTCCGAGTCGACCTGCTGAACATGGGCGATGATCCGAGCATCTCGCAGTTTGAAGCGGTGGTGGTCGGAGAGGCGCTCGATGTGTCGCGGACCGGCATGCGCTTAAAAACCACTTACAGTGTTCCGGTCGGCACGTTCGTCAGCGCGATCGTTTACTATCGCAACTACGAATCGATCTGCCTGTGCGAAGTGGTGTGGCGACGCGATATGATGGGCGAACAACTGTACGGTCTCCGTATTAAGGAATGGTCGAGGTTGGACAAAGCGCTCGGACGACAGCTTGAAGAGATGGAGCAGCAGCAGGCCGATTATTCGGTCCGCAACGCCTCAGCCGGCGCCAGCTTGGAAGCTTTTACGGCCGGATAAAAACCAAAAAGTATTCCCAACGTCACGCCGGTTCCCACCGCCAGAACAAGAAAGCTCGGCTGCATGCGCGGCGCGACATCGAAAAATTCCTTAAACATCATCGGCAATCCACGCGCCATCGCCGCTCCCGCCAGCAAACCAATCGTACCGCCGATGGCGCTCAACACGCAGCTCTCCACCAAGAACTGAAACAAGATGTCTTTTTTTCGGGCGCCCACCGCTCGCCGCACGCCGATTTCGCGCGTACGTTCGGCCACCGACGTCAGCATCACGTTCATCATGCCGATGCCGCCCACGATCAATGATATGCCGGCGACCAGCGCGCCGATCATCGACAACGTGTTTTGCATCTCGAGAGAGCGCGCGTACAAATCCTTTTGATTGCGGATATAAAAAAGGTTTTTCCGTTTCGGATCGTCGCGTTCCATCACGCGCAGCAGCTCATCTTTTGCGCTGTCGTCCGTGTCGGGTTTCAATTGCACTTCAACGCTTTGAATGTTTACGTCTTTCGCGTTTCGAAGCAGCGCGTTCGTCGGCATCAGTATTTCCACTTCCCCGTCTTTGCGCCGCCGCGGGAGTTTCACTTCGCGTTCGCGCGCGTAAACGCCGATCACTTGCCACGGGAGACCGTCGATATAAATCATTTGGCCGAGCACCCGATCGTCATCCTCGAACAGAGCGGGCACCGTTTTTTCGCTGATCAAACAAACGAGCCCCCGTTGTTCGTCTTCGATAGGAGAAAATATGCGGCCGCGCGTTATTCGAAGACGGTTCGCTTTGAAGTAGGCGTTGTCCACGCCGATCACGTTGCCGTGGTTTTCAAGCGATCGGCTGCGCACGCTTTTGTACAGATTCAATTGCGGCGTCGCTTCGGCGACGAATGAAATTTCAGACAGCCGTTTCACGTCTTCGAGTTCGAACGAGCCCATACGCATCGTCGTTTCATCGTAACGGGGCGTGAGCGTGTATACGTTCGTTCCCATCGACGAGATTTGATCGAGGATGCGCGCTTTCGCGCCGGCGCCGATCGACAACACCGTGATGACGGCCGCGATACCGATCACCACGCCCAACACCGACAGCAACGATCGCGCCATGTTCGACCAAAGATTCGTGATTGCGATATGCAACGATTCTTTAAGCTTTTCCAATCAGCGCCTCGGTCCGTCGGAATGAAGAATGCCGTCGACGATTTCAATTACGCGTTGCGCGCGCGCGGCCACGGCCGGGTCGTGCGTAACGAGAACGATCGTTTTCCCTTGCGCGTGCAAATGGTCGAACAATTCGAGAATGGCGCGGCCGTTCGTTTGGTCGAGCGCGCCGGTCGGTTCGTCGGCGAGTACGATCGGCGGATCGTTTGCGAGAGCGCGCGCGATCGCCACGCGCTGCTTTTCTCCGCCCGACATCGTTTGCGGCCGGCTATAGAGTCGATGTCCGAGCCCGAACCGTTCGAGCAAACCGATCGCATGTTCGGTGCGGTCGCCGCGACCGCTGTAGACCATTCCGAGGCCCACATTTGAAACCGCATCGTACGACGGCAACAAGTTAAACGATTGGAAAACGAATCCGAGCGCGCGGCATCTCAGCGCCGATATTTCATCGTCGGAGAGTTGTGATGTCGATTGACCGATCACCGAAAGGTTTCCATCGCTCGGCGTGTCCAGGCATCCGAGCAGTTGCATCAACGTCGATTTTCCCGACCCCGAAGGACCCATGATCGCCACGTATTGTCCGAGCGGCACTTGCAGCGTGATGCCGTGAAGAATTTCAATTTCTTCCTCGCCAGCGCGGTAGCGTTTTTTAACGCCGGACAAATCAAACGCGAGGTCGGTCATGGCAGCGTGTCCGTCGCTTTCTCGATTCCGACCGCTTCGCCTTCGCCGATGCCCGACAACACTTGCACGCGGTCTCCGGCCGGTTTGCCCAACCGGATGCGCCGGCGGCGTACCATGCGCATTCCGTTGCGCACGATAACCCAGGCGGTGTCGCCGTCTTTTTTCAGAATACATTTGGCCGGAATGCTGAGCGCGTCGGGGATGTCTTCGGTCAGAACGTTTATGCGCACCGATAAATTGTGTTTCAGCGATAGCTTTCCGGCGTCCGTGATGTTGATGAGCACTTCGATTTTCGCAAACGTTTCGCGTTCCGCTTGCGTGGCGATCGACGCGACTTTTCCTCTCATCGTTTGATCCGGAAACGCGTCCGCTTTTATATCGACGTTCTGGCCGATGCTGATTTGTTGGATATCGAGTTCGTCCACTTTCGCGCGCACGATGAATTTCGAAATATCGCCGACCGTAATGATCTCTTTTCCGGGGCTCACCGCCGCGCCGATTTTCGTGAAGTCCTTCAACACGACGCCGTTCATCGGCGAGCGCACGACCGTGCTGTCGATTTTGCGCTGCGCCATTCCAAATTCTTGCCGGCAGATGCCGAGCGTCGCTCGAGCGCGATTCAGCGCTTGTTCGGCTTCTTCAACTTGCTGACGGGACACCGCCATATTCTTCAGTAATTTTTTTTGCACGGACACTTCGCGCGTCGTTTTGCGCACGTCCGCTTCGGCGTTCAGCAGCGCGTTCCGCTTTTGATCGTATTCAAGTTGGGTTTTCGAACGAGTCAACAGCACCAGTTGTTGCCCTTCGCGTACCGCGTCTCCTTCCTGCGCGAGTTTCTTTTCGACGATTTCGTCGACCTCCGACTTTATTTCGGCCACGCGCGCCGCTTCCATCACGCCGTTCGTCGCAATGCCGCGGTGTACGACGCCGCGCCGAACCGTTTCCCAGTCGTATTTGTGTTCGATTGTGTTCACGTCTCGTAAGAAGTTGAGCGCGAGCAAAACGATCGACGCCACTGTGAGAACCGTTATCGATGGAACCGATCGTTTATTCGTCATTTCGGTTTCCTTTGATTGCGGTTTAGAGATTCTAGGTCGGCGCCGACCAGCACCTTTAACCGGTCGCGCGCCGTGTTGAACGTGACGAGTAAACTCAAATACTCGAGGTCGAGATCGCGCATCTGATTTTCCGCGTCGAACACGTCGGTCAGACGCGTAAGGCCGTTTTTGTACTGGAGCCGTATCGCGCGCACATTGCGTTCCGCGCTTTGCTTTTGCGGTTCGAAATCGGCGATTTGCTCTTCGGCGCGTTTCACTTCGAGATACGCGTTTTCAACCGAGACCAGCAATTGCCGGCGTTGATTTTCCATCGCCCGTTTCGCGTTTGTGAGCGCGATTTGCGATTGACGCGTGTGCAGCCGCGTTTGGTCCGCGTCGAACAACGGCCATTCCATGCCGACTTTCACGTTCCACGAATACGGATCGACCGGCGCCAAAGGGTCCGACCGATCGCGCGTCAACGAATAAGATCCGCTCGTGACCAAATTTGGATTGTTGGTTTCACGCGTTTGTTTCAGCGTTATTTCCGTCGACTCCACGCTGCGTTTCGCTACTTGCAAATCCGGGTTGTTTTCCAGCGCGGCCTTCGTCAGCGTTTCCAACGGGATAGTGAACGGCGTGTACGATAACGTCGAAGCGAGCTTGATCGTTTGTTGGACCGGGAGCGACACCAAATCTTTCGCGCGGTTCATCGATTGCTGCAATGCGTTTTCGGCGTTGCTCACGCTGCGTTCGTCCTGGCGCGCGCGGATGTCGGCGCGAACCGATTCCACTTCGGCCAATTTCCCCGCGTGCACGAGCGCGCGCGTCGTTTCGTTCACGAGCCGCGCCGATTCGAGTTTGCGCCGTTGAACGGCCATCTTTTCGGATTGCAGCATCAGATCGTAATACTGAACGCGCGCGTCGAACTCGATGTTCAGCCGTTCGCGCCAGTACGTGTCTTGATCGTTGGCCCACGTTAAATCTGACTGCCGCCGTGTGCGCAAGCTGTTGTTGCCGGTAAAAATGAAAAGCGGTTGGCTGATGCCGGCGGTTAATGCGGGCGTCGTTCGGGTCAAGGACGGCGTTACCACGCCCAGCGCATCGGCTTCCGTTTTCGTCTTCGTCCACGCGCTTTCCAATGCGAGCGAGGTTCCCGTCAACATCGGTTGCGTTAGCGCGAGTTTCGCCGTGCTGCTGCGCGTATCGGTTTGAGTGCCCACGTCATTGTCCGCGTATGATTTTTGATCCGACGCCGATGCGTTCAACGTGGGCCACGTCAGCCCGCGGTGCGCGGCCTGCCAACCGGCGCGGCTTGATGTGAGAGCGTCTTCGGCCGTGCGGCTGCGCAGACTGTTGCGCAACGCGAGATTGGAAAATTGCTGCAACGTCAATGAGATGTTTTCAGCGGCGGGTTCATCCGCCCAGAGAGACACGGTCAATGACAGGCCGATCAAAAGGTTAAAAGCGCGCCGAACAGCAAGCATGCGACCCCCACGACCATCGTGACCGAATTCCAACGCTTTTCCGCGCCGTGGTTCAGCGTGCCGACCGCGATCAACGTCAGCATCATCGACCACATGTTGAAGACACTGATGTGCGACAGCACCGAAACGAATCCGTTCGTCGGCAACCCCGGTACAATGTTTATTCCGGCCGAAAAATTGGCGCTTTCGCCGCCGAGCGTCGCCGCGCCGACGGCCGAATACACGGCGCCGAGAACCGACTCAAAAAGGCGCGGAGCCCAGCTCAAGCCGGCGATCACGAGCGCGCGCCGCATCGACAATGATATTCCGCGAAACGGCATCAGCATGTGCAAGAGGCCCGCGGTGCCGAGCCACATCAACGCGTTCAATACGAGACCCAAAGAGAATACGCCGATCCAGCCGTCGAAATTTCCCGAACGCTGAAACAGTTTTGAAAAACTCGAAATCATCGGCGTGCCGAGAACCAAAAATAGGCCGATCACAAAATCGCTGTGTTCTTCGAGATGTTTGAATGTCTGCCGCGGATGCGTCAACGTTTCCCATGAGCGATGAAAGAAGTTCGGCTGCGACAGCGGCGTAGAGTTCGTGGGGCGCACGGGGTTCAGCGTTTTTTTCGTTGACACCGCGGTCATCGGCGCGATCGCCGTCAATGGTTTTGCCGCGACCGTTGTTGATGTCGATCGCCGGAAGATCGCCTCCATGCGCGCTAAAAGTTCGGACAGCATGAACGGCCGGATCAAATAATCGTCGGCGCCGGCGCGAAAACCGGCGATTTTCTCGATCGCGTCGATTTTATAGGCGGTGCACAGAATCACCGGGATATGTTGCATCGCGGCGCTTGCGCGCATTTGCGCGCATACATCGGATCCTTTCATGTCCGGCAGATACAGATCGAGCAGCACCATATCGGGTTTGAAATCGAGAGCTTTCCGCAACGCTTCGGTACCGGTCGATGCCACGTGCACGTCGAATCCGTTTTCTTTGAGAAAATCTTCGAACAACTGCGCTTGATTTTTATCGTCGTCGACGACAAGAATGGTTTTTTTGATCATGGTTTATTAAGCCGCGCATCGAGACGCTCGAGCATGCGGCTCGCCTGCAAATTTTCCGGATCGAGTTTCAACGCCGCCGCGCACAGTTCACGTGCCCGGCTCGTTTTCCCGAGTTGGCTCGCGTTCAACGCTTCGAGATAAAGCGCTGCCGATTTTTCTTTCAGCCCTTTCCGGTTTGCTGCGGGCGCTCCCGGCGGCGTCGGCTGGGGGGTGACCGGCTTCGGTTTCTTTTCCGCCGGAGCAGGGACTGGGATAAATGTTACGCGCGTGGATTTTATGGCAACCGGTTTCGGTTTCGACGGCGCCGGCTTCGCCCGCTTGGGTTCTTTCGGCGGCGTTTTCTCATCGGAACGTTCGTCGCGCGATTTACTCGATTCCTTCTCGTTTTTTTCGGGCAAGTCGCCGAGTCGTATTTTTTCGGTATGACCGATCGAAAACGTGAACAGACTGATGAAAAAGGCGAGGATTGCACCGTCTTTTCGCATAGGTTCTTAAGTGTAGAGGGAGCCCCCCCGTTCCGCAACCGTCAAATTTGATAAAAACCCCGTCATGACCGAACAAATTGTTTGCCGCTGCCACACCGGATCCATGGACGCTCGCTTCGCGCTGAAAGGATCTTCCGCCAGCTATGCTCCCGATCGCACGTTCGACACTGAACACATTCGCTTGGACGTGAATGTAAACATCAACGGTGAAACCGTCAGCGGACGATGCACGACGCGGCTCACCGCGATCGTCGACAATCCGAAAGAAATGAAATTCGACGCGGTCAATTTCCAAATCAATCATGTCCGCTGGAACGGCCGCAAAGCGTCGTTCTCGTATAAAAACAATGTTTTGAAAGTAGCGGCGCCGCCGGTGAAAGCGGGCGCCACCGTTGAAGTGGAGATTGGTTATCGCGTACGCAAACCGGCGATGGGCATGTATTTCATTAAGCCGGATCGCCACTATCCGAAGCGTCCGACGCAAGTGTGGACGCAAGGCGAGGACGAATACGCTCGCTATTGGTTCCCCTGCCACGACGCGCCGCACGACCGAACCACCACCGAAATCATAGCTACGGTCCCGGCCGGCTTAACCGCGGTTTCCAACGGAAAACTTTTGAATTCGTCGAAATACACGCGCGCGAAAACCGCCACGTTCCACTGGCGCCACGACATTCCGCACGCGACCTATCTGGTCACGCTCGCGATCGGCCGGTTCTCGCATTTGAAAGACAAATGGAAAAACGTGCCGGTCGACTATTACTGCGAAAAAGGCCGTGAAGCCGACACGCGGCGCGCGTTCGGCAAGACGCCGAAGATGATGGATTTCTTCTCGCAATTTACCGGCGCCAAATATCCGTTCGCCAAATACGCGCAGGTTGCGGCCGTCGATTTCATCTACGGCGGCATGGAAAATACGTCGGCGACCACGCAGACCGATTCAGCGCTGCTCGACGAACGCTCCAGCATCGATTATTCGAGCGATGAGCTCGTCGCGCATGAGCTCGCGCATCAATGGTTCGGCGATTATTTGACCTGCAAAGATTGGTCGCACGCGTGGCTCAACGAGAGTTTCGCCACGTACTTCGACCCATTGTTCAAACGCCACGACAAGGGCCAAGACGAGTTTCTGTATCACATGTACGGCAACATGCACGCGTATTTTCAAGAAGACAAAGACCATTACCGGCGCGCGATCGTCACGAAGGTTTTTAAGCGCCCCACCGATTTGTTCGATCGGCACTTGTACGAAAAAGGCTCGGTGGTGTTGTTCATGTTGCATCGTTTGCTCGGCGAAGATCTGTTTCGTAAGTCGATTCAGCGGTATGTGCGAAAGAACGCCGGTAAAGTCGTCGAAACTCTCGACTTGATCAACGCGATTGAAGAGGTAACCGGCAAAAATCCACGCCGGT
>CAYXDS010000028.1:0-17856 GCA_964463805.1 uncultured Elusimicrobia bacterium | reverse complement strand
AACCATCGGTACCGGCGGCGCGGCGCCGGCCGTCGCGCGTAAGATTCGTTTGGGTCTTGAAGAGTCGTTCAAAGACGTGCCGCTCGAAGCGTTTCTCGATGATCTGGCGTCGCTTCGAGAAAAGTTGGAACATGAGATCCCCAACCCCAGTGACCGAATTCCAAAATTGTTGGAAGCGGTGGAAGGATTTGAATTCAAGGCGAGCGTTCGATTCCCGCCGTCGTGGAGAAAGAAATGACGAAACTTGGTTTCTTATTGCTTGTTTGTTTTTGCTCAGTCGGCCTTGCCTCTGCCGCTGACATTGCGCTCGTTTATGAGAATGAGGCCGCGGTTCGACAAGGCAAAGCCGAGTATGGAACCGTCGTTTCCGACGGTGTTCTGGTATCGGCAAAATATGCATTGGCCAACAGCGCGTCTTTGTTGGTTGGAGCAGCCGGGGAAGATCTTCATCGCGCGGTTTTGGTTCGACTCGATAACGATTTGGATATCGCGATTTTACGTTTAGGAGATGTCGTACAGGCAGCCGATCTCAATGAAGCATTCAAGAAAAAATCGAAAGCGGTGCTCGCCTTTGTGCCCGCCATCGTAGCAACAAATACGGTTGATCAACCCGTTCCTTTGCCGCCTCTGGCGGCGCCGGTGGGGCAAGGGTGGGCATTGAAAATCAATGGTCAGCCCGTCGGGAAAGATCCAATCGACTTGAAAGCGGCATTGAAGAAATCGAAATTTAACGTCGAAGTTGTTTATTTGAGCACGTCGCCGGTTTGGTCGTTCTCATTTAAGCTTACGTCGAACCCGAAACTGGCTTTTTGGAAACAGAATCGGAAAACGTCTTTGAACGATGTTCCGGTCCCGGTTCTCACGTACGATCATCAGGCGCTCTTTACGCCGATGAAAGAAGGCAAGTCCGTTGTGTTGCCGCTCGAAGCGCATTTTATCGACGAGAAACAAGAATACGATTGGACGTTCGAAGTTAAATCCAAACAAGATACGTTGGTTCAGCCGGTCCGCATTAAATTTCATTAGATTCCCGCTTTCGCGGGAATGACGAAGAGTATAGGAGGGTTCATGTCGCGTAAAAAAGTAACCGTTGTTGGAGCAGGAAATGTGGGCGCTTCGCTCGCGCAAGCGTTGGCGTTGACGAATTTGGCGGATGTGGTTTTGATCGATATTCCGGAGGCCGGCGGAATGCCGGCCGGCAAAGGTCTCGATATTTTGGAAGCGGGACCCGTCTATGGTTATAGTACGCATGTGTCGGGCGGCACCGATTGGAAATTGGTGGACGGGTCCGATATCGTGGTCGTCACCGCCGGCGTTCCGCGCAAACCGGGGATGTCGCGCGATGATCTTCTCGCGATCAACGCGAAAATCGTCGGCGAAGTCGGCCGAAAAATTTTGACGCACGCGCCGAAATCATTGGTCATCGTGGTCAGCAATCCGCTCGACGCGATGTGCACGGTGCTTCAGCGCGCTACCAACTTTCCGCGCGAACGTGTGCTTGGCATGGCCGGCGTGCTCGATTCCGCGCGTATGAAGGCGTTCATTGCCGAAGAATTGAAGGTTTCCGTGGAGAACGTCGACGGGTTCGTGCTCGGTGGCCACGGGGATACGATGGTGCCTCTTCCTCGATTCACGACCGTTTCAGGAATTCCGTTGTCCGAGTTCTTGCCGGCCGAGAGGGTTCAGGCCATCATGCAGCGCACGCGTGAGGGTGGAGCTGAGATCGTGAAGTTGCTGGAAAAAGGATCCGCTTACTATGCGCCGTCGGTTTCGGTCTGTGAGATGATCGAGGCGATTTTGCTGGATAAAAAGAAGATCTTGCCCTGCGCGGTGTTGCTGAACGGCGAATATGGCGTTAAAGGCGTTTTTGTCGGTGTTCTGGCCAAGCTTGGAGCGGCTGGAATGGAAGGGGTGATCACCATTAAATTGAACAGCGAGGAAGAAACTGGATTCCGCAAATCGGTCCAGTCCGTCCAGGAGTTGGTCGCTGCATTGGACAAGGCGGCCGCCGTCTAAACCGGCGTGTTTTTTTGGTTGCAGGGATCCGGCGTTTTGTGATATACAAGCCGTCTGTTTGGAACACCTCCCCTTGTCATCATCCCTTAGAAATGGCTTTGAGGTTCGGGTGAATTATTTTTTTGGAGTTTATTTCCTATGGCAAAACCATTAGCTGCGGAACGTTCATACGAATGTTTGTTCGTTTGTCCGTCCGATACGCCGCAGAAAACCATCGATACGTTCATCGAAAAAATTAAAACCGCGATTGCGCCGACCAAAGGCGTTCTCCGCAGCGTGCAGATTTGGGGCCGCCGTAAACTCACCTACACGATCAAACATCAAAAAGACGGTTTGTATATCTTCATCGATTTTACCGGCGAGCGCGGCACCGCCGAGGCGCTTCGCAAGTTGTTCCATGTGACCGATTTCGTGATTCGCCACATGGTCACCGACAAAGTTAATTTACGTCCGCCGTACGTGCGCAAAGCGCCGACGACGGGTGAACCCTCCGCGGACGCGGCGGTCGCTCCAGCGGCAACCGCTTCCTCGACGGAAACAACGGCAAAGGTTACTCCCTCATAAAATAAAGGAGTCCTGTTATGGCAAACCTTAGATTGCATAGTCTCAATGACGTAAAGCTGGTCGGGCGTTTAACGCGTGACCCGGAACTTCGGTACACGCCGCAAGGCACGCCGGTTTGTCATTTTCGCATCGCGGTAAGCCGCAGTTATAAAGATCGTAATTCGAGCGAATGGAAAGAAGAAGTGGCGTTCGTTCCGTGCAGCGTGTGGCGTGAATCGGCCGAGCGTTGCGGTCAGCGTTTAAAAAAAGGCAGCCCCGTATTCATCGAGGGACGTCTCAAATCGCGTGAGTGGACCACGAAAGAAGGCCAGAAGCGCAGCGATCTTGAAGTGGATATTTTGAAAGTTCAATTTTTGGAAATGATGGGCGAGGGTGGCGGAATGTCCGAGGCCGTAGCTGAGGATTCGGGTTCCGAGTCTTCTGCGCCGGTAGCGGCGGGCTTTGGTTCTTCTCGCGGATCGTCCCAATCGATGCAATCTAATAATAATGATGACGAGGTGCCCTTTTAATGAGTACAGAATCAGGCGATAAACCAAGCGGAGCTCCAGCCGGAGCGTCGCGTCCGAAACCCATGGGGGGAACCGGTTCGTATACGCCGCGTCCCGCCGGAGGACCTGGTGGAGCATCGGGCGGTATGAACCGCGGTCGTCCGCCGATGGGAGCCGGAGGCCCGGGTATGGGTCGTGGTCGTCCGCCGATTCGTCGTCGCGTTTGCCGCATTTGCATGGACCGCCAAGGCGGTGTGGATTGGAAAGCGGCGAACTTCCTTCGCAATTTCATCACCGAACGTGGAAAAATTTTGTCCGGTCGTTCCACCGGCACCTGCGCGCGCTGTCAGCGTCAGTTGACCGAGGCGATCAAGCGCGCGCGCAATGTCGCGTTGATCCCCACATCTCCGGTCTGAGGTAATTGATCATGACTCAATCCGTAATTCTTATGGCCGACGTCCCGGGTTTGGGACAGCTTGGCGACAGCTGCAAAGTTAAAGACGGTTTTGCACGTAACTATTTGATTCCTGAAGGTCTCGCGATGATCGCGACGCCCGATGCGATCAAACGCTACGAGCGTCAAAAACAAAAGCTCATGCAAGAGCGCGATAAAGAATTGGCGCGTTCCAAATCATTGTCTGAAAAGATCGGTCAAGTCGGTCTCGTGTTCGACCGGCCGGTGGGTCAAGGCGGCCGTTTGTTCGGATCGGTGACGTCGCTCGACATTGCCGCCGAATTGTCGAAACAAGGCGCGTCGGTCGAAAAGAAATCGATTCTCATGAACGGCGCGATCAAGACGATCGGCGACCACATGATTCGCGTGCGTTTGCACTCGCAAGTGATCGTGGACGTGCCGGTGAAAGTGGTCGGTCGCGAAGCGAAAAAGACCAGCGAACATGCGGAACATGCGGATTCGCTCGTTGAAACACCGTTCGCCGAGCCAGACGAAGACTACTAGACCTTCTCATAAATCATTCTCGAAAAAAGGCCGCCGATTCAAAAAATCGCGCGGCCTTTTTCATTGATATAATCCCAGGCCCCTTATGTCCACGCAAACTCACAACGAATCTTTGCCGCCGCACAGTTTGGAAGCTGAGATGGCTGTCGTCGGCTCCATGCTCGTCGAGCGCGAAGCGGTCGTCAAAGCGTCCGATATCTTGCGTCCTGAAGATTTTTATAAGGAAACGCATCGCCGGATTTTTGCCGCGATCTTAAAACTCAGCAATGCGAATATTGAAGCCGACGTGATTACCGTCGGAGAAGCATTGAAAAATGATCCGGGGTTCGTGCAAGCCGGCGGCCCTGCGCTCCTGCTCGAATTGGCCGAGCGCGTTCCGACCGCGTTGCACGTCGAGCATTACGCGAAAATCGTGCACGAGAAGTCGCTGCTGCGCGCGTTGATTTTGAACGCGCGCGATTTGATTCGCGACGCGCATGAGAATAAACAGCCCGCCAACGAACTCGTCGATAAAGCGCAGGAGCATTTCTTCACGGTTGGTCAACGCAAAGCGCGCCGCGATTTCATGAGCGCCGGCGATCTCATGCAAGGCGCGGTCGAATCCCTCGAGCAGATGACCGAATCGGGGAAACTTGTGACCGGCGTGCCTACCGGTTATATCGAACTCGACAACATGATGTCCGGACTTCAGCCGACGAACATGATTATCGTCGCCGGCCGGCCGTCCATGGGAAAAACATCTCTCGTTATGAACATGGCCGAGCATGTGGCCGTTAACGAAAAAATTCCGGTCGTATTTTTCTCGCTTGAAATGAGCCATCAAGAGTTGGCGTTGCGTCTTCTGTGTTCGCGCGCGGGTTTGGATATGGGTGAAGTTCGCCGCGGATATCTGGCCCGAAAATATTGGTCGCGCATTACGTCGACCGCCGCCGAAATCGCCGAAGCGCCGTTGTACTTTGATTTTTCCACGTCGCCGACCGTTCTCGAAATCCGTTCGGCCTCGCGTCGCTACGCGCACGAACTTCAGCGGAAAAATATGAAACTCGGCTTGATCATTATTGATTACCTTCAACTGATGCGCGGCGACGGTTCACAAGAGAGCCGCCAACAAGAAATTTCCGAAATCTCCCGCAGCCTCAAAGGGCTCGCGCGCGAGTTGCATGTGCCGGTGATTGCGCTGTCTCAGTTGAATCGGAAACCCGAAGACGGCGGGCGCGGCGGACGGCCGCAACTTTCCGATTTGCGCGAGTCGGGCGCCATCGAACAAGACGCCGACGTGGTGATGGCGATCTACCGCGAAGAAGTTTATAAGCGTGACGATCCGGATCTTAAAGGCAAGGCGCAAATTTTCGTGTTGAAACAACGCAACGGCCCGATCGGTGACGTCACGTTGCGATTCCTAAGCGAGTGCACGCGATTTGTCAATCCTGAGCGAGAGCTTGAACCGGCCGGCGTATAAACCGGAAACGGTCGGCGTGTCGACGCCGTCCGGTTTGTATCGGCCCACGTGGGCCGAAATTTCCACGCGCGCGTTCGCGTCGAACGTGCGCCAATTGAAATTGTTGTTCGGTCCCGGCGTTGCACTGCTTGCGGTGCTTAAAGCCGATGCCTATGGTCACTCGGCGGCGTCGCTTGCAAAAATCGCGATCGAAAACGGTGCGGCGATGACGGGCGTCTCGAGTATCGAAGAAGGCATCGCGTTACGCGAGGCGCACATTTCCCATCCGATTCTTTTGCTCGGAAGTATTTATCCTCTCGAAAATTTCTCGGCGGCGCTCGATCACGATTTAATACCGACCGTTTCCAGCTTGGAGTCCGCCCGCACGTTGCTGGAAGTGGCGAAGTCAAAGCGAAAGAAGGCTTCGTTTCATTTGAAAGTCGACACGGGCATGGGGCGTATCGGCGTATCGCCGATCGGTGCGAAAGCGATTCTTGGCTGGTTGCGTGATCAATCGGAGATTGATTTGGTCGGCATGTACAGCCATTTCGCGGCCGCCGATTCGGATCCGGCGATGGTGCAGGATCAACTCACGCAATTTTTGAACGTGCGCGAAGTGGCGCGCGGTTTTGGGTTCCAACACACGAAGTTTCATATAGCGAATTCCGCGGGTGCGATCCGCTATCCGGACGCTCGACTCGATATGGTTCGCCCCGGGCTTGCCATGTACGGCGCTCTAACGTCGGCAACGCCGGATTCTTTGCAACTCTCTGCGGTGTTAAGTCTGCACACGCGTATCGTTTTCCTTAAAAAAGTTCCGGCCGGCACCACGATCAGTTACGGCGCCACGTTTACGACGTCGCGCGAATCCGAAATCGCCACGCTCCCGATTGGTTATGCGGACGGCGTGCCGCGCGAGCTTTCGAACAAAGGGTTTGTATTGGTTAAAGGCCGGCGATGTCCGATTGTCGGACGCGTGACCATGGATCAAATTATGATTGATGTGACCGGCGTCCCGGCGGATATCGGCGAACCGGTCGTCTTGATTGGCCGGCAGAACGACGCGTCGATTGCCATTTCGGATTGGGCCGATTGGGCCGGCACGATTCCGTATGAAATTCTATGCGGTATTTCGAAACGCGTACCGCGGGTGATCGTGTAATGGGGTTCGTCAGCGCGTTGGGAGCGATTACATTGGAGACGGCTGAATCGTTGGGCCGGGTTTCCGCGATGGTGCGCAAATCGATCGTACTCATTGTCCGCGGAAAATGGGACATGCCGTTGATCATCGCGCAGATGAATGAAATTGGCGTCGCGTCATTTCCGGTGGTCGGACTGACGTCGCTTTTCACGGGCATGGTGCTCGCATTTCAAAGCGGTTTCTCATTCATGAAAGTTTTCAACGAACCTATTTATGTGGGATCTGTCGTCGGTCTTTCGCTCGTGAAAGAATTGGGGCCCGTGTTGACCTCGGTGGTTATTTCCGGTCGTGTGGGCGCCGCCATCACCGCTGAGTTGGGCACGATGAACGTGACTGAACAGCTGGATGCGCTCTACACTCTCGGCACAAGTCCCGTTCGTTATCTCGCAGTGCCGCGATACATCGCGATGATGATCATGGTTCCTCTGCTGGCGGCGCTCGCCAATATCATCGGCATTTTTGGCGGTTATATCGTGGCCACCGCGCAATTAAATATTCCGGGCAGTATTTATTGGGACGAAGTGCGCACGTATGTGGCGATGGACGACGTGTCGCATGGCATCATCAAATCTTTCTTTTTCGGATTAATCATCGTCACCACTTCTTGCTTCATGGGATTTAACTGCTCGGGTGGCGCCGAGGGCGTCGGTCGCGCGACCACTCGCGCCGTCGTCATTTCGATGGTGCTTATTTTGGTCGGAGATTATTTCCTCAGTGCGTTGCTTGTTTCTCTTGGTATCGGTGGATGATTAAGGTTGAGGGAGTTGAAAAATCGTTTGGACGCAATCATGTATTGCGCGGCGTTGATTTGGAGATCAAAGAAGGCGAGACGCTCACGATTATGGGCGGGTCTGGAACCGGAAAAAGCGTTTTGATCAAACATATCGTCGGTCTTCTAAAGCCGGACAAGGGACGTGTGTTCATTGATAATCAAGACATCACCGCGATGAACGAAGATCAATTGTTTCAAGTCCAGAAACGGTTTGGCTATTTGTTTCAAGGCGCCGCGTTGTTCGATTCATTAACGGTTGGTGAGAACATTTTGTTCGGCGTGCGCAACTTACGGCCTGATTTAAAAACAGACTCGGAGAAACTAGTCACCGAAAAGCTTGCGCTTGTAGGACTTCGACCTGAGGTGGCGCAACTAAAGCCCGCCGAATTGTCGGGCGGAATGAAGAAACGCGTCGGTTTGGCGCGGGCTATCGCCTATGAGCCGGATTATATTTTGTACGATGAACCAACGACGGGATTGGATCCGATCATGTCGGACGTGATCAACGATTTGATCCTCGGTCTGCAAAAATCAATCGGCGTAACGTCGGTCGTGGTCACGCACGACATGACGTCGGCTTATAAGATTTCCAACCGGATGGCCATGCTTTACCAAGGGAAAATTGTTTCTATCGGCACGCCGGCGGAAATCAGGAGCACGACGAACCCGTTGGTTAAACAATTCATCACCGGCTCTTCGCAAGGGCCGATCCAGATGCAAGTAAGGGCGGTTGAATAGTTGAACACAGAAACAAGAGTCGGCCTATTCCTCATGGCGGCGTTGGGGGCTGTCCTCACGTCCATCCTCACGCTCGGCAACGTCCAATTTTTCAGCCGTAATCATCGGTACTACGTCGATTTCAAAAACGTCGAAGCGTTGCCGCCGAAGGCCGCCGTTAAAGTGGCCGGCGTTGAAATCGGCAAAGTTCGCAGCGTGGATCTCGTGGACGGTCGCGCGCGCGTGACCATCGATATCGATCCAAAGGTGAAGGTTTATCAAGACGCGATCGCGCGCGTCGATTCGACCGGCATCATCGGCACAAAATTTATCGAACTAAGACCCGGTGAGCCCAACGGCGAACCGCTTCCGAACAAATCCACGATTCGCGGCGACGACAGCGGCTCGTTGAATCAGATGCTGAACAAGCTCGGCGCCATTTTCGATAGTGATGCGAAGTATGGCAACGTCGTCGACAATTTCAAAGAAACGATGGCGAACATTCGCGACATCTCACGCGCTTTGAACGTGGCGATGGGACGTCATTCCGGTGAAATGGAAGAAATCGTCATGAATGTGCGTGATTTAACGGCCAGTCTGAAAGTGTTCTCCGCCCACCTCGAAGAAATTTCCACCGAGAAGAAAGAGGATTTCAAAGTCGCCATCGAGAAGTTCCGCGGTGTCGGCGAGAAACTTGATGCGCTGCTGGCAAAGGTGAGCCGTGGCGAAGGCGCGATCGGTGCGCTGGTCAGCGATGATCAAACCGGCAAGGACGTCAAGGAGGCGGTGGTTTCTCTCAAAGACACGGCGAACTCTGCGAAAAAGATTTTGGGAAAATTTACGAGCGTTCATATTTATTGGGACTATCGATACCGTTATGACTTTAGAGATTCCGAAGGGCGCCACGATTTAGCGCTTAAGTTTGTGCCGCGGCCCGGGAAGTTCTATGCGATTGGAGGAACGAACCTCGGCGTCAATGATGTGAACGATGAGGAGCACACGTTATATGAACGGAAGAACCGGATCTTGGCGGTGATGGGAAGCGATTACGGGCCCTTTACCGGTTACGTCGGCGCTATTCGTTCCCGCGGCGGCGCGGGCCTCGATTTCCGGCCTTTCTTCATGTTCCCAAAATGGGAACGACGGTTTAGTTTGAATGCCGAAATATCGGATGTTTATCGAGATCGCATTGTGAATGGGACTCATCTGGATAAGGCTTTTGTCGGTGTCGGAGCGCATATGGCTGTTACCAATTGGCTCTGGATTGGCGCACGCGCTGAAGATTTATTTGAAAGAACTTCGTATCAAGCTTATATGAACATTATTTTCCGCGATTCGGATCTCGGGTATATGTTTGGTCTTGCCAGCGTGGCCAGATAAGGAGATTTAATTTATGAAGGCTGTTTCAACACGACTCTACTCACTTTCGCAAGTGGGGGGGCAATGCGTAATGGTGCTTGAAGAGATCGATGGTCCGCGTTTGTTGCCAATATGGATCGGTCTCTATGAAGGCGGCGCGATCGGCATGGCGCTGTCGGGGCAGCAATTTCCGCGTCCGCTTACGCATGATTTATTCATGGTCGTCATTCACCAATTGGGCGCCAAGGTGAAACATGTGATCATCACCGAGTTGAAGGACGCCACATTTTACGCCGAAGTCGCGCTCGATCAAGGCGGTAAAGAGAGCGTGATCGACGCGCGACCAAGTGATTCGGTCGCGCTCGCCGTGCGAGCGAATTGTCCGATTCTCGTCAGCGAACAAGTGTTCCAGGCATGCCCCGAATTGTTGAAGCCGATCAGTGAAGAGGAAGTAAACGATTTTAAGAAGAAGCTGGACAAGATGACCCCGGAGGATTTCTTCAAGGATCTGAAGCTTAAAAAAGAGCGTCCTCCGGAAAACGAATCCCCGCAAGAATAAGGAGACGCTTCGCATGTTTCATGTACTGAGAGGACTGGCTTTGGTGTTGGGACCGATTATCGGTTATTCGATCGGTCACAGCGGTGACGCAGCGCTCGTGGGCGTCGGCGTGGCCGCGCTCGTCGTCGCCGTGGAATTGATCATCGAAAGAATTCCGTTGGATGTTTTGATTTTTGGCGCCATCGGCGCGATCGGCGGCGTAATCGTCGCGAAAGCAATCGATTGGTTGATTTACAAACTCGACAATCCGCACATTTACCAATTCATTTCCGACAAATCGTTGTTGGTGAATCTCGTGTTCGCTTATCTCGGTTGCATGGTCGCCGTGCGAAAAAAGGGCGAGTTGGATTTGCTCGACAAAAATTTGGTCGTGAAAACGACCAAAACGAAAGAAGTTAAAATCATCGACACGTCGTGCCTGATCGACGGCCGTATCGCCGACATCGTCGAGACCGGTTTTTTATCGGGCAATTTAATTGTTCCGCGTTTCGTGTTGCACGAACTGCAAGTGGTCGCCGACTCGTCCGATTCGACGAAGCGCCAGCGCGGACGTCGCGGACTCGATATTCTCAAGCGTTTGCAGGACAGCAACGAAGTCGTGGTGAAAATTTACGACAAGGATTATCCGAACATCAAGGAAGTCGATACCAAGCTCGTCGAATTGGCGAAAGAGATGGACGGTAAAGTTGCGACGACCGATTTCAATTTGAGCAAAGTCGCCGCGTTGCAGGGCGTGCCGGTATTAAATGTGAATGATTTGGCCGGTTCATTGAAATCCGTGGTGCTGCCGGGCGACTCGCTTGTGCTTTATTTGGCCAAAGAAGGCAAAGAGAAACAGCAAGCGGTCGGTTATCTTGATGACGGAACAATGGTTGTCGTCGATGACGGGCGCCGATTTATCGGCAAACGAGTGAGCGCGTATGTGAATTCGATTTTGCAAACGCCGGCCGGCCGTATGATTTTTGCGCGCGCGCAAGAACTTAAAGAAATGCCGCACGTCGAAGAAAAGAATCCGATGCCGGGTGGCGGGCATCCGGCCCCGGATTCTCATCCGAGCGCTTGATTCCACATGCGAACGGGCGTGGTGCTGTTGGCCGCGGGCGCTGGAAAGCGCTTCGGAGCGGCCCAGCCAAAACAGTTCCTCTCGCTTAATGGCGCCCCCCTGTTCGTCAGCTCGCTGCGCGTGTTTGCGCGCCTTCCTTCGATAACCGAAATCATAGTTGTTTGTCTAAATAAACATGAACGGTTCATATCTTCATGGGCCAAGCGAATCGTGCGACGTGCGCGTGTGACGGTTGTCGAGGGCGGAGCGTATCGTGGAGAATCGGTGCGCAACGGCGTACGCGCACTGTCGTCATCGGTCGATGTCGTTCTCGTTCATGACGCGGCCCGGCCGATGGTTGACGTTGCGATGGTGCGACGCGTGGAACGTTCCGCGAAAAAGGTCGGCGCGTCGCTCGCGGCGTGGCCTTTGGCCGACACCTTGAAACTTTCCAGAGGAAATTCAACCGTCGCTAAAACGATTCCGCGCGCCGGTTTGTGGCTTGCGCAAACGCCTCAAGGTTTTCGACGAGACGTAGCGCTCCAATGTTTGTTAAACCCGTCCGAGAATGCCACCGATGACGTGGCATTGGCCGAACGTCGCGGGTACAAAGTTGCGATTGTTGAGGGTTCGGCCACAAACGTGAAGGTTACTTATCCGACGGATTTGAAATTATGCCGATTGTTAAAAAAATAAGAACCGGTTTCGGTTTCGACAGTCATTTGTTTTCCCGTCGCGGCACGCTCGCGCTCGGCGGGCTTCCGTTTAAAGGAACGCCCGCGTTGGCCGGTCATTCGGACGGCGATGCGGTGCTGCATGCGGTGATTGACGCGCTGCTCGGCGCCGCGGCGCTTGGCGATATCGGAGATATGTTTCCGGATTCGTCAAAAAAAATCAAAGGCATCTCAAGTCGCGTGTTGTTGCAACGTGCGCTTTTGCGCGTGCGCGCAGCTGGGTTTTTGCCGGAGCATGTGGATGTGACCGTGGTTGCGAATAAGCCACGGCTCGGTTCGTTGAAATTAAAAATGAAGAATTCGTTGGCCAGAGATTTGAAGTTGCCCGCATCGTCGGTCAACGTGAAAGCGAAGACGCAGGAAGGCCTGACTTGGTTCGATTCTCCCGGAGGCATCGCCGTTTGGGCGGTGGCAACCCTTGCTTCTCTATAACACACTGACGGCCCGCAAAGAAGAATTTAAGTCGCTCGTTCCCGGCAAAGCCGGATTGTACGTATGCGGCATCACGCCTTACGATGAATCGCACATCGGCCACGCGCGTTGCTATGTGGTGTTTGACGTTCTCAAGCGGGTTTTAATCGCCGAGGGCTATGCCGTTACGCATATCCAAAACTTTACCGACGTCGACGATAAAATCATCAAACGCGCGAACGAGAAACAGGTAGATCCCATTTCGTATCCAAAGCCGTTCATGGAAAGTTTTAAAAATTACATGCGACTGTTGAACGTTTTGCCGGCCGATCAATACCCGCTCGTCACAACGCACATGGATGACATCGTTCAAATCATCAAAACGCTGATCAAACGGGGATTCGCCTACGAGTTGGGCGGCAGCGTGTATTA
Organism: uncultured Elusimicrobia bacterium; assembly: GCA_964463805.1. GTDB lineage: Bacteria > Elusimicrobiota > Elusimicrobia > F11 > F11 > JAJVIP01. Next base: position 5,165 of record CAYXDS010000028.1, on the reverse strand, counting down.
TCAAGTGCGTAAGTTCGGGCAAAAATACGTGGAGCTTTCCAAGCGTAATCTCGATGAGTTGGAGAGTGGCGCGCGCGTCGAGATTGATGAAAAGAAAAAAGACCCGCTCGATTTCGCTTTGTGGAAAAAATCGAAAGACGGCGAGCCGTCTTGGCCTTCACCGTGGGGAAATGGACGACCCGGCTGGCACATCGAATGTTCGGCTATGTCGATGAAATATTTGGGCGCCGAATTCGATATTCATGGCGGCGGCATGGATTTGATTTTCCCGCACCACACGAATGAGATCGCACAATCGGTGGGAGCGTCCGGAAAAGCGTTCGCTAAAATGTGGGTTCACAACGGATTCGTCACCGTCGACAATGAAAAGATGTCGAAGTCGCTCGGAAATTTTTTCACAATTAAAGACATTCTCGCGAAGTACGATCCGATGACGGTTCGTTATTTTCTTTTATCGCAACATTACCGCACGCCTTTGAATTTTTCGGATCAAGCGCTCGACGTAGCGGCGACCACGTGGTCGCAACGGATTATGGGTGCGTATCGCATCGCTCGCGAATGGGCTTCACGTGGCGGCGTTGCATCGGCGCCTGCGGAATTTCTGGCCACGTTCCGGTCCGCGCTCGCGAACGATTTGAACACGGCCGAAGCCTTGGCCGAACTAAACCAATTGTGCTCGCGTATCTACGAAGCCGATAAAGCCCAGCAGCACACCGGTCTTTTGCATGCGGCGAAAGCGGTGATGGATGCGATGTTCGAGGAACTCGGTTTGGTTCCGGTCGCCGAAGAAGCGTGGCCGGATGATATTTTGCAGCTCGCACGCGACCGTCAGCAGGCGCGCGCGAATAAAGAATGGAAGCGGTCCGATGAGATTCGCGATGCGTTGCGCGCGAAAGGTGTTTTAGTCGAAGATTCACCGGCCGGACCGCGGCTCAAGAAAATTTGACGTGATGCAAGATTCGGAACTCATTTACGGCCGGTGGCCCGTGCGCGAAGCATTGACGGCCGGACAAGTCGCCAAACTTTATTTGGCGAACGGCAGCGGAGGGGGACCGATCGATGAAATCGTCGATCTCGCGAAGAAGAAGAAAGTGGCTTTTCATTGGACCGACAAAAGAAAATTGGAACAGATGGTTGGTCGCGACGTCGTGCATCAAGGCGTGGTCGCGCAAGTGGCGCCGATCCAGTTCGCCGATTTAGAAACGGTGCTTCAGGCAGGAAAACGATTCACAGGCAAAGGTCCTTGCGCGCTATTCCTTGATGGAATTCTCGATCCTCACAACTTGGGATCCATTTTGCGCACCGCGGTTTTTTTCGGCGTGCCGGGGGTGGTCATTCCGAAATGGCGCGCCGCCGGTTTGACCGCGACCGTGGTTCGTTCTTCGGCGGGGGCGGCGCGATTGGTGCCGATCGCTCAAGTCGCAAATTTGGGAACGGCCATGGAGCAAGCGCGCGACGCTGGGTTTTGGTTGGTCGGCGCCGACATGGACGGTGACGATGTGAAAAAAGCAGATTTGCCTCGTCCTTTCGCACTGATTATGGGGGGCGAAGGAGAGGGCTTGCACCAATTGATTCGGAAAAAATGTGACGTGGTTGTGCGTATTGATAAAAAGGGAAGCGCAGGTATTGATTCTCTAAATGTTGGCGTGGCGACAGGAATTCTTATTCACCAGTTTGCTTAATCGCGGCCTTTTTATACGATCGCGCGACTCGTTCACACAAGTTGCCGATGTAGCTCAATTGGCAGAGCAACGGTTTTGTAAACCGTAGGTTGGGGGTTCGAGTCCCTTCATCGGCTATCACTTTGTTGGCCCCTCCCCAACGAAGGTGTGGCAGACATTCATCACAACAAAGGATCCACCATAACATGAAAAAAACGTCGTTGTGTCTCGTTGCAGCCGTCTGTGTTTCTTTGTTTCCGTTATTGTCGTCTTGTAAAAAAAGCGCATCATCTTCCAATGGCAGCGTTGTCGTTTGGCATTGGATGACCGATCGTGATGAAGCGTTTCAAGAACTCGCGCGCCGCTATAAAGAAGAAACCGGCAAGCAAGTCCAATTTCAGTTGTACGCTCCTTCCGACGTGTATTCGCAGAAAGTTCGCGTCGGCGCACAAACCAACAGTTTGCCCGACGTTTACGGCGTGCTCGGCGATGCGCGCGATTTAGCCACGTTCATCGAGGCCGGCCATGTTGAAAATTTAACCGCCGCTCTCGGTGACGGCGCCGATTCGTGGAAATCTCATTTCTACGATGAGGCTTTAAACACCACCTACTTCAAACCGGGCAATGCTTTCCAAGTGCAAGACGGTTACTACGGTATTCCGATCGATGTGACCACGATCCCGATGATCTACAACAAACGGTTGTTCGCGAAAGCGGGATTGAACCCGAACAAACCGCCGAAGACATGGGATGAATTTATTGCGGCCGGCGTTGCGTTGAAGAAAAGCGGCGTCACCGGATTCGTGAGCGGTTGGGCTGAAACCTGGCTCATTTATTCGTTGGTCACGGATCTCGCGCATAATCTTATGGGCGAAGCGAAAGTCATGGATACCTTTGCCGGTAAAGTTTCTTACACGGATCCGGATTGGATTGCCGTACTCACCGCGTTTGAAAAAATGCAGAAAGCCGGTTTCTCCGATCCAAGCCTCGTCACGCTCGGCAACAAAGCGGCCGAACAAGCGTTCGCGCAGGAACGATCGGGCATCACTTTCAACGGCTCGTGGGCCGTCAACGTTTACGCGGGCATGAATCCGAAACTTGAATACGCGCCTTTCTATCCGCCGCAGCTCAGCGCGAAGAATTCGCAGACTGTTTGGGGCGGCGCCGGTTCGGTGTTTGTCGTGAACGCAAAGTCCGAGTCGAAAGACGCAGCGGTCGCGTTTCTCAAATGGTTGTCCGACCCGAAGCAAGCGGCATACATGGTTTCCGCTACGAAGAACTTGTCGGCGGTTAAGAACGTTGCCGGCGAAGGCGTGGCGCCCGTGCTTAATGATTTCTCGAAACTCATGCAAAACTCGATTCATCCGAATCGGTTCGCGGTTTCCGAAGATCCGAGAGTTCAGGAAGCTTTGACCAAAGGCATTCAGTCCATTTTGATCGCCGAAAAAACGCCGACGCAAGTGGCCGAAGAAGTCCAGAAAGCAAAGGAAAAATCCAAACTCCAATAACATGGAAACGCCGTCCGCTCAAACGAAGAAGCCGGGTTTTTTCAACTGGACGATGGCCAGCAACTATCTGTTCGTGTTGCCGGCGTTGGTGATGTTCCTCACGTTCAATTTTTACCCGTACGTGCAGGTGTTCTTCTTGTCCGTGTTTAAGTGGAACGGCATTTCCGCTTTGAAAACGTTCGTGGGAATGGCCAATTACAAGGACATTTTCGTGGACAATCCGGCGTGGTGGACGTCGATGAAAAACGCCGGTTATGTGACGCTGCTGGCTCTCACGTTCCAAAACGGCATCGCTTTGTTGCTGGCGTGGCTCGTCGATCGCGACATTCGCGGCGGCCAGATTTACCGTTCGATCTTTTTCCTGCCGCCGATTCTCTCGGGCATCGTGGTCGGCTTGATTTGGAACTGGATCTATCAAGGCGATTACGGGTTGTTGAATGCGTGGTTGACCCGACTTGGATTCGAGCAATATGTGCATGCGTGGCTCGCCGATCCGAACACCGCTTTGTCCGCGTTGGCCGTCGTACATATGTGGAAAGGTTTCGGATGGGGTTTCATTATTTTGTTGGCCGGCCTTCAAGGAATTCCTCGCGAGTTGTACGAGGCGGCCCGCGTCGACGGTTCCGGCGAACTCCGAATCTTCTGGCAAATCACGGTGCCGCTCATGATTCCGGTTTTTATTTTGGTCAGCGTGCTGACGATTCTCGGCACCATGCAGATGTACGACCTCGTTATCGTCACCACGCGCGGCGGCCCCGGTTTGCACACGGAAGTGCCGATGAAGCGAATCCTCGATGAAATTACTCCCGGTTCGCGCGTCGGTTACGCGTCGGCGATGGGCGTCGTGTTCGGCATTGTTTTGTTGATCGTGTCGATGGTGCAAATTCAACTTTCGAAGTGGTTTAAGGCGGAATAACTATGAGCGACGTGGCCACTTCCAATCTCGTGATCCCCGAACGTCGTCGTTTCACGCAGGAGCGCATTTTGTTGCGTGTCACTTCAGTGGTGAAGAGCGTGATTAAACACACGGTGCTTATCGCAGTGGCGATCAGCTGTATTTTCCCTCTTGTGTGGATGGTCTCTTCCGCATTGAAAACCCAGTCAACCGTATTTACTGATTTGAGTTTGATTCCCGCCAATCCGCAATTCGTGAATTTCGCTGAAGCTTGGACCAAAGGAAAATTCGCGGTTTATTTCTTCAACAGCGTTTTTTACACGATCGTGTGCGTGCTCGGCGTGTTGCTTATTTCATCGCTGGCCGCATTCGCGTTCGCACGGTTTCAGTTTCCCGGCAAGAACGCTTTGTATCTTTTGTTCCTTGTCACATTGATGATTCCGGTTCCCGGGGCGATCGTCGCGTTGTATGTGTTGTTGATTAAGCTTGGCATCATTAACACGCGCATCGGTTATATGTTGCCGCAGATCAACGGCGGCTTGGCTCTCGGCCTTTTCATCCTTCGCCCGTTCTTCGAACGAATCCCGAAAGATTTGGAAGACGCGGCGCGCATCGACGGATGCGGCCGCCTCGGCATTTATTGGAACGTGGCGATTCCGTTGGCGAAGCCGGCGCTGGCCGTCGTCGCTTTGTTCACATCGTTGTCCGTCTGGAATGAGTTCATGCTCGCGCAGCTTGTGCTGCAATCGCAGTCGTTGATGCCGTTGCAGCTGGGACTTGTGAAATTCTGGGGCGGTACATTGACCGAGTATCCGTTGTTGATGGCGGGAATGGCGATTTCCGTTCTGCCGATCATCATTGCCTACATTTTCTTGCAACGCCACATTATTGCCGGCGTCACGGCAGGGGCGCTTAAAGGATAATGGCGAACACCGCGTTCAAAGCGGCGTTCGTTGGCGCACTCGCGACGTTTCTTATTCCGTCGGTCCACGCCGACGATTCCTACGTTGAACCGGGATCGCTGCGCATTTCCAACGACATTCGCTTCGAAAACGTTCTTCATACGCCCGATTCGGGGTGGCGCGTTCAAAACGGCAAAGA
>CAYXDS010000027.1:0-18007 GCA_964463805.1 uncultured Elusimicrobia bacterium | reverse complement strand
CTCCTTCAGCGGACAACCTATCGGCTTAGTGGTGCATTAGCAATGACAACTAACTGGCATTAGAACCATTGATTCGACGGGGTTCCGGCATTAAACTAAGATTGAATTTCACGTTTAAAACTAGAGGGGTTTATGCCATCGAAACAAACCGCTAAGACATCGAAGTTGAGCACGCACGGACCATGGAGTCCGAAAATCCAAAAAAATATTCACGAAATCATCCAAGCGATCGAACCCAAAGGCAAACCATTCGAAAATGCGGATGTTGTTAACGAAATCATCGTCACGGCGCTGAAAGGCGTCGAAGCGCAGATCGGCCGTGGTGATTTGAAATTGCTGAGCCGCTCGATCCGCGAGCTCCGTTACGCATTTAAAATATTTAAGAACTACCGTAACGTCCGCAAAGTGACGATCTTCGGATCGGCGCGCACACCGTCATCGGACACCGACTATCAAATGACGAAAGCCTTCGCGAAAAAACTTGTCGACAACGGTTACATGATCATCACGGGCGCTGGCCCCGGCATTATGGAAGCGGGCAACGAAGGCGCGGGACCGAAAGGCAGTTTCGGCGTGAACATCCGGTTGCCGTACGAGCAACATCCGAACCCCTTCATCGCAAATCAACCGACATACATCGATTGTCGTTACTTCTTCACGCGCAAACTCGTGTTCGTAAAGGAAGCGTCGGGCGCTGCGTTTTTCCCGGGCGGCTTCGGTACGTTGGATGAAGCGTTTGAGATTCTCACGCTCGTTCAAACCGGCAAATGCGATCCGATTCCGATGGTGTTCGTCGATGCGCCCAAGAGACCGTTTTGGCGCGACCTGGAGAAATTCATCCTGCAACGCATGCTGAAAAACAAGAAAATCTCTCAAGAAGACCTTAGTCTTTTCAAAATCACTGATTCGGTCGAAGAAGCGGCCACCGAAATATTCCGGTTCTATTCGAACTATCACTCGATGCGCTTCGTCGGAGATAAGCTAGTCATGCGGCTGAAACGGCCCGTCGACAAATCGCAGCTGAAAACGCTGAACGCTGATTTCAAAGGCTTGCTCGCCAAAGACGGCAAGTTTGAGAAGGGCTCGGCGTTGCCCGAAGAACACAACCAGCCGGAACTGAAGAATCTGCCGCGGCTCATTTTCCCCTTCAACCGTGTTAACAACGGTCGATTGCGTCAGATGATCGACTTCATCAACAAAAGCTAAATGCAACTAATCCGTCGCCCCGGAATGTCTTTGCCCGGGGCCCAGGTTCTGGCTTCGGCTAAAACCTGGGCCCCGGGCAAGAAGCTTTCCGGGGCGACGATTTTTTTAATCTTCACAGCAAATCTTGCATATGCGGCCTCTTCGATCGCCGGGCGCACGGTCGCGTTGGACGCGGGCCACGGCGTGATCGATTATCAAGGGCACATCATCAACTCCGGAAAATCGAGCCGTGACGGTAGTATCAAGGAGTATCAGATCACGTTCGAGATCGCGCAAACCCTGGGCAAGATGATCGAGGAAGCGGGCGGACATGTGATCTACACACGCACGCCGTTCGATTATTGGCGCCAAGCGACGAACGCGCCCGAAGATAACCGCGCGCGCGCGTTACTAGCGAATGAATTGAAAGCGGACGTCTTTATAGCGATCCACTGCGACTGGGACCCGCGCTCGCGCATCAACGGCGTCACCACCTACTACAAAACCAGCCCGTCACGTCGGCTCGGCAAGGAAATCCACTCAAAACTAATCAACCGGCTGGGCGCCTTCGATCGGCGTCTCCAACACGACACGTTCACGGTGCTCGATCAAACCACGATGCCGACCGTGCTCGTCGAAACCGGATTTTTAAGCAACAAGAAAGAAGCGAAAAAACTTGCGACGTCCGACTATCAAAAGAAAGTCGCGGACGCGATCCTAGCGGGAATCGGAAATTACTTCGCGCACTAAATGCGCGATCTTACCGGCAGATTCCGCGGGGTTCACATCAATGCGATCGAAGTTCTCTTCCCACGATTGCCATTCGGTTGGATGCTTGAACATCTGCTGAAGAATTCCCTTTAGTTCGCCGTTCGCAAGCGCCTTCTGTTCAAATACGCGCGCGGCGCCGACTTTCGCGAGTTCGTTCGCGTTCGCGGTTTGATGGCCGGCTGTCGCGAGCGGATACGGCACGAAGATCGCCGGTTTACGAACAACCATCAGCTCCGACACGGTTGAAGCGCCGGAACGGCTGATCACAAGATCGCTGGCCGCATACGCAGACGGCATATCGTGGCAATACGAATCCACATAAAATGTGAATGGCGTCTTTGCGTAGCGTTGACGGACCCAAATAACGTCGGAGGGCCCCGTGATGTGCAAAATTTGGACGTTGGTGGCCGCTTCGGGCATCGCTTCGAACGCCTGCACGACGATTTCGTTTAAACGACGCGCGCCGAGACTTCCACCGAAAATCAAAACGGTGATTTTGTTCTCATCGAGTCCCCATTTCTCGCGCGCCACACCGGGCGCCGGCAACTCCAAAAACTCTTTGCGCACGGGATTACCGGTCACCAGCGCCTTTAAGCCGAACACCGGCAGACTCGCCGGAAAACTTACGGCGACTTTCGATACGAGATGGCTCAATAACCGATTCGCGAGACCTGGGAGAAGATTCTGCTCATGCATAACGATCGGAATACCAAGCATCTTCGCGGCGATCGCCGGCGGCACCGACAAATAGCCCCCCATCACCAATAACGCACGCGGGCGATATTTCGATAAGAAACCATACGCCTGAAAGAAACCGGCGATCAGATTGAAAATGGCGATTAAATTCTTCGGAGAGAGCGAACGTTTGAAACCGCCGGCCGAAATCGCCACATAGGGAATTTTCTCACGCTCGAGCAGCGGCAAAACATAATCGCCTTTCTTAATAATGAATGACACCAGCGCGCCCGAATCCATGAGTTCGCGCGCGACAGCGAGGCCCGGATAGAAATGACCGCCGGTTCCGCCGGCGGCGACCACCACTTTCATATTAACGCGGCTGTTCGAACGGCTGTTGCGCGCGGCGTGACACGTTCGCGAGCAAGCCGACCGAGAACAACGTAATCACAAGCGAGGAACCGCCAAACGAAATGAACGGCAACGGCATACCTTTGGTCGGGAAGAGTCCGCAAGCGACACCCATATTGATCAGCGCCTGAAAACCGATCGTCAGTCCAATGCCGGCCGCGACGAGCCGAGAGAAACAATCGGGCGCTTGGCGCGCAATCTTCACGCTGCGCATGCACAAAAATAGAAACAGCCCCGCGCACAATAACGTGCCGATAAGCCCGAGCTCCTCTCCGAGAATCGAGAAAATAAAGTCGGTGTGACACTCGGGCAAGTTCGAAATCTTAAGCCTCGAATTTCCAAACCCTTTGCCGAAAAACCCGCCGGAGCCCATTGCGATCAGCGATTGAATCAACTGATAACCTTTTCCCTTCGCGTCGCCCCACGGGTTCATATACGCGAATAACCGTTCGAGCCGGTAACGGACTTTTAGGATCGCGACCGCCACGACCGGCAACGTGGCGATGCCGATCATGAAAAAATGTTTCCATTGCGCGCCGCCGAGGATCAGCAACATGAACAACACGCCGCTCATCAGTACCGGCGTCCCCAAATCCGGCTCGATCAAAATGAGGCCGAGCATCGAACCGACCATCAAAAGCAGCGGCATCAATCCCTTCTTAAAGTCTTTGAGCCGGCTTTGTCGACGATCCAAGTAATCGGCAACCAACAACACCATCACAATTTTCGCGGCTTCGGAAGGTTGAAAACTCATGCCGGGCAAATGAATCCATCGCCGAGCGCCCGATATCTTGGGACCAATCACGAGCACGAGCGCCAACATGCCAAGCATTCCGAAATAAATGGGTTTAATATGGGTCTGCAGGAACGAAAACGGAATATTGGCGGCGATCAGAAACGCGCCCATTCCGATGAACGACCAAATTACTTGCTTCTTCAGGAAGAAGAATTGATCGTGATAACGCGTCTCGGCAAACAGCGCGCTTGAAGAATAAATCATGACCCATCCGAAAACGATCAAACCGAGCACCGACAACAACAATCCGGTGTCCGGATAGGGGCTGCGCATCAGCGACTCAATAGAAAACAACTTGGTTATTTTTTTCTTTTCAGCGGTCTTTTTTGAAACAAAACGGTATTTCATGCCGTCGTCCCGGCCCCATGAAGGCTGTAATTGACCGAAAACAACGTAAGCCGGGATCCATCCGTTCTTGAGAAAGAGGTTAAGCGAGAAAGCGGCTGTGTCGTTCTCGGATAACAGCTGTCTCCGAAACGACTGGACCGTGTCACGGAACAGTCCCGTCGATGATTTACATCATAGAAACGGGATCCCGGCTTACGTTGCGCGTCCACAATTGCAGCCTCTTTGTGGCCGGGACGACGAATTAATTTAACGAAATTGTCGTAAAAGAAAAAAATTGGTGTTGTCATGAAAGTTGGGTGACCAAGCGTACGAATTCATGACCTCTATGTTCAAAGTTTTTAAATTGATCGAACGATGCGCAAGCGGGCGACAACAGCACCACGTCGCCGCGACGCGCATGTTGATGGGCGGACCGGACCGCGTGAGCGAGGGTTTCGCAGGCGACGATCGGCGCGGCGCCCTTCAAATCCTTCGCGATAATCGGCGCCGCTTCACCGATCGTGAGGATTTCGATCACGCGACGCTTGATCAACGGTTTCAACGGCGTGTACGGTGAACCTTTGTGCTCCCCGCCGAGAATCAATCGAATGCGGCCCTTGAACGATTTCAGCGCGACCATCGTCGAATCGACATTTGTCGCTTTCGAATCGTTCACATAACGAACTCCGTCGAGTTCACGAACGATCTCAATCCGATGAGGCACGCCTTTAAACGATGCCAATCCGCGTCGAATATCGGACGCCGAAACGCCGAGCGCGCGGCACGCGCCGGCGGCCGCCATCGCATTCTCCATATTGTGCGCGCCCGGCAGGCGAATGCTTTTCGCGAGTTCCTGGTCGGTCCAATTCGGGAAGAAAACTTTTTTCGCGTATATGTCGCGCGCGACGCTCCGGCACCACTTATCTTTACCGTTTAACACGGCCGTGTCGTTCGGCGTCATCAACGCGAACAAACGCGCTTTGGCGGCCGCGTAACCTTCCATGGTCCCGTGCCGTTTCAAATGGTCGGGCGTGAGATTCAGAAACACGCCGACGTTCGGATGAAAGGTGCGATGCGCCTCAAGCTGATAACTGGACACTTCGAGCACGAGCGATGTCTGGGTGGAAATTTTCTCAGTGAGAGCGCTCAACGGCGTGCCGATGTTGCCGCCCACCACAACCGAACGGCGCGCCGTTTTAAGAATGTGCGCAATCAAAGCGGTGGTTGTGGTTTTCCCGTTGGTACCTGTGATCGCCACCGTTTCATTCGGTCGACAATTCCGCCACCCCAATTCGAGTTCGGGCCACACCGGAATTCCATGTTTGCGCGCTTTGACGAGGTCCGGATGATCCCATGGAACGCCGGGACTGATCACGATTAAATCATAGGCGGGTGAGAAAAATTTCGAGGAACCGACCTTCGCTGAAACGCCTTTCGGCAACTCGCGAAGAACCGAAGACAATTCGCGTCGCGGCTTTTCATCGGCGACGGTCACGTGCGCTCCTTGTTTCCGAAGCAAGCGGGCGGCGGCCACGCCGGACTTGGCCAAACCCACCACGAGCACGTTTTTATTTTTCATCTGACTTTCAGCGAGGTCAGCGCAAGCAACGCGAGAACGACGGCCACGATCCAAAACCGCAGAGTCACTTTCGTCTCTGGCCAACCCAGCATTTCAAAATGATGATGCAGCGGCGACATCTTAAACACGCGCCGCTTAAAAAGTTTCAGCGAACCGATCTGCAACAATACCGATGCGGCCTCGGCCACGAAAATTCCGCCGACGATGATCAGGATCACTTCCTGTTTGATCGATACGGCAACCAAACCGATCGTCCCACCGAGAAACAACGAACCGGTATCGCCCATAAAAATCGCGGCTGGATAACCGTTAAACCATAAAAATCCCAAGCAGGCGCCGGCCATCGCGGCCAGATAAATGCTTAGTTCTCCGGCTCCCGCGACCGGAATCAAGCGCAAATAAGAGGACAACTTAATGTTGCCGGCCAAATAAGCGAACAAACCGTAAGCTAGCGCGCTGATCAACAACGTACCGCAGGCGAGGCCGTCAAGTCCGTCGGTCAAATTGACCGCGTTCGAAGCGCCGACGATTGCGACCATGCCGAACAAAATGATGAACGAACTCAAATCAACGAAGAGATTTTTGAAATAAGGAATTTGAATGTGCGTGGCGAACGACTCGTTCGGCGGAGCAAAATAAAGATAAGCGGTGACGCCGATCGCCCAGATCAACTGAAACAGAATTTTCACCCCTTGCGACAAACCTTTCGACGGGTGTTTCAAAATCAACTTACGATAATCATCGACGAAACCGAGAGTTCCGAGGTAAACGGCCGAGATCATCGTGAGCCAAATGAACCGGTTGCTCAACCGCGCCCATAACAACGTCGAGACGATCAGCGCGATGAGAATCAACAAACCGCCCATCGTGGGCGTGCCCGCTTTTTTCAAATGAGTTTGCGGACCGTATTCGCGAATGCTTTGCGTGACCTCCCAGCGCTTCACGAGATCGATGAACTTTTGTCCGAACACGAGCATGATGATCAACGCGGTGAGAAACGCGCCGCCGGTGCGGAACGTGATGTATTGAAAAATGTTGACCGGAAACCAAATCTGACGGAAATGAGACAACCAATAAAACATTAGTTGGCCCCCACCAGGGCGTCGACCGCTTTCTCAAGATGAATGCCGCGTGATCCTTTGAACAATACGACCGAATCCGCCGACATCGCTTGGCGCACCTCATCGGCTACCGATTCCGAGTTCGCGTGGAACGAAAACTTTTTCGCCGAAGCGCCGGCCGACGTTGCGCCTTCAAGAACCGATTTCGTTTCGTTGCCGACGAGAATCACTCTCTCAAGAGCGAAATGCGCGAGTTCGACGCCCAAATGAAAGTGATATTTGTCGGATTCCTCGCCCAGCTCCAACATCGAACCGATGACCAAAATCTTCTTTTTGCTCGGATAGGTTTCGGCCAACGACCGAACCGCGGTGACCATCGACGCGGGATTCGCGTTGTAGGCGTCATTCACAAGGGTGGCGCCTGTCGGAAGCTTAAGCACCTGCATGCGCATTTTCGGCGGCTCAAAACTTTCGAGGCCTTCGGCAATTTGCGGAAGCGAACATCCAAGCGACCAACCAGCGGCCGCCGCAGCCAGCGCATTCATCACGTTGTGGCGCCCCGGCACGGCCAACTGAACCGGCTGGCTTTCCGAGCCGATGTGCAACATAAAACGTGTGTGCTCGGCCGCTTCGACCGCACTCGCGCGTACCGGACACGACGAGTTATCGCCGAAGAAAATTATTTTCTTTTTGAAGCTCCGTATATGCCTTTCAAGATGCGGTTCATTCCAGGGCAAAATCGCGCAGCCGTCGCTCGGTAGAGAGTCGAGCAACTCCCATTTCGTTTCGGCGATGCGCTCGATTGAACCAAACGTTTCCAAATGAGCGGGACCGATGCTCGTAATAATACCGACGGTCGGGTGAGCGATGTCGGCGAGCGCCGAGATGTTACCGGGCGCCGACGCGCCCATTTCAAGAACCATCCACTTGTGTTCGGACGACGCGCGCGCGAGCATCAACGGCAAACCGATTTGACTGTTGAAATTTCCGACGGTGGACAATCCTGGACCCAACGCCTGCAGCACGCTGGCCACCATTTGTTTCGTAGTGGTCTTACCGTTCGAGCCGGTGATGCCGACCACCGGTCCTTTAAAACCATTGCGAACCGAGCGACCGAGCAATCGCAGTGCTTCGATCGGCTCGCTTACGCGAATCACAGCCGCCGAAATGGAAGCGTCGTTTTTCAGCCAATCGAGATCGGTTACCACGAGGCCGGCCGCGCCTTGTTGACTGGCCGCTGCCGCAAAATTATGACCGTCGACGTTCGCGCCTTTAAACGCGAAGAACAAACATCCGGGATCGACGTTCCGCGAATCGATGCATGCGGAAGTCGCGATGATTTTGGGATCGCCCAAAATTAATTGACCTGACATAATCTTCGTGGCGTCCTTTATCGATAATTTCATTGCGTTAAAATTTTCCTCGCGGTTTCTAAATCTGAAAAATGAATCTTCGTTCGTCCCAAAATCTGATAGTCCTCGTGACCTTTTCCGGCGATCAACACGATATCTCCGTGCGCAGCCGATTTGATGGCGCTGCGAATGGCCTGCTCGCGATCCTCGATCAACGTGTAATTCGTGCGTCCGGTCTTTTTGATACCGGCTTCGATATCGTTCAAAATTGCTTTCGGATCTTCGGAACGCGGATTATCCGACGTAACGAACACGAGATCGGACAACCGCACGGCCACGTCGCCCATCTTCGGCCGTTTCGTTTTATCGCGATCGCCGCCGGCGCCGAACACACATATTAATTTCTTTGGCCCGGTATTCCGCAGCGTGGTCAACACTTGCGCGAGCGCGTCGTGCGTGTGCGCGTAATCGACGGCCACCACAAAATCCTGTCCCGCTTCGACGCGTTCAAGCCGCCCCGGCACCGCAAACTTCAAATTCAACCCTTTGACTATGTCCGCTTCGCCAATTCCGAATGCGAGCAGCGCCCCCGCCGCGGCCAAACAATTCGAAACATTGTGCATGCCGAGCAAATTGTTCGCCACATCGTATGATTTTCCCGACGGGAACATGAGCCGGAAACGAATTCCGTCCAGCGTACACGAAATCTCGGAAGCTTTCAGCTTCGCGGACGCGCCGGTTCCGAACGTCACCGCCTGCTTAAATTCACCGGCCAATCTCACGCCGTATTCGTCATCGACGTTGACGACCGCTTTCACCGGCTCCTCGCGTTTAAACAACTTCCGTTTCGCATTGAAATAATTTTCCATCGTGCCGTGGAAATCGAGATGGTCTTGCGTAAGATTCGTGAACACGCCGACGGAAAAACGCACATCGTCGACGCGATTCTGCTCGAGCGCGTGCGAAGAAACTTCCATAGCGGCCGCCGCTGCGTTATGCGCGATCGCATCGGCCAAAAATGCTTGAACATCGAACGACATCGGCGTGGTATTCGGGGCCGGACGCACATCGTTTCCGATTCGATAATTGACGGTCCCCATCACGGCGCAAACTTTCCCAAACGATTTCAAAATTGATTCGATCAAATAAGTGGTCGTCGTCTTTCCGTTCGTGCCGGTGATGCCGATCACGGGCAAACGCGTGGAAGGTCGATCGAAAAACTCGTTCGAGATGGGCGACATCGCGCGAACGACAGAATCGACGCGAACCGCCGGCAATTGCGAATCGACCGATTTTTCTACGACCGCGGCGGCCGCGCCTTTCTCAGCCACTTGCGCGATGAACTCATGACCGTCCGAATGCGCGCCTTTAATCGCAAAAAACAAATCCCCTTTCTTGATCAACCGCGAGTCGTAACACAAACCGTTGATCCCGACATCGCTCGTCGCGCGCGCCGACACGCCCGCTTTTGCCAACAAATCGTTCAGCTTCATAATTCGGACGCCTTCTCAGGCCGGCCTTTCATGGCCACGAGCTTTGGACTTAACTGTTCGGCGATCCGACGGAAAATCGGCGCGGCATCAAGGCCGCCGAAACGGCGGCCTTCCGGTTCATCGAGCAAAACGAGCATGGTCATCTTCGGATTGTCGGCCGGGAAAAAGCCGGCGAACGATACGAGCGCGAGCAAAGAATGATAGCGATGATTCTTCGCGTCCCATTTCTGCGCCGTTCCGGTTTTTCCGGCCACTTTCGTCGACGGATCCCAAACGATCTGCGCGTTCACGCCGGTGCCCTTCTCGACCACTTTCACGAGCAAACCGGTCACCTTCTTGGCCGTTTCCTGAGAAACGACGCGGCGCACATGACTCGGCTGACTTTCCCACCGCAAATCGCCGCCGTCGGAAACGACGCGGCGAACCAACCGCGGCTCCATAAGGACGCCGCCGTTTGCGATGGCCGAATACGCGCCGACCAACTGCAACGCGCTTACGCTGACTTCTTGCCCGAACGAAACGATGTACTTTGAAACGCCGCTCCACTTGGACGGCGAACGCAACATCCCTTTCGCTTCGCCGTTAAAACCGGAACCCGCCTGCACGCCGAATCCGAACAATCGCGCGTATTGATAGAGCCGCGCTCCGCCGAGGCGCTCCGCGATCTTCGCGGTGCCGATGTTCGACGAGTGAACAACGATATCTTCCAAATTCATGCGGCCCATAGGTTCATGATCGTGAATCGTGATATCGGCCACTTTCCAAGCGCCGTTTTCACCGCTGAACGACTCGTTGTCGGAAACCACACGCTCTTCAATCGCGGCCGCCGCGGTGACGATTTTGAACGTGGAACCCGGTTCAAAAATATCGACGATCGGCGGTACGCGCAGCTCGCCGGGCGCCGAAGGCTTGTCCGGATCGAGCGACACGGGCGGCCAAGCGGCCATCGCGAGAATTTCTCCGGTCCACGGATTTTGAACGATAGCCATTCCCTTTTTCGCACCGGTCTTCTTCGCGCCCCATTCCAGTTCACGTTCAACAATCTGCTGAATCGAGGAATCGATCGTCAGCGACACATCGCCTGAATTCTTCGAATTCGGAGAATCATAAGCGGGGTTCAACGATTTCTCATATCCACTCTCGATGCCCGAGAGTCCGGTGCCTTCATAACCGACGAATCCGAGCAGCTGTCCGGCCAACACGCCGAGCGGATAATGGCGACGCTTTTCAAATTTGAATCCGACGCCCGGAATCTTCAGGCTTTTGATCGCGGCCACGGTCGCCGGCGGCACGTCGCGTTTGATCCAGATAAACGATCCCGACGAGCGTTTCATCTTCGCAAACAATCCCACCTCGTTCAGACCCAACCGCGGCGCAATCCGTTTGGCCACCGCTTTCTTGTTCGGAATCATCGTCGGATCCAAGTAACAGGATTCAACCTGGACTGTTTCGGCCAATGTGACGCCGTTGCGATCAAGAATGCGGCGCCGGTCGGTTTGTGAATCGGACTTGATCGGACATTGCTTGTCGGCTCTCTTCTCAAGATCGTTGCGCAACACGCCCTGCACGTACATGAGACGCGCCGACAAAAGAACGAACGCGAAAATCACGACGGTACGAACGATGAGAAAACGCGACTGCATCGGCAGCACAAACGAAACTTTCTTACTGGATAGCAGTGACATTATTGGCGCCGGGCACGACCCACGGGCCGTGCTTTTTCGCCCATTGATCGAGAACCGTGAGGGAAGTTAGAGAAGCGTATCTCTCGTTCAACAAATTGATTTCAGCTTTCTTCTGAAAGATTTGCGATTCGATCTTCCGCAGCTGCCCCAAATTGCGCTCGGCTTGAATCGGCCACCAAACACGCGCAAACATCAACGCGCCGACCGCGCCGAACACAATGCCGACGCGATACAGCGGCTCAAACGTGATGGAAGTTTTTCGTTCGCGCACGCTTAGTCGACCCGCTCCAACACGCGCAGCTTAGCGCTGCGCGAGCGCGGGTTATCGTGCTGCTCTTTTTCGGAAGGAACGATGGGTTTCTTGGTGAGAATTGAAAATTTTTTCGGGGGCACGTCGACGTTCGCCCATTCACGGAACCGTTCTTTGACGAGCCGGTCCTCGATCGAATGAAACGAGATAATCGCCAATCGCCCCCCTTTTTTCAGATGTTTCGGCGCCGTTTCCAACAAATCCTTAAGCGCGCCGACTTCGTCGTTCACCAAACTGCGCAGCGCGAGAAACACGCGCGTAGCCGGGTGCGTTTTCCCATGGCGTCCGATCGCCTGCTCGCAAACGCGCGCGAGATCGGCAGTCGTCTTCACGCGGCCCGCGCCCACTTCGCTCAAAATTCGTTGAGTTAACTTGCGCGCGAAACGCGGCTCGCCAAATTCCGCGAGCAAGCTCTCGAATTTTCGAGGATCAACCTTATGAAGCAAACTCAAAGCGGTTTCGTTCAGGCGCGGATCAAGCCGCATATCGAGCGGCCCTTCACTCTGAAAACTAAAGCCGCGTTCCGCCTCATCCAACTGTGGACTAGCCACACCAAGATCAAACAGCATACCGTCCACCTCGCTCCAACCTTCGTCGGCGAGCGCCTTTTGCAACCCTCGAAAATTGACCTGCCGAGTGCGAGTCAAATTTCCGAAGGGTTGCAAGCGGCGTTCCGCCTCCCCAAGATTTTTAGGATCCACATCCAAACCGAGTAATCTCCCGTCATGACCTAACCTCCGTGCGATTTCTGCGGCATGACCGGCGAGACCGAGCGTACCGTCCACATACAAGCCCTCCGGCTTGATGTTGAGAAATTGAATGACTTCATCGAGCAAAACACTTTTATGCATCCCCTGTTAAATTTCCAAATGCTTGCCGAGTTTTTGGAACGTGCTGCCCGCTTTCTGACTGTAGGTCTTCCAACGCGCCGAGGACCAAAGCTCGATTCGTTCCCCCACGCCCAAAATGGAAACGTCTTTTTTCAAATCTGCATATTCAAGCAGCGCTTTCGGAACCACGACGCGGCCCATGTCGTCCGGTGTCACGTCTTGCGCGCCGGCCAACAACATGCGCTTGAAGGCGCGGCCGTCCTGTTGATTTTTTACGGGCAGGTTTTCGAGGCGTTTGAGCAGATCGTTGTGGAAGGTCTCGGCGTCGTAAACGTACAGGCAATTCTCAAGCCCGCGCGTGACGATAAACGTGGCCGCTTGTCCGTTGGCCGGACGGCGGGCACCCTCCCGCAATTTCGCGGGCAAAAAGAGCCGTCCTTTCGGATCGATCGAATATTCGTACGTGCCTAAAAACAAAAGTTAATCCCCAAGACCAAAGTTAGGTTATCCACAGTATCCACTGACTTACCCACAATTAACCACCAATCGCCACAAATGCCCACGGAGTTTAGTATCACGAATCAATAGTGTCAATCAGAAAAAATTTGGACAAAAAAAATCCCGCCGCCAGAAACTGGCGACGGGATTTCTCCGTCAGGAAATGGATATCTCTAGTTTAAGACGCGGGAGCGGCCGGAGCGGGCGCCGCAGCCTCCTCAACGGGCAAGTAAAGAATACGCGAACACGAATCGCACAACACCATAGTTTTCGCCTTTTTGACTTCGTTCGCTTTGTTGGTGGTCAGACTCATATGGCAACCGCCGCAGGAATTACGGACCATCGGCACAATTGCCAATCCTCCGCCTTTTTCGCGGATCACATCGTATTGGGAAAGCAATGTCGACGGCACAGTTTTTGCAAACGCATCCCGCTCTTCTTGTTTTTTCTTCACAAGTTCAAGCGCCGCAATTTTTTCGGATTCAATTTTCTGCGCTTCAGATTTCAGCGCGGCTTCATCTGTCTTAAATTTTTTCTCGAGCTCTTTGTATTTCTTGTCGTCGACGTCGACCGCTTCCATCAACGAAAGAATTTCATCTTCGATCTTCACGACCGCGTCTTTTGCCGCTTTGATCTCTTCGAGCATCGCCTTGTACGCGTCGTTGCTCTTCAAACCATTGAGTTCACCCTGATGTTTCTGAACAAGTTTTTCTTTGGTGTCGACGTCCATTTCGAGCTGTTTCTTACGAACTTGATGACTGGAGAGCGCGTCTTTCGCGATTTTTAAATTGGTCTTTAACGCTTCGACTTGTTTATTTTTATTTTGAATTTGCGGGTCAAACGCGGCGGCTTTCTCATTGAGCTCGTCGATCGCGGCGTCGTGTTGTTGAAGTGTGACAAGGAAAGATAGTTCGTCTTGCATGGGCGGCAGTTTAGCAAATGTGCTCTACAGACTAGGCGGCTCTCTTTATATCCTTGGGATTCAATTCAGACAAAGAAATCTTGTAGCCCATCGCTTCAAGTAGAACGAAAATATTTTTCATCCTAGGATTTCCCTTCTTTGAGAGCATCCGATACAAATGCTCGCGGTTTAATTTGGCGGACCGAGCGATTTTTCCCAATCCACCATGAATTTCAGTGACATTGCGAAGCGCCACTAAGAAAGCATCATAATCCCCTTGTTCAAGGGACGTATTCAAATAATCTATCGCCCGTTTTGGGTTCCGATAAATATTCTTCAATACTTCAATATGTGAAATCCAGGGTTTCATCGTGTCCGCCTCCAATAATCACTCCAAAAAATCTTTGCGACTTCAATGTCACGGGTTTGGGTTGATTTGTCTCCACCGCACAGCAAAACGATAATTGTATTTGCATGCAATCCGTAATAGATCCGATATCCGGGACCGAAATGGATCCGTAATTCAAAAACTCCCCCACCTACCCCACGAGCATCACCGAATGATCCGACCGCCATTCGATCGATACGAGAGGAAATAATATCTACACTTTTCTTATCTTTTAGTTTTTTCAGCCATTTGCGAAACGGAACAATGCCGCTCCCTTTCACGTAATCGCGAATTTCATACAGGCCCAAGAAAAGACCTCCGAATTGTAGCTTCCACGCTACAGAGAATCAAGGAGGGAGTTTGAGGAGGGAAAAAAGGGTGGGCAGTGCAGGGATTGAACCTGCGACCCCTCGCGTGTGAGGCGAGTGCTCTCCCGCTGAGCTAACTGCCCGTCTTCGCCAAACGACGGCTACGCCGGGCGAGCCCGGCGCAGGACTTGAAGCACATTAATTTTCTAGAAGAAATTGGGCCCTGGTGGATTTGAACCACCGACCAATCCGTTATGAGCGGAGTGCTCTAACCACCTGAGCTAAGGGCCCGGCTTCGCTACACGACGAGCTACGCCGGGCAAGCCCGACCGCGGACTTGTCCGGCGTAGTGTCGTTTAACGAAGCCGGATTATAACTTAGTTATCCAGATATTCTTTGAGAACGCGGCTGCGCGACGGATGGCGCAGCTTGCGAATCGCTTTCGCTTCGATTTGGCGAACGCGCTCGCGCGTGACGTTGAAGATGCGACCAAGTTCCTCGAGTGTGCGAGGATAGCCGGTCCCGATACCGAAACGCAAACGGATGATCTGCGCTTCGCGCTCGCTCAACGTCGACAAAGCACGCTCGACTTCACGATGGCGCAGGAAATCCTGCGCGCCTTCAGACGGCTCGGAGCTGGCCTCGTCTTCAATAAACTCTTCAAGATAGGAGTCCTCGTCTTCACCGACCGGCGTGGCCAATGAAACCGGATCTTGCATGATGCGCAAGATGCCGCGGACTTTATCCATCGAGAGACGCAACGCTTTCGAATATTCCTCGAGCGTCGGATCGCGGCCCAATTCTTGGCGCGATTTGCGCGCGACCTTGGTCAACTTCGAAATGATTTCCTTCATGTGGACCGGAATACGGATCGTGCGCGCTTGATCGGCGATTGCGCGGTTGATCGATTGACGAATCCACCACGTCGCATACGTGGAGAATTTGAAACCACGACGCCATTCGAACTTCTCGACCGCTTTGATCAAACCGAGTCCGCCTTCCTGAATCAGGTCCGGCAGCTCGAGGTTCGACGCACCGACGTGCTTCTTCGCGATCGACACGACGAGACGCAGGTTCGCGCGGATCAGTTTCAACTTATCTTTGAGAATCGCTTCTTCAAGGTTCCGGATCTTCAAGTCGAGGTCGATGATGTTGTCACGTGTGACCGGCAACACCTGCAAAATGCGCACCAGGCGGCTCTCGACATTCTTCATGTTTTCCATCGTGGATTCGATGCCGGTCAACGTGTAACCGGTGAGCTTCTTAAAAGCGCCCGAATTGATTTTCTTCGCGAGCACTTTGTTGTAGATCGCTTGAAGTTCGGTGTACGGCATGTTCAACCGCGTTTCGTAGCGCTCAAGCTCGTCCTCACACTCGCGGATCTTCAACGCGATCGTTTTGATCTTATTGGTCAACCGTTTAATTTTGTCCTGATTCAGGTTCAAGCTGATGATTTCGTTGACGATGTGCTTGCTTTCCTGATCGAGCAGCAATTGCAGCTTTGCGCGCGACTTCAACGAAATGTTCGGTTCTTTGAGTTTTTCGCCGAGACTGTTGATCACTTTCTCGCTTTTCTGAATGGAACCGGCGACTTGCTTCACTTTCAACTTCATGCGGTTCAACTCGGCGCTGGTCTTGCGTCCGCGCGGCATGAGTTCTTTCGGCGTCATTTCGTCTTGTTCAAGCAACGTTTGCCAGTTGCTGATTTCGCGCAGCGTGATCGGCGATTGCAACACAAGCAACCGCAGCTCTTTCTCGTGCTCTTTGATGTTGCGCGAGAGCGTGACTTCCTGTTCGCGCGTCAACAACGGAACGCGGCCCATCTCCGACAGATACATGCGGATCGAGTTTTGCGTATCGAGTTCGACTTCGGGTTGCGGAGCGCCTTCGGTGGGAGTGGATTTGCTTCCGGTGTCTTCCGATTCGAGAACTTGGATTCCCATTTCTTCCAACTGTCCGAAGAAATTATCAAGGTCTTCCGGCGTCGTATTCTCCGGCAGCCGGCGCATGATTTCCTCATACGTGATATATCCGGCTTCTTTTCCTTGGCTGATGAGTCCCTTCATCAAAACATCGTTATCGATGATGGACTTATTGTGTTGTTGGATCATTTCGTCACCACTCCCTTATCGTTTAATGAACCTTTTAAGCGTCTCAACAAATCTTTGTACTCAAGCTGCTCGTCGCCGGTCGCTTGTCCCGCCGCGATGCGTCGTCCCAACTCCTGCATGCGCTGCCTTTCTCTAGCAGCCTTCACGTTGCGAACCAACTGATCCCGCCGCTCCCGTGCATCCCCGAATTCTCTGTCTTCGAGCGACAATGCGGTCAGCCACTCTTTATCGGCGTCCGGGGCTTCGTCGATCAACGCCGGCAACGATATCTTCCCCAACGTTCGCATCTGCTCGCTCAGCCGCGCGAATGTGCGGCGGTGTCGTTCCTCAGCAAAATCGTTCTCGCTTAAATCGATATCGTGCGTCATCCCCGGCACGCTCATTAAAATCAAAAGCAACTCGTCTTCCACCGATGGCATCGCTCGCTTACGTTGCTCGATGAGCGTCGACGGTGACATCGGTTCCGGCAAACTTTTCACCGGCTTCTTTCGCAATTGTTCTTGCAATGATTCAAGCCGCAATCCCAACCCGTCCGCCAACCGCGCCATCCACTCCGACTTCAAAATCTCATTCGGGCTTTGCGCGATCAACCCGAGCACGTGAATCGCCATCTCCGACTTCTTTTGCAGCGGCGCATCTTTGCTGCCGCCGGACACGCGCAAAATGTATTCGAGAAAGTCCGGCGCGGTCTCAATTAACCGATCAAAAAACTCTTTGCCCTTGTCCCGAATGATTTCGTCGGGATCCGCGGTTTCTTCGGTCATTACAACCCGCGGAAAAAACTCTTCCTGAATCATCGGCTCTAACGATCGCATCGCTGCGCGCTCGCCGGCTTCGTCCGGATCGAAAAACGCGGTAATCTCTCCCGCGTACCGTTTCAAAACTTTTGCATGATCGCGCGTAAAAGCGGTTCCGAGCGTCGCAACGGCATTGCCCACACCACCTTGATGCACGCCGATCACATCCATGTAACCTTCTAAAATGATTACGCGACGCGAACTCAAAATGTTCGACTTCGCCTGCACCAGCCCGTACAGCGATTTCCCCTTTGAAAACACCGGCGTTTCCGGCGAGTTCAAATACTTTGGACCGTTCTCTTCCTCGCTCGTTCCGCCGAGCAATTGCTTCTTCGTTTGAGGCAACACGCGCCCGCCGAAACCAATCACATGACCGAAACCGTCGAAGATCGGAAAAATCAACCGTCCAAACATCGGGTCATAAAACCGGCCGGCGTTCGATCGCGTTACCAAACCCGCAGTCTGACACAGTTCGATCGAAAACCCTTTCTTTAAAAGAACTTCAAAAACATTGGCGCCGCCGGCCGCG
>CAYXDS010000026.1:0-18350 GCA_964463805.1 uncultured Elusimicrobia bacterium | reverse complement strand
CGATGTAATCCAAATTCCCGCGTTCCTTTGCCGTCAGACCGACTTGTTGCTAGCGGCCGGCCGCACCGGCATTGCCGTCAATATCAAAAAGGGTCAATTTCTCTCGCCCCAGGAAATGAAAAACGCGATACAGAAAGTCGAATCGACCGGAAATAAAAATATTCTCGTCACCGAGCGCGGCAATTCGTTCGGCTACAACAATCTTGTGGTCGACATGCGCGGGCTTGCAATCATGCGCTCGTTCGGCTATCCGGTCATCTACGACGCCACGCATTCGGTGCAGTTGCCGGGGGGACAAGGTCATGCAAGCGGCGGTCAACGCGAGTTCGTGCAACCACTCGCGCGGGCGGCCACCGGACTCGGTGTGGCGGGATTGTTTATGGAAATTCATCCGGATCCCGACCGTGCGCTGTCGGATGGACCCAATTCGGTCAGGCTCGCCGATCTCAAAGAAAATTTGAAATTGTTACGTCGACTTGACGCCGTTTCCAAAGAGGTGATTCCATCGTGAAACCCAACAAAGAGCCCGCAAAGGACAATCGCAAACCCGCCGCGCCCGTCGCGGCCGCCGTGCCGCTTGAGCCGTCGTGGCGTCCCACGATGCAATGGCATCTGCGCGTGCTCGGCGGCATCTACGTGGTGTTGATCATCGTTTATTTCGCGGTGTCTGCGTTTCTTAAAAAAGTCCCGCCGCCGTATCGTTTGCGCGAAATTCCGAAAGAAATTACGCCCTGGATGAAATAGATGCCGCTTTCGAAACCGCAGCTCGTATTGCGGGCCAAAAAAATCAAATTGATTGCGATGGACGTCGACGGCGTGTTGACCGACGGTGGTGTGCTCGTTTATCGATCCGGTGAAGAAGTAAAAGTTTGGAACGCGAAAGACCGGTTGTGTCTTGCGTTGATTCGAGACAATAAGCTTCCCTATATTTTTGTTTGGATCACCGGACGTTCGTCCGAATCGGTGGCGGCCGGCGCCGAAGATCTTGGAATCCATCATGTGCTGCAAAAATGCCAAAAGAAAAAGGACGCTCTCGAAGTCATTTTGTCGTCGCACCGTCTCAAATGGGACGAAGCCGCTTTTATCGGTGATGATCTGATCGATTTGCCGGCGATTCGCGCGGCGGGCTTCGGCGCGTGCCCGTCGGACGCTGTCAGCGACGTGCGTCGACACGCGCATTACATTTCGCCGATTGCCGGCGGTCGAGGCATCGTCCGCGACGTGCTTGAATTTATTTTAAAGGCTCAAAAGAAATGGGATCCGCTCGTCGCGCCGTTCTTGCGCTGACGTTCTTCACGCTCGCCGCTTGCCGGCCTTCGTCGACCGTTGATAAATCGCCGAAAAGCGCGTTGCCCTCCGAACGACAATCTGAGTTGAAAATGTCGGCCATGCACATTCAATCGTACGGCGACAACGGCCTCGAATGGGAGATGACCGCGCCGTTCGGCGAAATGTTTACGCGTAAAAACGTGATGCGCGTACGAAATATGAACGTGCAGATGTACGAAAACGGTCAGAAGTCCACTTTGATCACGGCGGATCAAGGTTTGTTTTCAACCGGCGCGCGGCCCGACGGCGCCGTCGTTGTCACGCAGGATTTGTTCGGCGTTCAGCTTTCGAGCGGCGACATGTATTTAAATGGAAATGTGGTGATGGTGTCGACCGACGGATCGAAAATGACGACGGACTGGGCGCATTATCACCATAAAACGGATTTGATCACGTCGACCGCGCCCGTGCGCGTGGACCGGCAAGACTCTACGACGCGCGGTATCGGCATGGAAGCCACCGCCGACATGACGCGCGTGCACATCTTCAACGAAACGCTGACGATTCCCGATCGAGGCGTGGAGGAAAAGAAATGACATTAATGTCGTCTCCCCCGCGAAGGCGGGGGTCCAGTCACTTCTGGTGTGTCTGGCTTCCCGCCTTCGCGGGAATGACGGCATTTTTTTTATTTTCGTCAACACTTCACGCCGAAGAAACCACGATTAAGGGCGGGCGTATGGAGCTTTTGAACAAGGGGGATACGGTCCGGTTTTCGGGGGGCGTGCGTCTTAACCGCGGCACCGATCAATTGATTTCCGAAAACATGCAGACGAACCACGAACGCGATAAAGTGTACGCGCAAGGCGATGTGAAGCTTTTTCGGAAAGTGAGTTCCACCGAGACCTGGCAGGCGTTCGGCGACAAAGGGTTTTATGACACGCAAGTCGGTTCCGGCACGTTGTGGGGAAAAGGCGTGAAGCGCGCGCGCGTGGTGCACACCGAGGTGTTGTCGTCAACGATGTCGCGCGTGGTGAATTTGCGCGCGGACCGCATCGATTTCTATCGTGAGACGAAGCGCGCGTACGCTCAAGGAACTGTTTCCGGCGAGGCGGTTAATCCTGAAAACGGCGAGCGTTTTGAATTTCAGTCGGAGATCGCCGATTTCGACGGCGACAAGAAAATAATTACGTTGAGCGGCAAAACCCAGTCGACGGCCGTTCAATACACAAAAGAGGGACGGCGCACAGTCACGGGCGACAAAATTGTGTATTACACCGAGTTGAAGCGCATGAAAAGCGAAGGCCATGCGCGCGCGGTGTTCGAAAAGACAGGAAAAGGCAAAAAAAAGAAATGAGTTTGATCGCGACCGGTTTAGAGAAAACATACGGCAAGCGGAAAGTCGTGAAAGGTATTTCGTTGAAGGTGGCTCCGGGGGAAATCGTCGGCTTGCTCGGACCGAACGGCGCCGGCAAGACCACCACTTTTTACATGATCGTCGGCCTCGTTCAATCGGACGTGGGGTCGGTTACGATGAACGGACAGGATTTGACCGGACTTGCGATGTTTAAGCGCGCGCGCTCGGGACTCGGTTACTTGTCGCAAGAGCCGTCGATTTTCCGTCAGTTGACCGTTGAAGACAATTTATGGGCGATTCTTGAGCATCAGCCGGGCGGCAAGCAAGAAAAAAAAGAGCGCGTGGATAGTTTGCTCGAGGAATTTGGTCTTACGCGTCTTCGTCATCAGGCGGCGTCGACATTGTCCGGCGGAGAAAAGCGCCGTTGCGAAATCGCGCGTGCGTTGACCACCAATCCCGAAATTTTGTTGCTCGATGAGCCGTTCGTCGGCATCGATCCGATCACGGTGTCCGACATTCAGGGTATGTTGCAGTCGTTGAAGGCCCGCGGGCTCGGCATTTTGATTTCGGATCATAACGTGCAGGCCACGCTCGACATCGTTGATCGCGCCAGCATCGTGTTCGATGGACGCATCCTGACCGAGGGATCTTCTCAAACGTTGTTGACCGATCCCGAAGCCCGTCGCGTTTATCTTGGCGAAAAATTTAAAATTTAATACGATCCGGTTAGCCTCGACGGAAATCCTATGATGATAACTGGAAATATGAAAGTACTCGAATTCCTTGACAAATCAACCATTAGCTTGGACCTTAAGAGCACGACGAAGAAAGAAGCGATCGCCGAGCTCTGTCAACTATTAACCACGAACTCAAAAATTAAAGATTCGGAAGCGGTGCTGACCTCTCTGATGGAAAGGGAAAAACTTGGCTCCACCGGCATCGGTCAGGGGGTGGCGATTCCGCACGGAAAATCCGACGCGACTCCGGCGTTGGTGGGCGCCCTCGGCATCTCCCGCCGCGGCGTTGAATTCGAATCGCTCGACGGTGAACCGGTTCATGTGATCTTTATGCTCGTCGCGCCGAACGATTCCAGCGGCCAGCATTTGAAAGCTCTCGCGCGCGTGTCACGTTTGCTTAAAGATAAATTTTTCCGACAAGCGATCAAAGAAGCGAAAAAACCAGAAGACATCGAAAAGATCATCCGCGAAGAAGACGAGTACTAACGGTTGTGAGCGAACTCACAATAAAAGAGTTTTTCGATTCCTGCTCGAATGAATTGAAGCTCGAGTGGATTGCCGGTAAAGCCGGCGATTCCCGCATCGTCCATGTCAGTGAAGTAAACCGTCCCGGACTTTCCCTCGCAGGTTACTTCGAATATTTCCGTCCCGAACGCATCCAGTTGTTGGGCCAAGGCGAATACGCGTATCTTCAGACGCTCGACAACGCGCGCCGTCTTGAAATGCTCGGCAAGGTTTTCTCGTTTAAGGATCTTCCTTGCGTGATCCTCACGCACGGCCACGAACCGACCGCCGAAATCATCGAGCAATCAAACCGCAACAATGTGCCGGTATTTTGCTCGACGCTGACGACCGCACATCTGGTTCGTGAATTATCGGTTTATTTGGAACGCCGGCTCGCGCCGATGGTTATGATGCATGGTGTGTTGACTGTCGTGTACAGTCTCGGCGTGTTGATCATGGGCGATTCCGGCAGCGGCAAGTCCGAGTGCGGTCTCGAATTGGTCAAGCGTGGGCATATTTTGGTCTCGGACGACGTTGTGGAAGTGCGCCACCATCCGGGTGACATGTTGATCGGCACATCGGGACCGTTGCTCAAACATTACATGGAAGTACGCGGTCTCGGCATCATCGACGTGAAACAGGTGTTCGGCGTGAGCTCGGTAAAAGATTCCGCCCGCATCGAATTGGTTGTGCGGCTTGAAACGCAGAAAGGAGACGGTGACTACGAGCGCATCGGTCTTGAAGACCGGACCACGAATATTCTCGGCGTGCAAGTTCCGGAAGTGGTGTTGCCGCTGCGGCCCGGTCGAAACGTGGCCGTGTTGTTGGAAGTTGCCGCTTTGAACCAGCGGCTTAAACAAGAAGGCGTGTTCGCCGCGCGCGATCTTAATGAAAAGCTGTTGACGAAAATCGCCGAGTCCGGAAAAAAGGGAGCAAAAGGCTGAGAGAGAATTTTCATTGCATTATTGTGACCGGTTTGTCGGGTGCTGGCCGGTCGGTGGCGTTAAATGCGCTCGAAGACTTGGGCATCTTTTGCGTTGATAACCTACCGTTGCAGCTTCTTCCGAAGCTCGCCGATCTTTATCACGAGAGCGGCATTCATTTGCCTCAGATCGCTGTCGGCATCGACGTGCGCATCGGCGCGATGCTCGACGAAGTGACGAAGTCGCTTCAGGATTTGTCACGTCGCGGCATCACCTATCAGGTTTTGTTCCTTGAGGCGAGCGACAACGTCCTCATTCACCGTTTTTCAGAAACGCGCCGTCGTCATCCGCTCGGTCGTTCGCTGGCCGGCGGTATCCGCGAAGAACGACGGCGTATGAAGGCGTTACGTGAAATCGCCGACCGCATCATCGATACTTCCCATACGAATCCGAATGAACTGAAAGGGATTTTAAGCCGCGCGATTCGGCTCCAAAAGACCCGTAAAATGACGATCACGGTTACGTCATTCGGCTACAAATATGGCATTCCGATCGATGCCGACATCGTTTTGGACGTTCGATTTCTACCGAACCCGAATTACGTGCGCAGCATGAAACGGTTGACCGGTCTCCATCACCGTGTGTCCAAGTTTGTATTATCGCAGCGGCTTACGAAAAGGTTCCTCGATTCCGTCAAATCGATGCTTGATATGACGGTCCCTCAATACGCGAATGAAGGAAAAAGTTATCTGACGCTTGCGATCGGCTGCACGGGCGGCCGGCACCGCAGTGTCGCGTTGGCCGAGGTCTTTAAGAATTATTTGGCGATGAAGAAGTTTCCCGCGCGCGTGGTTCATCGCGATATCGGAGTTTAACAGCAATCATGATCGGAATCTTAATTTTGACGCATGGCGCGTTCGGCGAGGATATGATGAAAACCGCGTGCGGCATCATGCACGAAACCGAAAAAATCGCCGCTTTGAATTTGTCCCGGCGGCTCGATTTCCCGACGTTGCGCAAGCGCGTTTCAGAGACGATCACCACGCTGAACGCGGACGGCGGCGTGCTAGTTCTTATCGATGCGTACGGCGGCACATCGTACAACACGACATTGCCGCTCATGAGCGTTCATCCGATTTCGCTGGTGACCGGCGTGAATTTGCCGATGGTTCTTTCCGCGCTCACAAACCGGCACCGCATGGTGCTCGACGGCCTTGCTCGCAAAGTTTCCGAAGACGCGAAGAAAACGATTTCCGTTTTGTCCGGTACAAATGTACCGGCCAGTTAGAAAAATCAGTCATTCCCGCGAAGGCGGGAATCTAGTCACCTGAAGTGTCTAGGTCCCCGCCTTCGCGGGGGAGACGACAAATTTATGATTGAGAAAGAATACACGATCAACAACCGATTGGGCCTGCACGCGCGACCGGCTTCGCTTTTTGTGAAGACGACGAGCCGGTTTCAAAGTTCGGTCAAGATTTATAAGGAAGACCGCGAAATCGACGGCAAGAGCATCATGGGCTTGCTGATGCTCGCGGCCGGTCCCGGGACGCTGCTTAAAATCAAAGCGGACGGTCCCGATGAAAACGAAGTGCTTCGCGCTTTGGACGATTTATTCGAGCGTCATTTCGATGATGACGCCGAAGGGGAATGACGTTTGAGTCAGGCGAAAGAACACAACATCTATCTGCGCGGCGTGGCCGCTTCGGAAGGCATCGCGATCGGTCCCGCGTTCGTGATGGAAGACGAGGACGTCGCGGTTCCTCGATGGGAAGTTCCGAAAGAGCGCATTAAGAGCGAAGTCGCACGCTTCCGTTACGCGCTCGGCCGCACCAAGGACGAAATGTCCGCGATTCACCTGAAGGCGTTGAAAGTTTTCGGTAAGTCGCATGCGAAGTTGATGGACGCCTACCTGCTGATCCTCAACGATCCGTTCCTGAACAAAGACGTCATTAAGTTGATCGAAACGAATCACGTGAACGCCGAATACGCGCTCACTCAGGTGATCGATCGCACGATCAAGGTCATGGAAAATTTTGAGGACGAGTATTTCCGCGATCGGAAGTACGACATCCTCGACGTCGGGCACAAGATCCTGCGTCATTTGATGGGCCACGAGAAAAAGACGCTGCATTCGATCACCGAACCGTCGGTCGTTCTCGCGCACAATCTCACGCCAACCGATACGATGAATTTGAAGGAGCATTCGGCGATCGCGTTCGCGACGAACATCGGCGGGAAAACGTCGCACGCGGCGTTGCTTGCGCAATCGATGACGATTCCGGCCGTGGTCGGTATGCGGGATGTGACGAGCCGCGTCCGCACCGGCGATCTCGTGATCATCGACGGTCACGAAGGCAACGTTATCGTCAACCCGGACGAGGCGACGCTCACACGCTATCGCGCCGAGCAGAAACGCCGGTCCGACGAGGAGCGTCGACTTGAGAAGTTAAAAGATCTTCCCGCGCAAACCAACGATGGTCATCGGATCACGCTGGCCGCGAACATTGAAACATCGGAAGATGTGAAGGTCGCGCTCGGTCAAGGCGCTGAGGGAATTGGCCTGTTCCGCACCGAATTTTTATTTTTGAACCGCAAAACCGCGCCGACGGAGGATGAACAGTATCAAAGCTATAGGCAAGCGGTGCGCGCATCGATTCCTTATCCAGTGATCGTGCGCACGCTCGACTTGGGCGGCGATAAAATGTCGGGGCTCGGTCTTGGCGGCGTTTCGCCGGAGAGCAATCCGTTCTTGGGGCTTCGCGGCATTCGGTTGTGTCTGAAATTCCCAGATATCTTTAAAACTCAGTTGCGGGCGATTTTGCGTGCGTCGGTTGATGGAAAAATCAAGCTCATGTACCCGATGGTGTCAGGCCTTGACGAATTACGCGCGGCCAATGCGATTTTGCAGGAAGTGAAGAGCGAGATGCGTTCGAACCATATTCCGTTTGATGAAACGGTCGAGGTGGGAATGATGGTTGAAGTGCCGTCGGCTGCGCTGGTCGTCGATATCCTCGCGCGCGAAGTCGATTTCTTTTCGCTCGGTACGAACGACTTGATCCAATACTCGCTCGCGGTCGATCGCGTAAACGAAAATGTGGCGAATTTGTACCAGCCTTTGCATTTGGCCGTGTTGAGGCTCATTGATCAAACAGTGAAGGCCGGTCATAACATCGGCAATAAGTGGGTCGGCGTGTGCGGCGAAATGGCGTCGGAGCCGGAACTCGTTCCGATTCTCGTCGGTCTCGACATCGATGAATTGTCGGTGGCGCCGAGTGCGGTGCCCCGTTTGAAAGAAGTGATTCGCTCGACCAGTTACGCCGATTGCCAGCGGCTCGCGCGCGACGTGATGAATTCATCGAGCGTGGAATCGTCGCAACGGATTTTGCGCTTGTTCGCGCTGCAGCAACGCCAAGGGGCCCTACCAACCGTTCCCTAATTAGGAGCCGTCTTCCCCGCGAAGGCGGGGATCCAGACACCGTAAGTGGCTGGGCCCCGCCTCCGCGGGGGTGACAAATTAAAAACATGCCAGACAACATTCGAAACTTCTGCATTATTGCTCACATCGACCACGGAAAGTCGACTCTTGCCGATCGTCTTCTCGAGTTGACCGGGACCGTCGCGATTCGCGACATGCGCGGTCAGATTCTCGACGGTATGGAACTCGAGCGCGAGCGCGGCATCACGATCAAAGCCAAATCCGTGCGTATGGCGTACGAGGGAAAGATTCTCAATTTGATCGATACGCCCGGCCATGTCGACTTCACGTATGAAGTGTCGCGCGCGTTGAACGCGTGCGAAGGCGCGTTGCTCGTGGTCGACGCAAGCCAAGGCGTCGAAGCGCAGACGATGGCGAATGCTACGCTGGCTCTCGAAGCGGGTCTGAAAATCATTCCGATCATCAACAAAATCGATTTGCCTGCGGCGGACCCGGAGCGCGTGCACGAGGAAATTTTTGAAATTCTCGGCATCGAAGACGATCCGATTCTCATCAGCGCGAAAACCGGCAAAGGCGTGCCCGACGTACTCACGGCGATCCTCGATCGCGTGCCGCCGCCGAAGGGGGATGCCGATGGGCCCGTGTCCGCGTTGCTGTTCGACTCGGTGTTCGACACGTTTCGCGGCGTGATCATCAACGTGCGCATGATGGAAGGGACGATCAAACAAGGCGACCACGTTCGTTTCATGGCCAGCGGAGAAGAATTTACCGTCGAAGAGATCGGCACGATGGTCATGAAGCTTCAGCCGGCGAAATCGTTGTCGGCCGGTGAAGTCGGCTATTTGATTCTCGGCATCCGCGATGCGTCGCAAGTCCACATCGGCGATACGGTCACGTCGGTGCAGCGGCCCGTCACGAAACCTTTGCCCGGTTATCACGAAGTGAAACCGTTTGTTTTCTGCGGCATGTTCCCGATCAATTCGAGCGATTACGAAGTGCTGAAAGCCGCGCTTGAGAAATTGCATTTGACCGATTCCTCTTTTCAGTACGAGCCGGAAACTTCCACCGCGCTCGGATTCGGTTTTCGCTGCGGATTTCTTGGATTGCTGCACATGGACATCATTCGTCAGCGGCTCGAGCGCGAATACGATTTGAGCTTAATCATTACGGCGCCGAATGTGGTGTACCGCATCGTCGATCAAAAGGGGAACGTAAGTGAAGTGCACAATCCCTCGGCGTTTCCAGACGCCGGGCATGAATCGGATGTGCAAGAGCCTTATGTGCGTTCGACCATCCTTACACCCTCCGATTATACGGGCGGCATCATGCAGCTTTGTCAGGATCGGCGCGGCGTGATGATCGACATGAAATACATCACCACTCAGCGCGTGCGGCTTCAATACGAATTGCCGTTGGCCGAGATAGTGGTTAACTTCTATGATCAATTGAAGTCGATATCGCGGGGATATGCGTCGTTCGATTACGAACCCATCGGGTACAAGTCCGGCAATCTCGTAAAATTAGAAATCCTCGTGGCCGGCGACCCGCTCGACGCTCTGTCCTACGTCGTACACAAAGACAATGCGTACGCTTGGGGCCGGCGTGTGACCGAGAAGATGAAAGACTTGATTCCGCGCCAGATGTACGAAGTGGCGCTGCAAGCTCGCATCGAAGGCCGCATCATCGCACGCGAGACGGTGGCCGCGATGCGCAAAGACGTGCTTGCCAAATGTTACGGCGGCGACATCTCGCGCAAACGAAAACTTTTAGAGAAACAAAAAGAAGGCAAGAAACGCATGAAGCAGTTCGGTACCGTGGAAATTCCACAAGAGGCTTTTCTGGCCGTGCTTGAACTCTCAGAGGAGAACAACTAATGGAAGGTCGGCTTTTCTTTTTATCGATTTGGTGCGGCGTGTACGGCTATTTGATCCGGTTGGCTGCGAAAAAACACAACGTGCTCGAAAATCACGCCGTGGTCATGGTGTTGAATGGTCTCTTCTGGATGACCGGAGCCGCCATGCTCGGTATGCTGATCGCCAGTTACTCGGAAAAACTCGAGAT
The DNA here is from genome assembly GCA_964463805.1 of uncultured Elusimicrobia bacterium. GTDB lineage: Bacteria > Elusimicrobiota > Elusimicrobia > F11 > F11 > JAJVIP01. The sequence goes on along the minus strand of CAYXDS010000026.1, from coordinate 8,066 downwards.
GACCACGCAGTTCTCTCTGGTTTTTGGGGGCGCGGGATTGTTGATCGGTCTTGTGATGGGGTACATTCGTTCCCGCAACGAAAAACGTCGTGAAGCGTTGATCAAAGACAATTTGGAATGGGCCGACACCGGGTTCTCGGCGATTTTGCTCGCGTCGGTCGTGATGTTTTTCATCGTGCAGGCGTTTAAGATTCCGTCCGGTTCGATGCGCATGACGTTCATCGAAGGCGATCATTTGTTCGTGAACAAGTTTATTTACGGCATTCCGGTGCCGTTCACTGAAAAGAAAATTATTCCGTTTCGAAAAATTACGCCGGGCGACGTCGTGATCTTCCGTTTTCCGGCGAAGAACAAAGAAAACCCGCATTACGGCAAAGATTTCATCAAACGCTGCATCGCTCTCGAAGGCCAAAAAGTGGAGATCATCAACAAAGAAGTGTTTGTGGATGGTCAGAAACTTGTGGAGCCTTATAAGCAACACGTCGATGAAGCGATTTATCCGAAGGTCGAGTATTCTCCGTCCGGTTTTCAGGAAAAGTGGCAGAGCGGTTTGTTTGAAGGATTGGCTGGAAACGAGATTCGCGATAATTTCGGCCCGATCACGATCCCGTCCGGTTGCATCTTCGTGATGGGGGACAACAGAGATCGTTCGTTTGACGCTCGTTTCTGGGGTCCACTGAAAGTCACCGCGGTCAAAGGCAAAGCGTGGTTGCTTTATTGGCCGTTAAACCGATTTCGATGGGTGAGATAAGACCGTCGGCCGGTCTTTACGTTCACATCCCGTTTTGCGACGCGAAGTGCGCGTATTGCGACTTCGTTACGTTTACCGATCGACATTCTCAGATCGATTCCTATCTTTCCGCGCTTTCCCGCGAACTTGATCGGTGGCGCGGCCAACCGATTCACACGTTGTTCATCGGCGGCGGTACGCCGACCGTTCTTTCCGTCGCTCAAATCAATACGCTGATGAGTTCGATCCACGATACGCTCGACGCGCGCGCGTTGTCGGAAGCGACCGTCGAAGCGAACCCCGAAAGCACGTCCACTGAACGATTGCGCGCGTTTCATGCGGGCGGCGTCAACCGGCTTAGTTTTGGCGTGCAGACCACGAATGATTTGTTGTTGAAGCGGCTCGGACGTCTGCACGACAGCGAAACGTTTTTCAAAAAGTTCGACATGGCGCGCACCGGTGGCTTCGATAATATCAACGTCGACCTCATGTTCGGTTTGCCGGACCAGACGCTCGACGATTGGCGCGCCACTCTCGAAAGCGTGGCCGCGCTCGAGCCCGAACATATTTCCGCGTACGCGTTGAAAATCGAACCGGGCACCGAGTTCGGGCGAGAAGGTTTGACCGTCGATAGCGATCTGGAAGCCGATATGTATTTGGTCGCGTCTGAGTTTTTGAGCGCGCATGGGTACGAGCATTATGAGATTTCGAATTTTGCGAAACCCGGGCGTGAGTCGAAGCACAACCTGCTGTATTGGGAAAACAAAGACACGATCGGCGTCGGTCTGTCCAGCACGAGTTTCTTCCAGGGCAAACGCATGAAGAACGTCGCGCACTTGCGGACGTATCTCGAGGCGATTTCGTCGGGCGCTCCGACCGTCGTCGATTCGTCGTCGCTGAATGCGGACGATCATGAGCGTGAGTCCGTGATGCTCGCGCTCAGACTGAAACGCGGCGTTTCCATCGCGCAACTTGAACGGATGAGAGCGCCGATGACGTCCACGTTTCTCGCGCAAGGTCTGGCCGTCAAGGAAAAAGGAATGTATAGTCTCACTCCGAAAGGCTGGCTGTTGTCGAATTTGTTGTTTCAACAATTTGTGTAAGGAGTTCTGAACACCTTCTATGCCCTTGGTCCCTACGTGTTTAACCCCGCTTAAGAAAGCCGTTTCGATTTTGGTTCCCGCCTATAATGAAGAAGACGCGATCACGAACGTCGTCACAGAATTGAAAGAGGCGATGACGACCTCTGATTGGACGTATGAGATTATCGTGGTCGATGACTGTTCGCGCGATAACACAGCGCTTGTCGCCGAGAAAACAGGCGTGAAAGTTGTGTCGCATCCGGAAAATATGGGGTACGGCGGCGCGTTACGCACCGGCATTGAACACGCATCGTACGATTGGATCGCCACGATTGACGCCGATTGTTCGTATCCGCCGCGCGAGCTCTTGAAACTTTTTCCGCATGCGCCTACGCACGACATGGTTGTGGGCGCGCGCCAAGGGAAGAATTATTGGGGCACCGTTTTTAAACACCCGGCGCGGCTCGTTTTTCTTGCGCTCGCGCAATTCGTGGTCGGCTACCGGATTCCCGATGTGAATTCGGGCTTGAGGTTGTTCCGCAAATCGGTCGTGCAGGAAATGTTGCCGCGACTCTGTCGCGGCTTCTCGTTTTCCACCACGCTCACGTTGTCGTTCTTAAGCAGTTACCGGTTCGTCCGTTTCGAGCCGATTGAATATCTGTCGCGCGTCGGATCGAGCAAAGTCCGCTATTTCCGCGATACGTTGCGCACGCTGCAGTTGATGCTCGAGACGATCGTGTATTACAACCCCATCAAGGCGGGCGTCGTTCTCATGCTCGTGCCGATGGCGGTGGGCGCAGTCAGTTTCTTTTTGTATCTGGCCAATGAAGATTCTATTTATCTGATATTTTCGATGAGCTGTCTGTTGTGGATGACATTGTTCATCGGTATCGGTTTGATCTTGTTTTTGCTGGTGCAGTCGCGGTCAAACCGTTCATGACCGAACGGTGAAAAATAAGAAGCAAAAAAATCGTTCCGATCCGGGTCATTCAGCGGTCCCTCACGCCTCCGGAGCGCCCGGTTGGCTCCCTGTTGCGCTCACCGCTTTGTGCGTGTGGATGGTCTTCGTGGTGGTCAAATTCGATCAACGTTTTCCTTCATCGTTCGATTCGGCCCCGCAATTTTTCGGCGATCTTTTCGCCACGACCCTTCCGAACTTCCTTAAGGTTGCCGTTCTCCATTTTAAATCCACGTTGTTGTTGGCCATTTTGGCCGTCGGTTCGGCGGCGTGGGGCGCGCGGCTGTGCCCGGTGAGTTTGCTGGAGAAATTGGATCGGGCCGGGCAATTCATTCTGTCTCTCGTGCTCGGATACATGATCGTTTCTCTTGTGACGTTCACGTTGGGTTTTCTCGGATTCTTGTCCGCTCCCATCTTGTATTCGTTTCTGTTTTTTTTCGCCGCTTCGGGCTATTCGGTTTCAAAAGAAAGAGTCAACGCTTGGCTCATTGAGGCGCGTGCCGCTTTGCCGGGCGCGTTGTTTCAGTCGCCCGCTCACCTGTTGTTGGCCGCCTTTTGTGCGATCGCGTTTCTCATGGCGTTTGTGCCCGAACTGTTCTACGACTCGCTCGTTTATCATTTGGGTTTGCCGCAGATGTATGTGAACGAAGGCCGCATTATCGACACGCCGCACGTTTATTTTTCGCGCGGCCCGATGTTGATTCACATGCTGTATGTGCTTTCGCTCGGCATCGATACAAGCTCGCTCGCAAAACTGATTAATTGGTCGTTGACGATGTCGGGGCTCGGCGCCATTTTCGTCGCGTGCCGGTTGCTCGGCTGGCGTAAGTCGGCTGTTTGGGCCGCGTTGCTGGTCATTTCGATGCCGGTCGTTCAGATGAACGTGTGGTCCACCGCTATCGACGCCGGAATGAGCGTGTTCTTTCTTCTGTCGACGATCGTTTTAATTCTTTGGTTTCAAAATCCCGACCAACTTTCGTGGCTGTGCGTGGCCGGTTTGTTGGCCGGCGCCGCGTTCGCGAGTAAATATACGGGCGCGGTCACCGTCATCGTGCTAAGCGTGGCCGCTTTTGTGCTGATGATTAAAAAATTGCCGCTGCCGCAGATAGCGAAGGGAATGGCCGGTTTCGCGCTGTTCGCCTGTTTGATTGCGAGTCCGTGGTTGATCCGCAACCGTATTTGGACCGGAAATCCGTTTTATCCGATTCTCTCAAGCGTTTTCGAAAGCCGTCACATGAATCTCGAAAAAATGGAAGGCGAAAAAAGGGTGACGCAACAGGGGCGGTTGCGCTCGGTCAAAGATTATCTGGTGTATCCGTGGGAGCACACGTTTCACGACTTGTCGACGTTCAACTTCATCGGGCCGTTGACATTGTCGGTTCTGCCGGTCGTTTTGTTTCTGTTTTATCGTCGAACCGCCGAAGCACAAATATTTGCGGCCATTGTCGCTTCCTATTTCATTTTCTCGCTTCTGTTCGCCGGGGACATTCGTTATTTGCTGTCTGGTTTTTTCATGTTGAGCGTTTTGTTGGCCGGCGGCATCGACGTGGCGACTGAACTGAAAGCGTCGCTGATGTGGGTGATGAAATCCATTTTCGTCGTTTGCGTGCTTTATCACGGCGGATGGATCTTGTCGACGATTCAAGGCTTGTATCACCCGGCTGATGTTTTGAACGGCATGCAATCGCGTTCGGACTTTTCTGCCACCATGCATAACGGTCTCAATCTTTATCCTTGGAACGTCATGGAAAAAGACATTCGCGCGCTTCCCGAGCCGTGTCGCGTTTACATGCTCGGGAACGAACAGGTGTTTGGTTTTCCGAAGCGCTTTTGGTATTCAAGTTGCCACGACGACACGCCGATCGTTCTATGGGCGAACGAAAGCGCGAACGGCGACGCTTTATTTGAAAAGATGAAGGCGCAAGGTTTCACGCATCTTTTGCTGGACGCTCCGGAGGCGATCCGTTTAAAAGGATACGAGCTTTTCGCGTGGGCGGGAAACGGACGAAACGTGTTCGTCGACTTTGCCGAGAAGCACTTAAACTTGATTCAAGTGCGGCAAATTCAAGGAATGAACGCCGTTTTTTTATTCGAGATTAAAGATCAAGTCGGTCAACCGCAGCCGTATGGCGTGTTTGATCAATATTTTGGAGAGGTTTTAAACTTAAAACCACAATGAGCGACTCGAAAATTCTCGTGCTCGGCGCCGGTCCGACCGGTTTAGCCTCGGCGGTTCGACTGGCTCAAGCCGGCCGCAAAGTCAAATTGATTGAAAGGCTGCCATGGACCGGCGGGTTGTGTCAAAGCTATCGACGCGGTCCATACGTGCTCGATTTGGGGCCGCATCGGTTCACGCCGCACAACAAAGAAGTAAACGATTTCGTGTCGAACATTCTCGGCGGCGATCTGATAACGGTCAAATACCAAGCCGAGATATGGCTTGGCGATCGGTTCATCAGCTATCCGTTTAAGCTCGGCGAGTTGTTGCGACGTATTCCTCCGGCGATGTCATTCAAATTGGTCACGACCTATCTCGCCGCGTTTTTGAATGCGGGGAAAAAAGGCGAAGTGACGTATGAGGAATGGGTGCTCAACCATTTCGGCCCCGAAGTGACAAAGTTGATTTTCCGTCCGCTCATCGAAAAAGTGTGGGGAACGCCTCTTAATAAATTGGCTGCGCGGTTTGCGCGTCAACGGATTGCGATCGCCAGTTTGTGGGAAGTCGCGTGGGAATTGTTGAGCGGCCGCCGTCCCGAGAAATTCCGATCCGAGTTTTATCCGGACAATTGCTTTCTTTATCCGCCGAAGGGTTTCGGGCACATCATGGACCGCATGACCGAGGAATTTAAAAAAGCCGGCGGAGAGGTTGTGACCGGCGCGACCGTGAAAGAAATCCGCGTCGAGGGAGGATTGGTTCGTTCCGTCACTTATGAAAAAGACGGACGCACCGAAACCGAAGAGAATCCGTCGCACGTTTTGACGACGATCCCGATCCAATACTTTTTTGAGATTTTGAAACCCGCGGCATCGACGCCCGTCATTGAGGCGTCGAAGAAGCTTCGGACGCGGCGTTTGATTTTGTTCTATTTGGTTTTGAAGAAAGATTATTATTCGAAGAACACGTCGCTTTATTTCCCGCCGGCCGAATTTCCGTTCGGGCGCGTGTGGGAACAAAAAAGACACAGCGAAAAAACCGTCGATGTGCGCGGCAAAACGGTGCTGGGTCTCGAAATGCCGTGTTGGGAAACCGACGATTTATGGAAGATGGACGACAAAGGTCTTTTCGATGTGGCTACGCGCGCGTTGGTCAAACATGGATTGTTGAACCTCTTGGATGTCGAAGAATTTTTCTCGGTCAAACTCGGATCGGTGTATCCGGTGTGGGACGTCGATTTCGAAAAGAACCTCGGCGTCTTGTTGGACTTTGAGCGAAGCGTCGAAAATTTGATTTTTAACGGCCGGCCCGGAATGTTTTTCTACAATAATCTTCATCATTCGCTCGATATGGGATTCGTCGCCGCCAATCATGTACTGTCCGGCAAACCGAAAAGCGAAAAATGGAACGTTGATTCGAAAGCGTTCGAGGTTTTTCAGCTCGTCGAATAATCCGTTTTTTAGCAGTCTGCCTGCCCGCTTGACAAAAATAATTCGATCCTGCTATGCTTAGCACTCGAAAGGAATGAGTGCCAGTTAACGGATAAAATTAATGAGAATACTTCCCACTGACGAACTTCATGCGCGTAAGCAGAAAATGCTGCAGGCGGTCGTCCATCTATATATAAGGACGGGCAAGCCAGTCGGCTCCTCGACTATTGTTGAGAACTACCGGTTGAACCTTTCTCCTGCCACGATTCGCAACGTGTTGGCTGAACTCGAAAAAGAAGGGTATCTTACGCATCCGCATACTTCGGCGGGCCGTATCCCGACCGATCGAGGCTATCGGTTTTATGTGGATTCGATCGCGAACGTTCAGAAGTTGGCGCAGGAAGAAGAACGCCGGATTCACGACGAGTATCAACGCCGCCGCCGTGAGTTGGAAGATTTGATGTTGTCGACGACCCGGTTGTTGTCGGCGTTGTCGAATTGCACCGGTTTCGTGTTGCCGAGCAAAGTGGACCTGGAACGGTTGCGGCGCGTTGAGCTGATTCCGGTCAGTAACACGCAAATTTTGGGCGTGATGGTGTCGGAATCGGGTTTTGTACGTAATCATATGATTGACGTGGATCGCGTGCCGGATGAAGAGACGTTGCGCAGCGCCGCGCGTTTCTTGAACGAAAAACTTGCCGGCTCCAGTTTCACCGAGGCGCAAACGAGGTTTTTGTCGGAGCTCGATCACTTTCAACGGCAGCAGAGCGAGCAAGTGGAGTTGATCAAAACATTGTCCAAATATTTGTTCGGCGCCGAGTTTCGAAAAGACATCTATGTCGAAGGCGCGAGCAACATTTTTAAATTTCCGGAATTACACGACGTGGAGACCATGCGGAATTTCGCACAGTTCGTGGATGAAAAAGAAGTGCTCGGGGAAATGTTGACACGCGGGTTGCGTCAGGAAGGATTGCAGGTTCGAATCGGGTCCGAATACTTTCCCGAATTGAAAGATTTTAGCGTGGTCACGTCCGGATTTCATGTGAAAGGGCGGCCGGTTGGTGTGCTCGGAATTTTGGGCCCGAAGCGCATGCAATACGACCGCATGATGGCGATCGTGAACACGATGGCAGGCCTCATGAACAAATTTTTGGAAGGCGAAGGACATCGATTGGAGGACAAGAGCGGCGATGAGTGAGGAAAAGAAGACCGGATGGTTTGAGATCCGGCCCGAATTGCAGGAAAAATTGGCGGAACTCGATATTCTCAAGCAGTCGTTGGATGACGTGAAGGCGAAGGAAAAGCAAACATTCGATCAATTGCTTCGTTTGACCGCCGAATTTCAGAATTTTCGCAATCGCAGCGAGGCGCGCGTCAGTGAGGCGCGCAAAGCCGGCCGTGAAGACGTTTTGATGCCGATCATTAATCTCGTCGATGCGTTGATTCACGCGGAGATTTCGACGCGGCAAGCGACCGATGCGGAATCGTTGCGAAAGGGGCTCTCCATGGTGCTCACGCAATTCGAAAAATTTTTGGCGGATCAAGGACTGGCCGCCATTAAAGCGAAAGGGGAGAAGCTCGACCCTTCGAAACATGAAGCGATCGCTCGCGTGCCGAGCGCGGAACTTGAAGAAGGAACCATTGTTGACGAAATCCAACGCGGATACACGCTCAACGGACAAATGGTACGGCCCGCGCGCGTGAGCGTAGC
>CAYXDS010000025.1:0-18434 GCA_964463805.1 uncultured Elusimicrobia bacterium | reverse complement strand
AAATGAAATGTTTGGAAAGATCATGTCCGTTTCGGATGATTTGATGTGGAAGTATTACGAGTTGCTGACTGAAGAGTCGTTGGTGGCCATGAAGAAGCTTCACCCGATGGAAGCCAAGAAGAATTTGGCCGGCCTCATCGTGAAGAGATTCCATGGCGATAGTGCCGCCGCGACCGCCCGCGATCACTTCGCGAATGTTTTCTCAAAGAAAGAAAATCCGGACGATATGGAGCAATTTAAATTGTCCGCCAAAGAAATGGACGTTGTCGAAGTGATTGTGGCCGCGCAATTGGCGCCGTCCAAGAACGAAGCGCGGCGGCTCGTCGAGCAAGGCGGCGTGCAGTTTGAAGGGAAACGCATCAATCTCGGAGATAAAATTTCCGGCGCCGGCGTATTAAAAGTAGGTAAAAGACGTTTTAAAAAGTTGATTCCCGCTTAAGGCCGTCATCCTGGAATGTCTTTATCCAGGATCCAATTTGACCGGTAAAGTGGGCCCTGGATTGAAAATTTCCAGGGCGACGAATTAGGAATGTAAATTAGGAGAAGGTTATGAATCGGTTAGTGGAGTTGTGGTCGCACAAGCAGAGTTTTTGGTTGGATTTCATTCGTCGCAACATGTTGCAGAACGGCGAATTGAAAAAAATGGTTCAGAACGACGGGTTGCGCGGTATGACGTCGAACCCGACGATCTTTGAAAAAGCGATTTCGACCGGCAATGAATACGATGCGGATCTAAAGAAATACGCGTTGCAAGGTCAAACCGTCGAAGAAATTTTTGAAAACCTCGCGGTCAAAGACATTCAGATGGCGGCCGACATTTTAAAACCCGTCTACAAATCGAGCCGCGGCACCGATGGCTATGTCAGCATAGAAGTGACGCCCGATCTCGCGGACGATACGCAACGCACGATCGAACAAGCGAAACATCTTTTCAAGAAAGTGAAGCGCGCGAACGTGATGATCAAAATTCCGGGCACGCCCGCCGGCATCCCGGCGATCGAAGAAGCGACGGCCGCCGGTATCAATGTGAACATCACGCTGTTGTTCTCCGTCGAGAATTACAAACAGGTACTGGAGGCCTATATCAAAGGTCTCGAGCGCCGCGTGAAGAAGAACCTTCCAATTAAGAATATTTCTTCGGTCGCCAGTTTCTTCGTGAGTCGCGTCGATGTGATTACCGACAAGCAACTCGATCAGAAGATCGCGTCGAATTGGCCGGAGGCCGCGCAAGCGAAACAACTGCTGCATAAGGCGGCGATCGCGAACGCAAAACTTGCTTACGAGCACTACGAAAAAGTCACCTTCTCGGAGCGGTTCAAAAAACTTCAGGCGAAGGGCGCACAAGTGCAGCGGTTGCTGTGGGCGTCGACCGGCGCCAAAGACAAGCGGTTGCCCGACACTCTTTACATCGATGAGTTGATCGGTCCCGATACCGTGAATACGATGCCGCCGGCCACGATCGACGCGTTTCGCGATCACGGAAAAGTTCAAGAAAAATTGAAAGAAGGTTGGGAACAAGCCCACAAAGATATCGCCGGACTTGCGAAGATCGGCATCAACTTCGAAGCGTTGATGGACCAATTGCAGCGCGAAGGTGTGAAGTCCTTCATCGTGTCGTTCGACAGCCTTATGAGCGGCGTCGCCGCGAAGCGCGAGTTGTTGACCGGTCAAATCGGCAAGCGCGTGAAGTTCGATCTCGGCGCCTGTCAGCCCGCCTATGATTTTTTGCTGAAGCGCATCGGGCAGGAGAAGTGGATTCAACGTGTTTGGGAAAAAGACGCGACGCTTTGGAAAACCGACGACGCGCACCAAAAGATCATTAAAAATTCGCTCGGTTGGCTCACGGTGGCCGGCGTTGTAAAGCGCGGTTTGCCTCGCATCAACGCGATCGTGGCCGATGTGAAGAAGGCGAAGTTCACGCACGCGTTGTTGCTTGGTATGGGCGGCTCGAGTTTGTGTCCTGAAGTGCTGCGTCTTACGTTTGGCAAGAAAGGTGGCTTTCCAGATCTTGCGATTTTGGACAGCACCGAGCCCGCTTCCGTTCTCTCTCGTGCGGCGCGTTCCAAACCTGAGAAGACGTTGTACATCGTCGCCAGCAAATCGGGTTCGACCACGGAGCCGAACGCGTTCCTCGCGTATTTCTACGACCAAGTAAAAAAGAGGAAAGGCGCGAAGGCCGGCGAGAATTTCATCGCGATCACCGATCCGGGCACGCAGATGGAGCGCATCGCGAAAGAGAAAAATTTCCGACACATTGTTTTGAATCCGTCCGATATCGGCGGCCGTTACTCGGCCCTATCGTTCTTCGGGATGTTGCCGGCGGCCTTGATGGGCATCGACGTTTCCGCGTTGCTGGAATCGGCGATTTCGATGGGCGGCGCTTGCTGGCCCGTTGTGCCGGCCGCGCAAAACGCGGGCGCGTCGCTCGGCGCCGTGATCGGCAGTCTTGCCGTGAATGGTCGCAACAAAGTCACGTTCTTCCTTTCCAAAGAGATCGGTTCGCTGTCCACGTGGATCGAACAATTGGTCGCCGAGAGCACCGGCAAAGAGGGCAAAGGCATTTTGCCGGTCGAGTCCGAAGCGATCGAAGCGCCCGAGTTTTACGGCAATGATCGCGTGTTCGTGTCGATCCAGACTAAAACCGACGCCGCGCTCGAGAAGAAGTTGGCCGCACTGAAAAAAGCAGGGCATCCGGTGATTCGTATTACCGTGTCGAAGAAAGAAGATATCGCCGGTGAATTTTTCCGTTGGGAGTTCGCGACCGCGATCGCGAGCGCCGCGCTCGGCATCGATGCGTTCGATCAACCGAACGTGCAGGAATCAAAAGATCTCACGAAGAATTTTCTCGATCAGTTCAAATCCGAAGGTCATCTTTCGTTGGCGAAGCCCATTCTGACTGAGAACGGGTTGGCCGTGTACGCGTCGAACGGTCAGAGCCAGGCGTCGACCGTCGAGAATTTGCTGCGCGGCTTGTTGAACAATACGAAAGCCGGCGATTATGTGGCGTTGCTCGCTTATTTGGAGCGCAATCCTCTGCATGAAAAGATTCTTCAGGAAATCCGCGAAGCAATTTTGAAGTCGAAACATGTGGCCACCACGATCGGCTTCGGCCCGCGTTTCTTGCATTCGACCGGACAGTTGCACAAGGGCGGCGACAACAACGGCGTGTTTCTTCAAATCACGGCCGACGATAAAAAAGACGTACCGATTCCGGGCGAGTCGTACGGCTATAGCGTATTGAAGGAAGCGCAGGCTCTCGGCGATTTGAGCGCGCTCGTGAACAAGCATCGCCGCGCGATCCGCATCCATCTGACCGACGCCGAAGAAGGACTCATCGAACTGCGCGATCTGATTAAAAAAATCACGAATCGCTGATGCCGAGCGTGACGCAGCTGTTCATAGCTCAAGACGACGCCGCTTTTGCGAAGAAAGCGGCGCAGTTGATCGTTGAGATCACCGCTGAAGCCGTCGATCAACGTAAAAAAGCGTCGTGGGCGTTGTGCGGCGGCCGAACGCCGAAATTGGTGTTTCCATTGCTGGCCGAACCGTATTTTCGCGACCGCATCGATTGGAAATCAGTCGATGTATATTGGGGGGACGAGCGTTGCGTTCCTCCCGACCACGCGGACAGCAATTACAAACTTGCGATGGACGCGCTGCTGTCGAAAGTTCCGCTTCCCGAAAAGAACATTCATCGGATTCCCGGCGAAATGGCCACCGCTCTCGAGGCGGCTCGCGCGTACGACCAGATGTTGCACGTGAATTTTAAATTCGAGCGTCCGTTTCCAAAGTTTGATTTGATGTTGCTCGGCATGGGCGAAGACGGACACACCGCCTCATTGTTCCCGAAAGCCGATGCGTTGCAGGAGAATGAAAAGTGGGCGGTCGGTTATCGCGTCGAGCGGCTGGCGTCAAACCGCGTATCGCTCACGTTTCCGGTGATCAATCACGCGCGGCGCATCATCATTATGACGCCCGGTGAAAATAAAGCGAACGTGTTGCGTGATTTATTTCGGCGTGAGACGCCTGAGAACAGGTATCCGGTACAGAAGGTGAAGCCGGTGGATGGCGAATTGATTTGGTTGTTGGATAAGTTGGCCGCATCGAAATTGCCGGCCGACGTGCAGTTGAACGCGAAAAATATTTAAATCCATAGCCGTCACGCTACAACCTGATTGATGAATAAGGATATAGTGTCCAGACGCCTCGAGTGCCTGGACCCCCGCCTTTGCGGGGGAGACGAATTGAGGAGGGAAGATGTTCAAACGGTTGTTGATGGCGGTTCTGTTGGTTTCGGCATTCACCACGCGTCGAGCGACGGCGGCGACGCCTCAATGTCCGCAAAGCACAATTCTCGAAGGCATCCTGAAAACCAATGTCGACAAAGACGGTTACGTCGATTACGATGCGATCCGCATCAACAGAGGCGGTGACCTTTATCAGTACATTTCCTTAATCGAAACCGCCGATCTCACCACCTGTAGCGAATCCGATAAGCTCGCGTTTTGGATCAATGCGTACAACGCACATATGATTCGTTTGGTTCTCGCGCGCCCCAACCTTAAGCAGATCAGCGAAGATTTCAAACTGTTCGGCGAACGGTTCAAGGTCGCGAAGATCAATACCACGCTGAACGAAATCGAACATCGAATCATCCGAGCTAGCACGAAGAAAGGCGGTCCGATCGAAGGCATGTCGATCAAAGAACTCGAGCCTCGAATTCATTTTGCTTTGACGTGCGGCGCGCTCGGTTCGCCGAAATTGCAGAACCACGCGTTCTTGGGGGCGACGTTGTCGGCGACGCTGGACGCGGCGGCCGTTGCGTTTGCGAACGATCCGCGGCATGTGCGCGTCGAGAGCGACAAATTGATCATGTCCTCTCTGATGCGTTGGTACGAAGAAGATTTCGCGAAGCTTGGAGGTGTCGTTGCTTATTTGTCGCCGAAAATCACCGCGCCCGACGTGGTCGCAAAAATGAAAACTGATTTTCCGACCGCCACGAAATTCGAATTTGATTGGACGCTGAACAGCGTGAAAAACAAGCCCGCGCCGCCAGCAGAGAAGAAATAAGGAGAAACATATGAGTCTTGAAGCAGGCGATAAAGCGCCCGATTTCAAATTAAAGAACGACGACGGCGCCGATGTGTCGCTGAAAGATTTTAAAGGGAAAAGCATCGTGCTTTATTTTTATCCGAAGGATGATACGCCCGGTTGTACGAAGGAAGCGTGCGATTTTAAAGAACAACAGAAAAATTTTTCAAAGAAGAATGCGGTTATTCTCGGAGTGAGTCCGGATAGCGTCGAATCGCACATCAAATTTAAGAAGAAATTCGGGCTGCCGTTTCAGTTGTTGAGCGATCCGGAGAAAAAAACGCTTGAAGCGTACGGCGTTTGGAAAGAGAAAAGCATGTACGGACGAAAATATATGGGTGTCGAGCGCACCACGTTCGTGATCGACGCGCAAGGCAAAATCGCGAAAGTGTTTCCGAAAGTCAGCGTGACCGGACACGTCGACGAAGTGTTTTCAATTATCGGCGAATGACATCCATCGTCCGTTCGACCATCGGAAAAAAAACCATCGTGGCCGTCACCGGCCTCGTGATGTTTGGTTTCGTGATCGGGCATATGCTCGGTAACTTGCAGGTTTTTCAGGGTCCTGAAAAAATCAACGCTTACGCGGCGTTTCTCAAACATACATTGCCGTTGTTGTGGGGCACGCGCCTCGCGCTTCTCGCCTCAGTGCTGTTGCATATTGTTTTTACCGTACAGTTGAACCGGCGCAACGCGGCGAGCCGGCCCGTTCCTTACGAACGTCACGATATGGTGCAGGCTTCGGTCGCGTCGCGAACCATGATTTGGAGCGGCGCATTTCTCGGTTTCTATATCGTTTATCACTTGCTGCATCTGACCGTCGGCTCCGTCCACCCGCAATTTTCACATCTCGACGTTTATCGAAATCTCGTCGTCGGGTTTCAGCAATGGCCCGTGTCATTGATTTACATTCTTGCGATGATTTCGCTTGGATTCCATTTGAATCACGGCATCTTCAGCGTGTTCCAAACGTTGGGACTCAATCATCCGAAATACAATTGCTGGCGGCGTTTGTTCGCCACCGGATCATCGATCGCAATCGCGCTCGGATACATTTCGATCCCGGTCGCCGTTTTATTGGGGATTGTGCGATGAGCATCGAATTGAACGCGAATATTCCGGACGGACCACTCGAGAAGAAATGGGAACACCATAAAAATAATCTGAAGATCGTGAATGCCACGAACAAGCGCAAGTACACGGTCATCGTGGTCGGATCCGGTTTGGCCGGCGGCGCCGGCGCCGCTTCGTTGGCTGAGCTCGGCTACAACGTGAAATGTTTCTGCTATCAAGACAGCCCACGGCGCGCGCATTCCATCGCCGCGCAGGGCGGCATCAACGCGGCCAAAAACTATCCGAACGACGGCGACAGCGTTTACCGGCTTTTTTACGACACGATCAAAGGCGGCGATTACCGCGCGCGCGAAGCGAACGTGTATCGTCTCGCGCAATTGAGCGTGAACATCATCGATCAATGCGTGGCGCAAGGCGTTCCGTTCGCGCGCGAGTACAGCGGATATTTGGACAATCGGTCATTCGGCGGCGCGCAAGTATCGCGAACGTTTTACGCGCGGGGTCAGACGGGCCAGCAGCTTTTGATCGGCGCGTATTCGGCTCTGTCCCGGCAGATCGGGCTCGGTCAAGTGAAGATGTATCCGCGCACCGAAATGTTGGACGTGGTTGTCGTCGACGGAAAAGCGCGCGGCATTATTACGCGCGATCTTGTGACCGGAAAAATCGAGTCGCACGCGGGGGATGCGGTCATTCTCGCGACCGGCGGTTACGGCAACGTTTATTTCTTATCCACGAACGCGAAAGGTTGCAACACGACCGCGATTTGGCGCGCATATAAAAAAGGCGCCGCGTTCGCGAACCCGTGCTACACGCAAATTCATCCGACGTGTATTCCGGTCAGCGGAGACCATCAATCGAAGCTCACGCTCATGAGCGAGTCGCTTCGCAACGACGGCCGCATCTGGGTGCCGAAACAAAAAGGCGACAAGCGTTCGCCCGATCAAATTCCCGAATCCGAACGCGATTACTATTTGGAACGAAAATATCCGAGTTACGGCAACTTGGTTCCGCGCGACGTCGCGTCGCGTAATGCGAAACAAGTGTGCGACGAAGGCCGCGGCGTCGGTCCCGGCGGGCTCGGCGTGTACCTAGATTTCGCCGACGCGATCAAACGTCTCGGTATGGATGTGGTCAAAGAGCGTTACACCAATTTGTTCGACATGTACAACCGCATTACCGGTGAGGATCCATACAAAGTTCCGATGCGCATTTACCCGGCGATTCATTACACGATGGGCGGTTTGTGGGTTGATTACAATCTCATGAGCACGATTCCCGGATTGTTCGTGGGAGGCGAAGCGAATTTCTCGGATCACGGCGCGAATCGGCTGGGTGCCAGCGCGTTGATGCAAGGACTCGCGGACGGCTATTTCGTTTTGCCGGCCACCGTTGGAAATTATTTGGCGGGTTCGAAAGGGCCGAAGGTCGGCATTGATCACGCCGACTTCAAAAAAGCGGAAGCCGATGTGCGTGATCGCGTTTCGAAATTCTTGTCGATCCGCGGTCAGCGCTCGCCTGATTCATTCCATCGCGAACTCGGGAAAATCGTTTGGGATTATTGCGGTATGTCTCGCACCGAACAAGGGCTTAAGACCGCGCTGTCCAAAATCCCGGTCTTGCGCGAGGAGTTCTGGAAAAATTTGAAAGTGGTCGGTGTCGGAGAAGAATTGAATCAGTCGCTTGAAAAAGCGGGACGCGTGGCCGATTTCTTCGAACTGGCCGAGCTTATGTGCCTCGATGCTTTGAAGCGCAGCGAATCGTGCGGCGGACATTTCCGTGAAGAGAGTCAAACCGCCGACGGCGAAGCTCAGCGCATCGATGAGAAATTCTCGTACGTGGCTGCCTGGGAATACAAAGGCCCGGGTCAGGAGCCGGCGCTGCATAAAGAACCGCTCACGTTCGAAAACATTCACATTGCGCAGAGGAGTTACCAGTAATTTTATGCCGTCTTTCCCGCGAAGGCGGGAATCCAGGCACCTCAAGTGTCTGGGCCCCCGCCTTCGCGGGGGAGACGACTTGATACGAGGATAAAAAATGAATTTAACGTTAAAAATTTGGCGGCAGCCGAACGCGAGCGCGTCCGGAAAAATGGTCACGTACGAAATGAACGACGTGAGTCCCGACATGTCGTTTCTTGAAATGATCGACGTGCTGAACGAACGGCTTATCGCGAAAGGCGAAGATCCGGTCGCTTTCGACAGCGATTGCCGCGAAGGTATTTGCGGTACCTGCGGTTGCGTGATCAACGGCGTCGCGCACGGCCCTTTACCGGCGACGACCGCATGTCAGCTGCACATGCGCCACTTTAAGGACGGCGATACGATTACGATCGAACCGTGGCGCGCGAAACCGTTCCCGGTGCTCAAAGATTTGGTCGTTGATCGCGGCGCGTTCGACCGAATCATTCAGGCGGGCGGTTTTATTTCGGCAAAGACCGGCAGCGCACCCGAAGCGAACACTGTTTGCGTACCGAAACAAAGTTCGGATCGAGCCATGGACGCGGCCGCTTGCATCGGTTGCGGTGCCTGCGTGGCCGCTTGCCCGAATGCGTCGGCCATGTTGTTCACGGCCGCGAAAATTTCTCATCTCGGTTTACTGCCGCAAGGACAGCCCGAACGTGCGCGCCGCGCGCTATCGATGGTCGATCGTATGGACAAGGAAGGGTTCGGCGGTTGCACGAACATCGGCGAGTGCACGGCCGCTTGCCCGAAAGAGATCAGCCAAGATTTCATTGCTCGGATGAACCGCGATTATTTGAAAGCGGGCGCCACGGAACAGTAGCGCTTGGCTCAATCGCCGCTGCTTCCACTTTTACGCCGTTACATCGAGAGCAATCCGGCGCTCGCCGCGCAGATGCTTCAAACGATGGACGAACAGGAAGCGGTTTCCATCGTAAAAGCATTGCCACCCACATTGATGGCCGAGTTGGTCGCGCGGTTGCACGCGACGCACGCGGCCGCCGTTCTTCAGAATGTTCCCGCCGAAACGTTGTCCGCAATCGTCGGCCGCATCAATCCGGATCAAGCCGTAGAAATCCTTATGACGCTGTCGCTTGACATGCGGAAGACATTGTTGGACTTGTTGCCGGAATCGATGAAAAAAGAAATTCAGGAATTGCTGCAGTATCCGGAAAACAGCGCGGGCCGCATCATGACCACAAAGTTTGTCGCGTTCGACAGCAACTTAACGGTTCGCGAAGCAATTCAGCGGATTCGTCTGAACGCGCAGCGTTACGCTTCCTCCACTTATACGTACGTGATCAACGACCAAAAACACTTGGTCGGCGTTTTGAACATGCGCGAACTTATGCTCGCGCAAGGAACCGAGCGCATTGAAACCGTCATGCATCGCGACGTGTTTACTGTCGATGGATTTATGGATCGTGAGGAAGTCGCGCACCAAATCAAACAGCGGAAATTTTTGGCGGCGCCCGTGATCGATTCTGAACATCGACTCCTCGGCATTGTCAAAATCGATCAGTTGCTCGGACAAATTCAGGAAGAAGGCACCGAAGATATTTTGAAAATGGTCGGCGCCGGCAGCGACGAGCGCACGTTTTCGCCGGTATCTTTTGCGTTGCGCAAACGGCTGCCGTGGCTGACCGTCAATTTGTTGACGGCGTTTCTCGCGGCGTCGGTCGTCGGTTTGTTTCAAGGCATTATCGCGCGCGTCACCGTGTTGGCCGTGTTCTTACCGGTCGTGGCCGGACAAGGCGGTAACGCCGGCGCGCAATCGTTGGCCGTGGTGATGCGCGGCATTGTCATGCGCGAAATCCCGCCGAACATGGCATGGAAACTTATTTTAAAGGAAACGACGCTCGGCGTCTTGAACGGCGCCATCATCGGCGTTATTACCGCGGTCGTCGCTTTTGCTTGGCACGGCAATGCGTATCTCGGCGTGGTGATTGGACTTGCGATGATTGTGAATTTGGCTGCGGCCGGTTTGTCGGGCGCGGCCATCCCGCTCGCGATGAAAGCGTTCGGTTGGGATCCGGCGCAATCATCGAGCATTGTTCTTACTACAGTCACCGACGTGGTCGGTTTCTTCGCGTTTCTTGGTTTTGCCGTGCTGTTTCAGAATCGGCTTGTTTAACCTCCATTCATCCGGCTTCGAGTTGTCGATTGATCCTGATCGTGGATGTCAGTGGACGCGATTGCGCGCCCGCGTGGGTCGCGATTGGAAAGATTTGTTGCCGTCGGATGCCGGCGCCTTCGTCATGGCTCCGTGGTGCAATCGCATCAAGAACGCGGCGTTCGCGTTCCGTCGCGAAAAAATTTTCCTCAAGTCGAATTTGGCCGATGGAACAGCGATTCACGGCGATGTTCGCGATCGGCAATGGATCGTCGAACATCGTGATTCAGATCGTATCACGGCACGACTCGATTCACGCGCGTTTCCCGACTTTAATTTTCCGTTTGCTTTAATTTTTCGACAATCCGTTCGCATCGCTGCTTCGCATTTGACATGGTCGTTCTCGATCGAAAACAAATCCTGCGCTCCGGTTCCGATCGGTTTCGGTTTGCATCCTTTTTTCTTGCAGCGCATCGAAGGTGAGAGCGGTGAATTGTCGGTGCGCGCGCGCCGGCGTTATCCGTCGCGTTGCGCGGTGCCGACCGGCGATCCGAAACCGCTGCGAAAAATGATCGATTCACGACGTTCGCTCGATTTTTGTGTCACCGAAATTCGAGGGCCGTTAACGATGAAGTTTCCTCGGCAGGGGTTTGAGTGGCAACTTGTTTTGGGAAAGGGTTTTGACCACGTCTATTTGTATACGCCACCGTCTCGCAAGGATTTGTTATGCGTTGAACCGATGACGATGTGCGTAGACGGATTTAATCGATTGGCGCGGGGGAAACGCGATACCGGTGTGCGCTTGTTACGGGCCGGTCAACGCTGGAGTGCGCGCGTTGAACTTCGGCTGCGCGTTTATTCGAGGACTTCGTCGCCTTCGCCGGTCTGATCTTTCGTGTGATCGTACGGACAGAATTCGGTCGGTACCGTTCCTTCCCGGAACGCTTCGAGCGCCACGTGCGGGCATGAGGGCAATGCCAGGTAGCCGGTGTCCGCGTCGATTTTCGCAAACTCGATTTTCGGCGGCGTTTGGAAATCTTTCACCGGATATCCTTTCAGCGCTTCGCGCATAAAATCGGTCCACAGCGGCACTGCAATGTTTGACGCGCTTAAGCCTTTCTTCAGCGGACGGAAATCGTCGTAACCGATCCATACACCGCACACGAGATCCGGAGAAAATCCGACGAACAATAAGTCGCGTTGATCTTGCGTGGTGCCGGTTTTCCCGGCGAGCGGGCGCCCCAATCTTTTTGCGAACCAACCGGTGCCGTGTTCGACCACGCCTTTCATGAGGTTCACGATTAAATAGACGGTTTGCGGATTTAGGCGCGCTTCGATTTTCGGCGTGTTCTCCAATAAAACTTTTCCGCGGCGGTCCGCGATTCTTTCGATGTAATAAGGTTCCGCGTAGAACCCGCCGCTCGCCAGCGTTCCATAGGCGGATGTCAGTTCAAGCAGATTGACGACCGACGTTCCGAGGCCCAACGACAACACGGCGGCAAGCGGGCTTTTGATGCCGGCCGCGTGCGCGAACCGCGCGACCGTGCGCGGGCCGACCGCGTCGACGAGCCGAATTGAAACCAAATTGCGCGATTTTTGCAGCGCTTTGCGAAGTGTGAGTTGGCCCAAATATTTTCCGTCGAAGTTTTGCGGACGCCAGTAGCGTTTCATCAACGTGTCGCGCTCTTCCTTTTTCATCGCGTCCAGTTCTTCTTGCGTCATGTGAAGATTGTCGAGAATTGCCAGCTGCGTTTCCGCGTACGTCGTGGTTTCGGCGAGCAACGTCGGGTCGGATTCCATGTCCACGTACACGAGCGGGCCGTCTTCGACCACGCTGGCCGGCGTGAATTTGTTTTCGAGCGCGGTCGCGTAAACGAACGGTTTGAACGACGATCCCGGCTGGCGTTTCGCTTGCGTGACGCGGTTGAACTGTGATTTATAGAAGTCGCGTCCGCCGACCATCGCGCGGATCGCGCCCGTGTGCGCATCGATCGCCACGAGCGCCGCTTGGATGTGCGGTGCCGTTGATTGCAGCACCACGTGTTCGGTCGTGCTTTTCTGCAGGTCTTTGTTGAACTCGGCGAGCGTGGCCGTCGCGAATTTCAAGTCGTAGTCGGTGCAGTGTTTGTCGATCATCTTCTCGGCCACGCGTTGCATCTTGATGTCGAGCGTGGTTTGAATCTGCATGCCGCCTTGCTCGAGCATTTCGCTGCCGTACATCGGCTCGAGCGTTTTGCGGATTTCTTCGAGCAAGTACGGCGCCTCTTTCACTTTGAAGCTGACCGATGCGCCGGACACCGGCAGCGCGTTCGCCTGCTTCTCTTCCGCTTCGGAAATGAACTGCAAATCTTTCATGCGTCGCAGCACCGTCGCTCGGCGGTCGCGTGCCAGCTCCGGGTTGTTCGCGGGCGAGTAGCGGTTCGGCGAGCGGATGAGCCCAGCCAACAACGAGCATTCGGCCAGGTTCAATTCTTGCGTGTGTTTATCGAAATAAAGACGCGACGCGGCTTCGACGCCGTACGCACCGCCGCCGAAATAAATTTGGTTCAAATACAACTGGAGGATTTCATCTTTCGAATAACGATGTTCGATTTGGAGCGTGAGCAGCAGTTCTTTGAATTTGCGTCCCAGCGTTTTTTGGCGCGTGAGGAAAATCGTTTTCGCCAGCTGCTGCGTGAGCGTCGATCCGCCTTGGACGAGCCGGCCCGCCAAAAGGTTTGCCATCGAAGCGCGAAGGATCGCGCGCGGGTTGATGCCCCAATGGTGATAGAAGTCGGTGTCTTCAATCGCCATTACGGCCGAGCGCAAGTCGACCGGAATTTGAGTGAGCGGAATCGTCGTGCGCCGTTCGGTGAAAAATTCGCCGATCGGCTGGCCGAACGTGTCGTTCACTTGCGTGACCAGCGGCGGCACGTATTGCTTGAGCGCGTCGACCGAAGGAAGATCGTCCAGCGCGTTTCGCAAAAACGCCAGCGTGAACACGGCCCATCCGCCGAGAAACAGCAGCACGGCCGCGCCCATCCAGGTTTTCCAATATTGTTTCTTTAGAAAGTTCACCGGCGTTTCAGCTCATAAACGGCCGGTCGGCGGGCCAATAGAAATCGAGCAGGAATCGCCACGACTTCATCGTGATCCGTTCGTTTTTCAAATGCTGCAGCAGTTGTCCGGCCACGCGCGGCGCTTCGTGCGCGAACGGCGTGCGCCGCCACGCTTCGTAGCGACGATGCAGCATTGCCGCGAACACCGGTTCGATGTCAGCATGATTCAACATGAGACCCAGCTCGTTGTTGATCGGCGCAAGCTCGGCTAGATCTTCGATTGCGTGCGCCGAAAAGCCTGTCTCCGCGCTGATTTGTTGAACCGCCAACCCCAAATCCAAAAAACATTTGAAAAATCGACCGCGTTCTATGAGTCCATACGGATTTTTGCCGTTCATGTTTTTCTCATGGATCAATCGAAAGCGGTCCAGCGTGGAGAATCCTATCGACGGAACGATTTGCGCGAGCACTTTTTCCCATACGCCGCCGTTGTCGCGAATCGATTTAATCGCCTCGCAGCGATGGTGGCCGTCGAGAATCACGCAAATATCGGCGCCCGTTTGTTCGAGATAGATAGGATGAGTTTGGCCGGAGCGTTTCAAGCTGACCGCCAGGTCTTCGACAGGCGCGGTGTCGAGCAGACGAAACCGGTAGCGGTCCGCCGTCAGCAAAATTTGCTGAAAAGGAATGTAGAGAAGTTGTGTGTCGGGGGTCCCAATCAGGTTCATAACGCGCCGCTCTCTATTTACCTTTTCTGGGGCGTGCCGTCGATGAAACGGCGTTAAGAGGGACCTGAGTTTTTCGGTTTGCGCGTGATCACGAGCGTTCGCCACGCCATCGTGTTCAACGGAAACTCTTCGAGCCGTGCTTGAACGCCGGTCAACACAATGTCAGGGTTGCCGAGCACTTCCATCGGTACGCGGATCGTCACTTGCCGTTGTTTCAACGAGTAATACATCGTGCTGGGCGGCAAGCGTTTCGCGCCGTCGAAGAATTTATGCGAGAAACGGCTCACTTCGATGCGGATTTTCGGCATTTCGCCGAACGGCGTGTTATTTTTGTAGCCGAACAAACAAATCGACAGCCGGACTTTTTCGCGCAGCGGGTTTTTGAAATGCGTGGTTAAAACGAGTTGTCCGTTTTCGACCAACGCTTTTCGTTTGTCGAAATTAACGAATGAGGATTTTTCCTCTTCGGTAAAGTCTTCGGGCAATTCCGACTCGGCGACCAGTTCGCTTTTTTCGATGTCGGTCGGTGTCGAGGATTGCAGTTTGTACGTCGGGAAATCACCGAACATTTCATTCGTGCGCACGAACGACGACAAATATTTTCCGCTGTACTCGTATTGAGTTTTGTGTTCGCGGATGGCCGCATACTTTCCGGCGATTTCATTTTTCTCAAGCGGCAACACGTTCCATGTCATCGTGTCCGCGAATATGGGAGGGATCTCGAGCGGTAATGTTGGGTGATAGCCTTGCGGCTGCGGCCAATGCCGAAACCGGTAATGCACGAGAAACGGATGCACTTCCGGCGACATTTCGTCGGCCAGCTCCATTAACGCCACGCGCAAAAATAAATACGCGGCGCGATGGTCCGGGTTTTCGTCGGCCGCGCTCGTCACGAAAATTTTTGTTGGCTTCAGGTCGCGCAATATTGATCGCACGTCACCTAAAACTTCTTCACCTTTATACGGTGCCTGAAAGTGATAAGCGTTTTTGTACGGCACCGCATTGACGCGCGTCATTTCACTTTGAATCGGCGGTTCATCGCCCCACGAGCGGATCCACAGCGACATCATCGCATGGTCCGGGTAACCGAGAAACGTGAGGTTGTTTTCCTGGAGTCCAAGCATCTTCGATGCGGCAACCGCTTCTTTGCGCCGGATTTCTCCCATTTGCCGCATGGCCAACGGCGTGAATACTGGGTGTTTGCGATACACGGTGAACGACCATGCGTTGTTGTCCCCATACGTGAGAAACATCACGTGCACGGGAATTTTCAAACGCACGGCGCGCTGGATGACGCCGCCGGTGCCGAGAATTTCGTCGTCAGGATGCGGCGCAAACACGAGAATTCGGTCCGAGGAATTCAATTCCAAGGTTTCCGGCGTGGCGGCCCATAGTCGCGCGGCCACGCAAGCGGTGAACAGCGTAAGAAATATTTTCCGCATGAACGCTTTTTACGAAAAAAGCATCAAGAGGGGTTATCGCAGACGGCTTGCAGGATCTCGTAAAGGGCGATGCAATTCGTGTCGTTGCGGCCTTTTTGTTCGCACTGCTTGGATTTCCAAAGTTTCGAATTCAAGACGTCGGTCGATTTCGGTATGCCGATGCATAATGTAGGTTCACGAACCGCCGTTTTTAAACTCTGTTCAAGAAAAACTTTTGTGTTTATGTGGCAGCCGATGTCTTTGCAGGAGCCGTCTCGACCCAGTGCTTCCATCATGCAATCGCGGCTCGTGTGGCTTTCCGCGAAAACCGCCGCTTCTATTTTCGTTTGTTCCGCTTGCGTGCGTAATTTTTCAATACCGGCCGACAAGCTTGAGAATCCGAAGATTCCCGCCCCGATCACGATCAGCGTCAAAATAGCGCCGGCCACCGTGCCAAATCCGCTTTTTGAGGATGTCGCCGGTTGCGGGATCAGCGGCAGCGACGTTCGTCTCGCCACGATGGTGTTCGCTATTTTGTCGTGCCAGCCTTGTTTTTTCGCATCGAAGCCGATCCAAAAATAACCGAGTCCGAAAAAAGCCGAGGACAGCGAATATCCGAGCGCGCGCAATAACAGACTTAGAAAAGTGGGTCGTCCGAATGTGTCCGCGTCGGCAATGCGTAAGCCCATCGCGCTTTTGCCGGGCGTTGCGCCGGTGACCATCCAGAAGACAATAATGACCGCCATCGGCAACGCCCATGTCACCCATAATGTCACCGACCCTCTCAACAATGCTTCCGATGACGTCATTTCTTTTCCAAACAGAAGAAATAGGATCGGGGTGATCACGAAGCTCATAAAAACGCCATCAATTATTGCCGCCCACGTGCGAATCCAAAAACCGGCGTAATCGATTTGATCGGGAGAGAACTTTTTGACGGGTTCCAGCGGCGGCAACGAAGAGGGGCGGGAACTTGCGAATGTGCGTGTGGCGCTCGTGGTTAGATGGCCCAGTGATTGAAAGCATTGCCAACAAATATCGCGTCCTTTTTCATTGGCCGTTCCACACTCCGGGCAAATTCGCGCTCCTTCCATAAACTCCTCTTAAAATAAGATCAATTCACAATGTAGCTGGAGATGGGGTCGCGCTCAAGGGTAGAAAAACTTTATTTGGCGCTGACAACTTCGCTTTCTTTGGGGGAGGTGGAAGATTGGGCGGCCATGGGTTGATTTTTTAGCTCGTAAACAAAGCGTTCTTTTCGTTCGGGAGCGTCTTTTCTTTCCTTATAATTACGCCAATGCGTGACGCCGTTTTCTTTGGTTTCGTACATATTTGCGGGGGAAATCCGGTCTTTATGTTCGTGAAATGTTACCGAGATCATGCCGCGACGCCGGTCCTCCTGAATATCTTCGGCCCGCGCCGCTTTCAGCGCCATGCCGGTCAAAACCAGTAACCCAACGAAGATTCTTTTCATGAGTTTAATATCACCCCGATTTCACACGTTGTAAATGTGACTTATGGCATACATCCGGTTCTCGCTATTCCGCGTATCAAAGAGTGTGGTTATGGGAGGCAAAAATGAGAAGGAAACGGGCATTTATCGGGATTTTTTTGAGCCTTTTTTTGGTACCAAGTTTCATCAAAATGAGTCGATTTTACGCACAGGAGAAGAATATGGACTTAAAGAAAAGCCTCACTCCTCTTCAATATGAAGTCACCCAACAGTGTGGCACGGAGCCGCCGTTCCGGAACGAATATTGGAACAACCATCGGCAGGGGATCTATGTCGATGTCGTCTCGGGGCGGGCGTTGTTTTCTTCGACTGATAAGTTCGATTCCGGGACAGGCTGGCCCAGCTTCACGAAACCAATCGACGCAACCGGCGTAATAGAGAAAGAGGATAAGTCATTCGGTATGCGCCGGGTCGAAGTGAAGAGTAAGGATAATTCGCATCTCGGCCATGTTTTTGATGACGGACCCGCTCCGAATGGGCTTCGTTATTGCATCAATTCCGCGGCGCTGCGGTTTATTCCGGTGGAAGATTTGGACAAAGCCGGGTATGGTCAATTCAAGAAGTTGTTTGAGAAGAAGTTGTGATGGAGGGTGCTATGCGTCTACGAGCGAAACGAATTTGGGGTTTCCTGTTTGTGGTTTTATTGGGGCTGACCGCATTGCCTCATGAAGCGGCGCTCATTAACGCTCCACCTATGGTGCCATCCTCACTTCCCACGATGCATATGAAGCCCATTCATTTGCCGTCGCCATCGCGTTCGCTGCCGAAAGAAATCGCCGGTGAATTGCAGTTGATGGAAATCATTAATTCGCAGGTTTAATTTACTTCCGACCCTCCGCTTGTAGTTTGGCGAGAACATCTCGCACTTCTTGGCTGTGTGTTTTCGCGTCGACCGACGGATTTGCATAGAGAATCTTCCCGTCCGAACCGATGATGAATGTTGAACGATTAGCAAACAACATACCGCCCACCCCGAACGCTTTCGCGATTTCTTTTTTCTCGTCCGAGATTAACGGAAACGGCAGTTTGTATTTTTCGATGAATCTCTTGTGCGATTCGACCGAATCGTAACTGACGCCCAACACGGTCGCATTGAGATTGCGGAACGCTCCGAAGTCGTCGCGAATGCCGCACGCTTCTTTCGTGCAACCCGGTGTGTCGTCTTTCGGATAAAAGTAAAGAACCAGCGGCGCTTTCTTCAGCCACTCTTTTAAATGAAACGTGGTGCCGTCGCTCAATGGCGCCGAAAAATCGGGCGACATTTCACCTTGTTTTAGCGCGGCGTTTGCCTGTGGCGTTCCCATCCCTAACAATACGGCTAAACTGACTAAGATTTTTTTCATGGATCATCTATAATACCAATCTTTCCGGGATCATCTAACGGTAGGATGGCAGACTCTGAATCTGCTCGTCTAGGTTCGAATCCTAGTCCCGGAGTTTTTTGGGTACTTACCGGGCACATCCTTAACACATCATTCCGGGCACATCGTTTACACTT
>CAYXDS010000024.1:0-19009 GCA_964463805.1 uncultured Elusimicrobia bacterium | reverse complement strand
ATATGTGACATCGCAGGACGGCTCCAATTGGCGGAAAGTTTCCGTTACCAATCTGCGCGACAATCCAAATCGCCTTAAGATCGACTCCGCATTTTCGGGCAGCGTTTTATCGGGCGTCACACCGTTGCAAAACGCCACGGTCGTCATTCTGCAGAACCCGCTGTGGAAAGCGCTTACCAATGCAAGCGGCGCCTATTCGATCTCCGTATCTTCAGGTTCTTACGAATTGAAAGCATCAAAACGCGGATACTTTCCGGGAACGGTCACATCCACCGTCGCCGCGGCGGCGACTCAGCCCGTTAGTTTTAATTTGACCGCGATGGGATACGGCACTGTTGCCGGACAAGCGTACATCGACAGTCATCTCGTTTTATCGGCCATCTGTGCCGGGGTCGGCGGTGACGACGCGTTGGAATACGTTCAGCTCTACAATCCGACCGAATCCACTTTTACAATTACGAATGGCATTACCGAGAGTTATGCGCTCGAATACGTTCGAACATCCGACGGCAACATCACCACCATCACGCCATCAGGCCAAATACGGTACTCGAACACCATCGCGCTGCCGCATCGCTATTACACGATCGGCAGTTCCACCACGATTAACGGCGTCATGATGGACGCGTACTACACCGATGCAAGCGGCGTTAACGTATTGGCCGCAAACCGTATACCGATCAGTGAGTCCGGCGGCATACGACTCGTTTCGAACGGCGTTTACGAAACGGCCGGAAGTTATGTGGACGCCGTTGGGTGGGCCCATTCGGGCGGATCCCCGTATGGACCTTCTACCGCAAGAGAGGGCACCGGATTTCGCGTGAACGGCGGAGCGGGCGGCGAAGGATTGGCCACCGATGAAACGATTGAACGAATGGCGTATCCGACGTCGACGGCGGCCTCCATGTCGATTTCGCCGGCCGGAGCGGACTCGACCAAAGGAAACGCCTACGACTCGAACGACAACGCAAATGATTGGGTGCTTCACCCAGACACTTTAAATTCCATCCCACATAATTTCCTGACTCTCGAAGATCCTCAATCAGGCACACCGGCCGCCGGCGCATTGGTGTTTATGGACGACGGTCTTTCGGCTTCAGCGATTGCCTCTTCGACCGGCGCGTTTGTAGTTACGTCGGTAGCGACCGGAACATGGTCACTTTTGCTTTCGAGCGGCGGCTGGTCTTATAGCCGCGAAAGCGCGATCGTCGTGACCAATGGAAATACCACTTCCGTGGGAACGGTCATTTTAAACTCATCATCGACTTACGGATACGCGAGTGGGAGGGTCGTTGATAGCGGGGGAGTTCCCATCACGCCAATTTCCGTGCAAACATCCGGTGGATCCGACACCACCGATTCAAACGGTTATTATCGCCTCCCACTGATTGTCGGGACTTATACCATCGTGGCGAATTCCAACAACACGAATACCAGTTATACGACAGGTCAGTCGACAGGCGTGATGGTCAATTCCGGTCAGGCGACCGATGTGCCGGACATCGTGCTCTACCGCGGAGGAATTTTACGCGGGTTCGTTACGACCAATGGAACGGATCCGCTTCCAGGCGTGCCCATTATTGCGACGGAAACGGTTTCGGGCGCTCAAATCGGAGCGGCCGTCACCAATTCGCAAGGATATTTTTCATTGCCGGATCTGCCGGTGGATACGTACTGC
Source organism: uncultured Elusimicrobia bacterium (assembly GCA_964463805.1). Classification (GTDB taxonomy): domain Bacteria; phylum Elusimicrobiota; class Elusimicrobia; order F11; family F11; genus JAJVIP01. The sequence goes on along the minus strand of CAYXDS010000024.1, from coordinate 17,331 downwards.
CTGACGCCGCAATTGGAAACCGGCGAAAGTTCGAGTCCCGGATCCCGAATCGCGACCGTCGTCATGAATTCGACGGTGTTCGTGGGTACATTTACCGTTTCCAACGCGTTCGGATCGGTGGCCGGCTATGTAAAGAAAACAAATACGCCGATTACGACCGGCGTGCTGATCATGGCCGTCCCGTCAACCATTTCCCTCGGAGCCAACCCACCGACGCTGAATTCCACTTTGAGATCCGGCACCACCGTTTATTATGCGGACTCCAGCGACGGCGACGGTTTATACACTCTGGCGCTTCGAGCCGGCACGTACAATGTTTACGGCTGGTACACCACGTTCAACGGAACCTCTCCGAGTCCGTCAAAATTGACGAGATCATCCATTTCCGTCACGGCCGGACAAAGTACGACGGTAAACTTTGATTGGTAAATGAAATGAATAGAAAAAAATCGCGCGGCTTCACTTTGATTGAAATGATGATTACGGTGGCGATCGTCGGCATCATCGCTATGATGGTACCGACCATCCTCACGAACGTCACGCAATTCTTTCGATTGAGTTCGGCTCGTCTCGAAACGCAACGCGCGGCACGCGACACCTTAAGTCAAATCAACCAAGCGCTGAGACAAGCGCAAGCATCGACCATCGTCATTTCGCAGGAAACGGGTCAGCCGCCGATTTCAAGTATTTCATTCACTACGATTGATGGTCGCTCGTTAAAGTATTATCAAAACAATAAATCGCTTAATTACGTGGTCAGCGGCAGCACAAAGACGCTCTCAGACGGCCTGCGTTACATTGCTTTTTCTTATCCGCGCACGGACGATTCCAACATTCTCTCCGTTTCCGTGACCTTTGAGAAAGACACGTATCATGGAGGAACCAAAGCGCTGCAGATGGCCATCGAAAAAGTGAGGATCATGAATTGATGAAACGGAAAAATAGCGGTTACGTCTTGGTCGTTATCGTGCTTTCGCTGACATTGTTGGCGATCTTGGTTCCCGGATTGATCAAATTAATTCAAAAAGATTCGAAAGATTCGCACGGAGCGAACAAAAAGACGACCGCGTTTCAATTGGCCGAAGCGGGACAAGACCGAGGCGCGTGGAAACTTCGCGAATCGGATGCGGTGTGGACCAATGCGGTCGGAGGCGGCACCACCTCGGGTTACGACAACAGCGTAATTTACACGGAAGTGGCCGGTGGCAAATACAAAATCTTGATTGAGGACGGCCCGGCTCCGGGGCAAGTGACGATAACCTCGAAAGGAATGGCCGATAATGATACCGACGACATCCGCGCGATCAAAGGCATTTACAGCAAAGGAATTGTTTCCGGCGCGTTAAGCGTGGTCGGAGGACTAAACTGGAAACCCAATCTCACGGTCGAATGGGGTCCTGTCGTTTCCTACAATTCGATTACTTCCACACCTGCAGATCGTTATCCACGTAAGTATTCGGTCGGCGGCATTACCGGTTATGATACCAATCCGAATTCGCCGAACGGCGCCATGCCCGGCGGCAATTGGGCGACATACGATTATGCGTCCTATTATTCGCTGGGGAACGCGCCCACAGTTGATCTTGACTCCTATCGAACGCTCGCCAAGAATTCGTGCGTGCCACAATTAAGAAAAGGAACCGGTTCAGGCGCTGCCGCTCATTACACCGGCGGCGGTTGCGACTCGGGGTATTATACGGCCGACGCTAAAATCGACGTCACGTCCGGCGGCGGCAGTTATTCTTTTACATGCTCGACTTGCGTTATTTTTATCGAAGGAGAAGTGGTGTCATTTCCAAACAGTTCGTGGCTTAACATCCGAGGATTGCTCGCTACCGGAGATCTCGATTTCAACGCAAGAAGCACCACCTATGTCGCAACAATTCCAAATAATGCGCAAGATGAGTATCAATATTCGCCCACGGCGGTCAATTATTGGACCAGTAACGGGTGGACCAATGGCGGCACGTATTCCATTGCGAATTGCGGCATGCACGGATTCCTGTACACGGGTGGGGACTTAAAAAATGCGGGTGGCAACACGATATTGGTCGGCGCGTTGTTCGTCGGTGGAAGTTTAACCGTCAACACGACGACCGTCTATTACGACAGCTCGGTCGCAAACAATATCCTGTTTCAATCAGGAACCATCAGCCGCGTTTCTTGGGACGAAATTCGAACCTCCTGGTAAACGAGCTCTTTCACCGCTTTTTGCTACCATTTCGGCGTGAGCAAAAAAGGCATCTTTATTACATTTGAAGGCACCGACGGTGTCGGGAAATCCACGCAAATCAATCTCACGCACACGTGGTTCGTCGTTCAAGGTTTTCATGTGGTCGTTACCCGCGAACCGGGCGGCGGCGCGCTTTCCGAAAAAATTCGACGTTTGCTGCTCGATCCATCGCTCTCGATGGACGGATTAACCGAATTGTTTTTGTATGAAGCGGCGCGCGTCGAACACGTGAAAAGCGTGATTCGGCCCGCGCTTGACCACGGCAAAATTGTGTTGTGCGACCGATTTACGGATGCGACGATCGCCTACCAAGGCTATGCTCGCGGGTTGAAAAAAGAAGCGGCCGCATTGAATCTCGTCGCCGCGGGGGGCCTTCGCCCGGATCTCACGATTCTTTTAAACTTACCGCCTGAAAAAGCTCTCGAACGCGCACGAAAATTGAAAGGAAACGCCGATCGACTCGAAAATGAGGGCGTGGAGTTTCAAAAGAAAGTGCAACGCGGCTATCTTGATCTCGCAAGAAAAGAACCTGCGCGCGTGAAATTAATCAGCGTTCAACCGACGCCTGAGGCCACGCAATCACTGATTCAAGCGGCAATCAAAAGGAAACTTCATGGATATTTTGGGACAACCCCACGCGCTCCATTATCTTACGGAAGGGCTTAAGCGCGACCGTTTAAGTCCGAGCTTGCTTTTTGTCGGCGCCGACGGCGTCGGCAAACGTCATTGCGCGATTGAATTGGCCAAATGTTTTGCGTGCGAAGCTCCGCCGTCCGCGTCGGGCCTGTTGCCTCGTTGTGGAAAATGCCGCGCGTGCGTCCAAATTGAACGAAACAACCACGCCGATGTATTGTTGATCAATCGCGAACTTCAAGCGAGTTTGCTGCGGGAAAAAGCGGAAACGCAAACGGCGATTAAAATCGAATCGGTCCGGCATCTCGACAAATTTCTAAGTTTGAAACCGCTCGAAAGCCGCCGCCGAACCGTCGTTATCGACGAAGCGCATCGAATGACCAACGACGCCGCGAACGCCTCGCTGAAACTTCTCGAAGAACCGCCGAACAATGCGCAACTCGTATTGGTCGCGACGAACGAACACGCGCTGCCGTCCACCGTTCTTTCGCGTTGCGCTATTTTACGATTCCGATTGGTCCCCGCGAAAACGCTGGCCGACTGGCTCGAAAACGATCATGCGGTTGGGCAGGAAAAAGCGGCTGAAATAGCGGATCGCTCGAACGGCTCGTTCAAGAAAGCGCTCGAACTTAAAGATGAAGAACGCGTTTCAATGGAACTCTCGGATTACAGTCTCGATGAGTTTTTCACTTTACTGGCTGAGACGAATTGGCGCAAAGAAGGGCGGAAGAACGCCGAGAATGCGGTCACGCACTTAATCGAATCGGCTCAGAAAAAATTGAATTCGGGAGAAATCGGTCAGGCGCGGCGTATCGAAGCCATGCTCGCCGCCCGCCGGCAAATTGACCGAAACGTGCCGGCCAAACTCGTTTTGGAAACACTGTTCTTAAAATTGGAAGGAGCGAAATGAAAAAGATTTATTTAACCACGCCACTCTATTACGTGAACGACGTGCCGCACATCGGCCATTCGTACACGACGATCGCCGCCGACGTTTTCGCGCGCTGGAAACGCGCGACCGGCCACGAGGTTTTCTTGCTGACCGGCACCGACGAACACGGTGCGAAAATAGCGGCCGCCGCCGAAAAAGCAAATGAAACGCCGCAGGACTTCGTGAACCGAATCGCGTCTGAGTATCGAAAGGTCTGGAAAGTGCTGAACATTTCCTACGACGACTTCATCCAAACCTCCGAACCGCGCCACAAAAAAGTGGTGCAAGCCGTGTTTGAAAAATTAAAAGCGTCCGGCAACATTTACAAAGGGACGTACGAAGATTGGTACTGCGTGCACGACGAATCTTATTTCTCGGAGTCGGAACTTGTCGACAAAAAATGCCCGAGTTGCGGGCGCGACGTGCAAAAGCTCAAAGAAGAAAGTTATTTCTTCAAACTTTCAAAATACGCGCCGGCCTTGCTCGAACATTATGAAAAACATCCGGAATTTCTTTCGCCGAAACATCGCGCCAATGAAATTATTAATTTCGTGAAGTCGGGCCTCCGCGATTTATCTGTGTCGCGCACGCGCGTCTCTTGGGGCGTGCCGATCCCCTCTGACCCTTCACACACGGTGTATGTTTGGTTCGACGCGTTGTTGAATTACATCACTGTGCCCAAATATGACGCAGCTGCGGCCCATCCGAATCAACCTCCGTTTAACGACTTGTGGCCGGCCGATGTCCATTTGGTTGGAAAGGAAATTTTCCGTTTTCACACGGTCATTTGGCCGGCGATGCTGATGGCGCTCGGGGTTCCGTTGCCAAAAAAAGTGTTCGCGCACGGATGGTGGACCGTGGATGGAACGAAGATGTCCAAATCGCTCGGCAACGTGGTCGATCCGGTCAAGATGTCCGAGGAATACGGCGTGGACGCGTTTCGATATTTCTTGCTGCGCGAAGTGCCGTTCGGCGCCGACGGCGATTTTTCCGAAAAATCGCTGTTCATGCGTTACAACGCCGAGTTGGCGAACAATCTCGGCAACTTATTGCAACGCACGACCACACTGTTGACGAAAAATTTCGACGGCGTCATTCCGGCGTCCACCGCGAAACCCGAGCTTTTGGCCGATATCGCGGCGCTCACGCGGGATATCGAACAGAAATTTGATGATCTCGCGTTCGGCGACGTACTTGAAACGTTGTTCGGACTCATGATGAAAACGAACAAATACATCGATGAACAAGCGCCGTGGAAATTGACCGCCGATCAAAAAGAGAAATTGGCGAACATTCTCATTGAATGCTTGTCGGTGCTGAAAACATTGATGGTTTTTTTATCTCCGTACATGCCGACGAAAACGAAGGAAATGTGGGAGCGCATAGGAGAAACCGAGCCGATTGAAAAGAAGGCGCCCGCATTGCTGACCGATTTCCGCGGGGGTAAAGCGCCGACGTTCGCCGCCGGACAGACCATTCAGAAAGGGGACCCCCTTTTCATGCGGAAGGGGGGACGGTGGAAGTAAAAATTTTGGGTGTTGAAATCAGCGGCCCGATAGGTTACAGATAGAAGGATGGCCCGCAAGAAAACCATACTCGTCGTTGACGACGAAGACACGCTCGCCGAAACGATCCACGACGTACTCGAAACAAAAGGGTTTCAAGTGGTGACGGCCATGAACGGCGTCGCCGCTTTAAAAATTCTGACCGAACGCTCGGTGGACCTCATTGTTTTGGATTTGAACATGCCGCGCATGGACGGGTATATGTTCATGGAACACTTGTCCAAACGCTTTGCTCAAGAAACGCCTCGGCAAGAACCGCCGAAGATAATGGTTCTGACGGCGGTCGACAAAAAGACCGACATGGGACTCGCTAAGAATCTCGGCGCTTCCGAGTTTATGAGCAAGCCGTTCAATATCGACGAATTTATCGCCGCCGTCAAAAACCTTCTGAAATAATTATTTCTTTTTCTTCTTTTCCGACTTCGCTCCAGCCGCTTCCGGTTTCTTCGCAACGCCTTCCGCTTCGATCAACAGATCCACGTCGTCGCCAAGAACCACGCCGCCCTTGTCCATCGCCATATTAAACACCATGCCGTAATCCTTACGGTTGAGCTTTCCGGTCGCCGTGAAACCGACGCGCTGATTGCCCCACGGATCGTCGATCGTACCGGTCATTTCCGCTTGCAGCGTCACCGGCTTGGTCACGCCGAGCATCGTCAAATCACCGGTGACCTCGAATTTGTTTGCGCCCGTGGATTTAACGCTGGTGGTTTTGAATGTCATTTCGGGGAATTTTTCGACGTTGAAGAAATCCGCACTGCGCAGATGTTCATCGCGCTTTTCATTCGCGGTATTCACGCTCGCGGTTTTAATCGTAACGTTTGCGCTCAACGCTTCCGGTTTTTGAGCATCGAAATTAATCGTACCGGTGTAGTCATTGAAGCTTCCTTTTGTTTTGGACACCATATGACGGATACCAAAACCGATTTGAGAATGGGCCGTGTCGATATCGTAGGTGGTCGCTTGAACCGCGCCCGACAACGTCACCGCGCCCGCGGCGACCAACATCCACTTCTTTAACGTCTGCATGTGTGCTCCTCCTTTAATTAACGTCTAAAAAAACGGTGAGACAGCATAACTTTTTCGCCTTTCCACCGTCATCGCCTTGTCATCAATTTGTCTTGAGTTTCCTGTTAGTTTTGATTTATGGAAAGACGAAAGCATCCACGATTATCGGCGACCGCGTTTCTCAACAGACCCATTACGTTGGTCCCAATCAAACCGTTCGTCGGCCGAGCGATAAAGGGCAAACTCATTGACCTTTCGGCCGGTGGAATGGCGATGTTGATCAGTCAGATCATTCCGCAAGGCACCAAGCTCCAGCTAACGGTGACCTTTCCCGATCGTTCCATATTGAAAACGGATATCGAAATCGTTCACGTGATGCCGCGCGACCGTCATTATGTGCACGGCGTGCAATTCCTTTCGTTGGATCCGATGTGGATCGACCGGCTCACAAAAATGTCCGCCGACTTCATCGATTGCGAACAACGCATTCAGCGCAACGACCTGAATCCGTGCACCGGCACAAGTTGCGCGTTCTTCACGATGTGCAACAAGCCGCAACGAACGGATTTGCTCGTCGGGATCGATGACGGGCTGCTTGTCGAATTCCACGCCGTCCAATCTTCTCTTCGCTAACCTTCCTGAATTTCCTAGCTTAATCGCCGTGTTCATTCGTTTGTTACGGAGGTCGTTCATGCAGAAACTGTCGTTGCCTGGATTGATTGTCTTATCCGCGGTCGTTTTTTTACCGCATCACGCATCAGCGAAGGAGAAAGAAACCATGTCAGCCGAAAGCAGCAAAAATCAGCCGAAAATCAATAAAACCGCCTCAGGACTCCAATATATCGATGTAAAAGAGGGCACCGGAGCGTCCCCGAAAACCGGCCAACAAGTGACCGTGCACTATACGGGCACGCTGAAAGACGGCACGAAATTTGACAGCTCGCGCGACCGCAATCAACCGTTCACGTTCGTGATCGGCGTCGGTCAAGTGATCAAAGGATGGGACGAAGGCGTTTCCACGATGAAAGTGGGCGGACAACGAACGTTGATCATTCCATCGAACCTCGGATACGGCGAACGCGGCGCCGGCAATGTGATTCCGCCGAACGCCGAACTTCATTTCGACGTGGAGCTGATCTCCGTCAAATAATGTGGTTTGAGACGCACGCGCATTTAAGCGACGCCAAATTCGATTGGGATCGCGATCAAGTCATCGATCGCGCTTTTTCTTCCGGACTGTCGACGATCATCGAAATCGCCGATGGTCCGGAAGAATGGCCGAAGGCGCGTGCGTTGGCCGAACGTTACAGCGGCCGCATGTGGTGGGCGGCCGGCCTGCATCCGTATTACGCCGACAAATCTACGCCGGAGCTTTGGCGGGAGCTCAAACAACTCACAAAACATCCGCAATTTGTGGCGATCGGCGAGGTGGGACTCGATTACGCAAAGTGCCCGATTCCGCACGATCAACAGCAACTCGCGTTTGAATGCGGGATTGAATTGGCAAATGAAATCGACAAACCGCTGATCATCCATTGCCGGGAAGCGTATGGAGACCTTATGCCGATTCTTCGCCGGCATTTTTCGTCAAAAAAATCATGCCCCGGCGTCGTTCATTGTTTCTCCGGTGACAGGGACAATGCAGACGAATTGGTTTCAATGGGATTTTATCTCGGCGTCGACGGCCCCGTCACTTACCCGAGCGCCAATGGTCTTCGCGAAGCGTTGGCCGATGTTCCCTTGCACTCAATCGTTCTTGAAACCGATAGTCCGTACCTTCCTCCGCAATCGCATCGCGGCCAACGAAACGAGCCCGCTTATCTTCCGAAAATCGGAACGCACCTCGCTTCGGTGCGCGGAAATGCGGTCGCAAGTCTCGCCGAGTTGACCGCTGAAAATGGCCGTAAATTGTTTCGTCTAAATCACGCCCAGTAATCAATCCGTTTTAACTTCGTTTCCGTCGATAAATCTATTGAAACAAACTTCAAGTTCCCTTAAGTTTTAACTGTTTGCGACTTAACCCTAACTGATCCGCCGCGGCGGAACCTAAGGAGCGAATTTTGAGAAAGGCATTTTTATTGCTCTTGTCGTTTGCCCTCACCAGCTCCGGCTATTCCGAATCCCTTTCCAAAGATGCGACAGCCCTCCGGGGAAAGATTGAATCCGTCACCCGCAGCGTGGAAGTGATGCCGTCCGGTGGCAACGGATGGAAAAAAGCAGGGGCCAACGCTCCACTCGCCACCGCCGATAAAATCCGCACCGGCAAACGCTCAGTCGCGCGCGTTAAACTCGGCGACGGGTCCAAAGTGCTTCTTCTGCAGAATTCCCAAGCCGAGATCGAGAAACTTTCATCGGTCCAAAAGACGATCAAATTGCTGCGCGGCCGCGTTCGCGCGATTGTTGCGAAGATCAAAGGCGGCAACAACTTCCACATCAACACGCCGGTCGGCGTGGCCAGCGTCCGCGGCACGGATTTTGAAGTCGAAGTTTCCGAAGACGGGCAGAGCATGCTCGTCGAAGTGAATGAAGGCCAAGTTGGCGTGGCCAAGCTCGGAGAACTTTCGAACGAAGTGGTTTTAAATCCCGGAGATCACATTAAGTTCGGCATCGAAGGGGAAATCGGAGATCCGATCCGGTCCGGCTCGATTCCGATGAACAACGACGACTTCCGTTCGGAAATTCAAAATACGAACGCGAAACAAACAATACTTGCCATGGCCGCCGAAGAATCGCGTCAAGCGGATTATCAAGTCGGCAAATCCTTGATCGATGCGTATGGACATCGCGTGCGCGTTGAGGAATACATCATGAGACCGGCCGCCGACCAATTCAAACTGGTCGTCTTGAACGAGCGTCCGAATCGTTTCGATTACTTTACCTACAAAGGAACGTTCAACACTTCGCTGCCCGACGATCTTTCAATCGCGTTACGCGAGGTTAACGGAAAACTCGGCACGGCGCCGACATACTTTTTGAAGGAATACCAAACGGAGATGTCGAATACGATCGATAAAATCGGCGACAGCGCCTCCGGCGGGCATCTTGTGAAAATTACGATTTCGCCGGATGACGATTCCAAGTATCGATTGATCGATAGCGATGACGCCACGCATTATCGCGACGTCGACATCGCGACCTTGCTTTCGGACGGCAGCTACAAAATTTACAACCCGATCCGCGACACCTTCAGCGTGGTATCCGCAGCGGATAAAGACGATGCGATCAAAATGGGCATACTCGACTCGGTATCGGGCGATTACCGGAATTTCGCTTCGGACGATACCTTCTGGCGAACACGTTTCAATACGTACTCTTCGTTCGTCAACACGACAGCGAAGATGTCGTGGGCTCCGAAAAGCAGCGTGACCAACACGCTGGCCGTTGATCTCGACGCAAACTTCACGAACTCTCCGCTGACCACCACCTCCGAATTTCCGCTCGGGACCACAAACCTGCAAAACAAATTGAGCCTTTATTATCAGGATGGATCGCAAACCACGTATACGAACACGATCATCGACGACGAGGGCAATGTCGCACCGACCAGCGCGTTCGATGGAAAATCTTCAAGCGCGGCCTATAAGGAAGAACTCGAAAAATGGAATTACGAACAACGTGTGACGTCGACCGAAATGGGCAGCCGCTACATCGATATCGTCGTCGATCCGAAGATCGGCACGAAATCGGGTCTTATTCAGTGAGGAATCAACGCTCGTGAAATTAAAACGCTCGGTAATCGCTTTTATGGCAATGATGGTTGGATCGGTCAATTCCTATGCCGGCCCCCGGTATATTCCGGTGGTCAGCGGCCTTTTTTCGACGGGCCAATGGTATTTCGAAGGAACGAAGAGCGAAATCGGCGGCAATGCCGCGCTCACGTTCGTTCCGGTGCTTCAATTTAAAGGAACGAGCTTGTTGCCGACGATTCAATCGAACTATCACGGGACGCGAACTGCTGAAGAATTGGCGGGGGGCAACACGCTATTCCAAGACACGTGGGAAAACGGCGTCAACGTGAAAGCGGTGCACGGACTAAATTCGAATTGGAGCATTAAGGAAAACGCCGGCATCCGTTCAAAATGGTTCCGCGAAACGGCCGAAGAAACGTGGAACCATGGTTTGTACGATTACCGCATCTTCAACATTGGAACCGAGTTGGAACGCAAATGGGGAAAACAAACGAGCGTATCGCTCGGCTATGATTTTTCGCTGCTGCGGTTTCCGAATTACGTTTCTCTCGAGTCGACGCAAGGCTCGGACCGCGCGCGCGAATTCGCGGGCACCAACGTGCTCGACGAGCAAATTCATTTGATGTCGCTGCGCGCGCGAACGCCGCTGTTTTGGAGAATGGGCGCCACGGTCCAAGGATATTTTTCGCCGCGCTTCTTCACCGATCAACACATCGTCGAATTGACGGGTTTGTTGACGTCCACGCTGCGCGAAGACACTTACTCGGGCGGAACCATTTCGTTGGATCGCGGCTTTACTCCGATAAAGAAAACGAAACTGCTCACATCAATTGTGTACGGACATTCGAATCTCGATTCGAACCAAAATCACTACGACGCCAATCAAACGCAATTCATCTCGAATTTTTACGACTATTCGCAAAATTCGATCGGCACGCAATTGACGTTCGCGTTCGGCAACGCCGCGCGCAGCCCGATGCTGATTGATTTCGGCTACATCTATTCACATCGCACGTATGGCTCGCGCGTGATTCAAGATGAAAACGGCGGCTATCTAACCGAAAAACTTTACCAGACCGAGCAAGCCATCAACCTGGGATTCAGTTATCCGTTATCGAAAAATTTCCGAGTGAGAACCACTTCAAACTTCGGACAAAGCCGTTCCAACAACAAGTACGAGTCCGTCTACCGATACAACTATCATAATGCGGAGTATCAATTTGGATTTACGTACGACTATTAAACTAGGCCGTTCAAGCGGTTTAATTATTTTATGTTGGGCCGGAATGAGATTCGCCTATGCCGGCCCAAACGCCATCAATAATTTAACCGCGACAACGCCCAGCAACACACCGAATGCGGTTACCCTCAGTTGGACGGTTCCGAGCGGCAGCGTGACCAAGTACGTCATTAAATACAACACAGGCAACACATTGATTACGACCCAGGCTCAATTTCAGGCCGCCACTCGAATTGAAGATCCGCCATTGAATTTAACTCCGCCATATCCAACGACCGTTGGTTTACCGCAAACCTACAATGTCACAGGTCTTCAGGGGGGGGTTGATTATTCCTTTGCGATTCAATCAATGGATGTGAACGGATCGACATCCCCGCTTTCAAATGGCGCCACTGCTCAAGCATCTTTGCCGTGCGGCCTTGATCCCGGTGACGGAAAAGGAACCGCGACAGTTTTGCCGGGTGTGATTCCGACCGGGACCGCAACGATCTCAACCATCACATATATCGCCGGACCGCTCGGAATAAACGTGGGGGGCGTGATCTCGGTGCTGGTTCCTGATTTCTTCGCTCCGCCGCAAACGAGCTTCCAATCTCAGTCCGGCTACACGACCGCCGCAGCGACGGGCAGCGTCACGTTTACCTCGGCCATTTCCGGACAAAGAATTACCTTCACCGTCGCTGGCGCCAACATTACACCAGGCGCAACCGTCCTCATAAACTATTCGGCTTACAGCTGCACCATCAGCAACAACCCGATGTCGTTCCGCATTTCAACGCAAAAGTCGACGTGCGGAATATTGACTGAAATCGCTTCATCGCCGAGCGTCACCACAGGTCCCGGCACACCGGCGTTTCTCGCATTCGATCCGTTTGAAATCACGACGGTCGTCAATTCCGTTGCCAGCATCGACACCAAAGTGAAAGACAATTGTTGGAACAACGTGAATGCTACATCGACGATCGCATTGGTGCTGAAAACCGAGCGACAGAACGGCAGTAACCTGATCCCCGATACGTTCGCGTCGGTATCGACGTCTAGCTTGATGCTCAATGCGTCTACCAGCATCACCACTTCTATTCTGAACGGGACCAACGGACGCCGTTTTTATTACAAGATCACCACCGACTCGCAGCAACCGAATTACGTAAGAATCGATTTTAATTCGTTGCAAAACGGACTTCCTTATTCTTTTCTCGCACTCGTTCATCCGCTGCAAAATGGAATTCAACGGAGCAGCATAGATAAAGGCACGCTCGATACGACGCAGAAATCGGTCACTTTCGATCCGGGCAAAAATGAAAAAGCCTATGTGAACTTCCGAATCGATGAAGATTTGAATTGGCGCGTGATGTTTTCGACCGACTCCACATTCGGCGTCGTCACAAAAACCATTTACGGAAACACGAAAAACGTGCGCACATCATGGGACGGAATGACGGACCCGTTACCGAATCAACCGCCGTCGATTGCGCCGCCGGGAACGTATTTCGTTCGAATCCAAGTCGGTAATGACATCATCGATAACACGCTGACGGCCATCATCGATACGGCCGGCATGCAGGGTCTTGTGCAGCAAGCGGGAGCCGGCACGCCGATCGACAACGTCAATGTTGATATTTTCGGAACGACCAGCCGATACACACGAACTCTCGCGGACGGCACGTTCAGTATTTACGGACTCAGCGCCGGCAGTTACCGCGTACGATTCTTCAAGTCCGGATACGTTTTCAAAGAAGTTACCGCTACCGTCAGTGCGAGCGCGACGACAAACGTGGGAACGGTCCAATTAACTCAAGCGGCCACGTTGCGTCTTTATGCGATACGCCCCACGGGATCTTCGCTGCCCGACATCACAGGTTCCGTGCGCGCAGCGACGTCCGATTATTCGAAACAAGCGTTCGGGACGGTTCGTTTCCGCATGGGAAAAACAACATCGGACGCCGGCGACGACTGGAATGCGACGCCGACCCAATACACAGATCTATTTTTGGAACCAAACGTCGCTTACAACGTGACTATCGAAGTGGAGAGCCATGCTCCAATGACCTTCTCGGCCACATTGCCTCTCGGAGTAACGAGCAGCACGAAAACATTGGTGCGTCAACCGATGGTGGACGGACTCGTTACATTTCCGCCCGGAGGAAACACACAAGGAAATTGGGTTTCGGTTGAAGCGGCGCTCGATGCGAACGGCGATTTAATTCCCGACAGCAATGATCCGTCGCAGCGACATTACGGCGGCGTGTTCGTTCCGGCCAACCAAACCGGAGGAACCTATCGCGTGTTTGGGCTTGCCGACGGTCAATATGTGCTGACGGCTTTCGCTAACGGTTTTATTCGCAACAAACGGAACGTGACCATCGCCGGCAGCGACGTTACCGCGAATTTCCCGGTGTTCGCCGCCGGTGGGACAATCACCGGAACTCTTACGCTTAACGGCGACTCCTCGGCACTCGGTTCGAACGGTCAGCTCAATGTTTGGATCAACGTGTATGCGCCTAGCCGCGGCGACGGAGGAGGGACGAACGTATCCATCGGCACAAATACGACGACGGCGAGCACCTCCTTTCAAATTTCCGGCCTCGAAGACGGCACTTACTTTGCGAACACGCACGTGTCAGGATTTGGTCTCAGTGTGGCCGGTCAGCCGACCGTCACCGTCGCAGGTGGGGTGGGCACTTTAAATCTCACACTTGAAAAATTTACCGGGCAAGTCACGGGAAATATTATTTTGCCGAGCGGCCGATCCGATTACAACACGGTTCAAATTGAAGCGCTTCCTCATAATAATTTTGGCGACTCCACTCCGACCGCCGTCATTTCCGGTCAAACCTTTACGATCAACGGACTGGGAACTGATTTTTATTCGCTGCGCGCCCGATATCCGTTCACGGGGCTTGTCGTAAACTTCAGCGTTCCCATCACGAACGGACGGGTCACAACGCGAGACATCGATTTATCGGGGCCGACCTACACGATCTCCGGACGCGTGACATCTTCCGCCTCGGCGCCTTATACGATTGCGTACAACGTCACCTCATCGACGCCGACAAATACGCAAACGCCCTCAGGATCCGGAACGTTACCTGCCAACCGAATCATGGCGCGATCTTTACGCAATCGAAATTTCAATATGGGAACGACCGCCACGAATGCGATCTTCTACGATCCGAAGGAAACTTTTTATGCCACTTACGACGCGGACAAAGGCACCTTCACAATTTCCGGTCTCGCCCCCGGCTCGTATGAGTTGACGACCAACGGAGAGATCGACGGAAGTTTAAGCAACGGCAACGAAATCAGCGAACAGAAAGCGGTCGTCACGATTACGAATCAAAACATTTCGAATCAAAACTTCATCTTAACCGATGGATATCGCGTGAGCGGAACGCTCCAAGTGGCCAGTGGCGTGTCAGACACCGGTCGCAACCTACAAGTACAACTTGTCGATAGCGACGACTCGATTATTGCGTACCAGAGCGTGAATTTGGTCGGAACCTCGGTTGACTTCGCGATCAGCAAAGTTCGTCCCGGAAATTATTTATTGACCGTCAACGACAGTTTCCCGAAGAAATACGCGTCGAAGGACAAATCGATTCAAGTCGTCGCCGCCGACATCAGCAATCAAGAAATTCAACTCATTAACGCGGCGACGATCAAAGGCCGGTTGCAAATAAAGAAATCAGGCGTCGTCATTTCCGCGTCGAACTTCTCTCAATATTTGGCCAACGGCTACCGCATCGAAGCGCGCAGCAACCCATGGATACCCGGCGGTTACGGACAGGCGGAAAATCCGCTGATTGATGCCAACGGGTACTTCAACATCGCCGTTAATCCCGGCACGTACGACGTTGTTCTGTACAATTATTCGCCGCCATCTGAATCCGACATCGCCTCCGGTAAGAAACAGTTTGTGTCGTTCACAAAAAGCGCTGTCCAAATCAGCGAGGGCGAAACGAAAGACGTCGGATTTATTCCGCTCGACGAAGGAACCGAAATCACCGGTACCGTTGTGGATTCGCAAGGGAACGCGTTACCGAACATCCGAGTAAAGGCGATCAGCGTTAAACGCGGCGATCACGGCAACGATCAACTTGAAGCGTTCACCGATGCGAATGGAAAATATGTTTTGCGCGGATTGAGCACCGACGATCGTTATTACCGCATCGTTTGTTCGCCGCGACCCGATCCGTTCGACACGCGTTTCTTGGGTGACCCAGGCACCGGCCGTTACGGCCAAGTCATCAAAGGTCCGATCGACGTACAAGACAAGACCAGCGTCAATTTCACTCTCGAAGCGGCGAACGGCAGCATCAGCGCAACGATCGTAACATCGGACGGCGGCACGCCGTTGATTCCGTTCGGTGAAAAAATCGAACAAAATCTGCCCGGCGCCATGATCATATTGAACAAGCAACCGGACGTTCCTCAGGACAATCCGCTCGGCGATCTCATGGACAAAGAGGAAAACGGCCAGATGAACGTGAAAGGACTCGCGCCAGGAACCTACAACGTTTACATTCTCGCTCGCGGTTACGGCAGCATCACAAGAAAAAATGTGGTTGTCACTGCGAACAAAGACACAAACCTCGGCACGCTGACGCTTCCGGCCGGTTACACGCTAAGCGGCAAGATCACAAAATCAAACGGCCAAACTGTGAACGAGCGCGAACTCGATACGATTCTCGCCGTGCGCGATAATTTCAAGGAAATCGCGATCAGCAAAAAGGTTAAGGACGCGGCAGGGAACCTTCTTGAATATTCGATCGCCGGCATTCAAGCGAACAAGGCTTACACAATTCTTGGTTTCGATCAATCCAATGCGATCACAAGGCTCGCCGCAAACGTCACATTGAACAGCGATACGACTCTCGATCTTGTGTTTAAAGCGCCAACACCCGGCGCGCACGCGAACGTGCTCAAGAACCCCAACGGAACGTTCACGATGATCTTCAAGTTCGACAGCGCTCTGCGCAAGTCAACCCAGGACTCCGACAGTGACGGCACCGTGGACGACGATGAAATTATGACGTTGTCGAGCGGCAAAGGAACGCTCGGCACGCCGAATATTTCCAATGATCGCACCGAAGCGAAAGTCACCTATACGCCGGCCGGCGGCGAAACGTCCTACACGATCACATTAAGCGCGACGTTTGTGACGACCAACGAAACAACCGGCGCCAACAACACCGTCTCGGGAGATTTCACGTTCTTTACCGGCATCGCGAAGCGAAACACGGCGACCATCTCGAATGCAAAAGGAGGAAACGCAGCGCTCGACGAACACGGAGATCCCTCGGGCGTTGAATTTTCGGCGGGTTGCCTCGGCGAAGATGATGATACGGCCGAAGCTGAAATCGCGTTCCAAGCAGCCGACACTGCCGAAGACGCGGCGAACGCCTCGGCGTCGCGTTTGGGGGCCATGAAAGTTGCATCTCGACTGGGACTTAAGGCTTATCCCTCTGAAATGGGCGCGGCCATCAATAAACTGAAAACGTTCGACATCGACCCCTTTAGTTCGTTCTACGACATCTTTCTTCCGGCCGGAGTGAGCCATTCATTCCCACAAGGAAAAGAAGCACGGCTGTGCCTTACGTACGATTCGAGCGCAACGGATCCCTATTCGCTGAACATCTACTACTACAGCTCTGCGACGAATGAATATCTTCTCGAGAGCGTAAACAAATTGGTCGACACCGAGAACCAAAAAATTTGTGTCGACATCAGTCACGCCTCCGTGTTCACGGTGCTCAATTCAAGCCAGACCACTTTAACCGGCGGCGGCTACGATGGCGAACTCGCCATTATCAATTTCCCGAACCCGTTTAATTTGAAATCAAAAACGGTCACGTTGCAGAATCCAGGGTCCGCCAGTGCGAGCCAGACAATTGACGGAACCATGTTGAAAATCAGCGTGCCGACGGATATGGCGGGAACCGTCGAAATCAAAATTTACGATGTGGCCGGCGAGCACGTGCGCACAATTCACGCCGAAGTCACCGGCGGCGCTCATTTCTACGTGGAGTGGG